>CAZUEM010000001.1:0-49215 GCA_964619155.1 uncultured bacterium
CCGGGACGCCGGTTCAACCCGCGAATATCAGTGTGACTCGTCGTCGAAGCGCCCGGCCTTCTCCGTCGTCCTCGAGGAATCATCGGCAGGAAAGCCTGCGGCCACCCCGAAGGGTGGCCGCCAGGAGACCAACTATCGCGTTGACCTAGGGTCGCTCCATATCACTCCACGACGACCATCTTCCGAGTAGCGCTCAGCCCCGCGGTCTCCAGTCGGTAGAAGTACGCGCCCGACCCCCACTGGTCGGCGCGGACCAGAACGTCGTGGCCGCCAGCCGCATGCATCTGGTGGTTGAGCAGGGTCGCGACGCGCCGGCCCTGGACATCGAAGACCTCGAGCGTGACTGGTCCGGCGGCGGGAAGCGCGAAGTGAATGATCGCCGTCGTGCGTGCCGGATTGGGCGCGCTTTGCGCCAGGGCAAGGGCAGGAGCCGGAGGACCGGGCGGCGTCGGGAAGGAGACCTTCGCCAGGCTGGCAGTCGGCAGCCCGCCGATCGTCCGGAACTTGCCGCCGACGTACAGCGTCGAGCCATCGGCGAACAGCGACCAAACGACTTCATCCGCGCGCGGATTCCAATCCGTCGCATTGCCGAGGCTGTCGTCCAATACCGCCAAACCGACGCGAGGCTTCCCGCCGACATGGGAGAAATTCCCGCCGACGAAGATGTCGTGCCCGAGGGACGTCACCGCGTACAGCCTCGGTGGCCCGTAGTGGGGGATCGACCCGACCTGTCCGGACGGACTCGGGTCCCACGCCGCCACGGCTCCGCTGACGAGATCAACAGCCGCCAGCGAGGTGCGGGGCTTACCAGCGATGGTGTCGAACACCCCCGCGACGTACAGCTTCCCGGCGCTTGATGCCAGGCCCTCCACCCACCCGCTGACGTCCGCTCGCCAGGGGAGGACCGCCCCGGTGGTGGCGTCCACCGCCGCCAAGCCGGTGCGCAGTTCGGGGCCCATGGTGACGAACGCTCCACCCACATAGATCGTGTTCCCATCCAGAATCATCGCTTCGATGTCGGCGCCGTTTCCGGCATTGGGGTCCCAGCTTGTCGCCAAGCCGGTCGTGAGATCGAGCGCTGCAAGCTCACGCCTCGGCTGTCCGCCGATGCGAGTGAAACCACCACCCACGTATACCGTGTCGTCGCGCAGTACCATGGCGCCGACGGCGCCGTTGGCGGACGGGTTCCACGCCGTTGCTGCCCCACTTGCCGCGTCCAGTGCGGCGATCCCGCTGCGCGCCTGGCCACCCACGTGAGTGAAGTCACCACCCGCGTAGACGATTCCCTCGTCCACCGCGAGGGAGTACACGGCCAGACCATCGGGGTCGGGGTTCCATTCGGTGGGCAGGCCTGTGGTGAGGTCGAACGCCGCCAGGTTGTAGCGCACCTGCCAGGGGCCCAGTGTGTGGTAGTAGCCGGCGGCGTAGATGTACTCGTCATCCACCACCAGAGCGTTGACCTCGTCGTTGGGCCTCGGATCCCAGGCCGTGGGGGCTGCGGACTTGGCGTCCACTCCGGCCAAGCACATCCGGGGTATGCCCTGCATCGTGGAGAAGTACCCGCCGACGTAGATCGTGTCCGCGCGCGCGGCCAGTGCGCGCACGTAGGAGTAGGGGAAACCGCCGGCCGGCCGCGGATCCCACGACGTCACCGTGCCGGTCGAAGCGTCCACGGAGCCCAGACCGGTGCGGAGCTGACCTCCGATGCTGTCCAACAGCCCACCGATGAACACCTCACCCTCCCGGACCGTGAGGGCCATGACCTCGGGAGGAGGCTCCCAGTACTGACGCACGCGATTGGTGATGCGTGCATCCCAACTCGTGGCGGCTCCGGTTGAGAGGTCCACCGCCGCGGCCAGCAGGCGAGACTGGCCGCCGATCTGCGCGAAGCGCCCCCCCACGTAGGCGGTGTTCCCATCGAGCGCGATCGCCGTGACCCTGTAGCTGGGGGCGGGGGCCCACGCCAGAGCCTGTCCCGTGCGAGCATCCACCGCGGCGAGGTAGCGACGAGGTTGGCCGCCGATCGACAGGAAGTTGCCCCCGGCATAGACCGTGTCCTGCCTCACCGCCAGGGCCGCGACGACCGGGTACTGAGCAAGGACGTCCCGTGCGCCCGGATCCCACGAAGTCGCCAGCCCGCTGTTGACATCCACTGCCGCGATCAGGCTCCGCGGCTCGTTGGCGATGCTGTCGAACTGCCCTCCGACATAGAGAGTCCCGCCGGACAGCGCCAGGGCGTGGACTTGCTTGTTCGGGTCCGGTGACCACTCCGCCACCTCGCCGTCGGCGAGGATGTGGGCGAGGTGGAGCCGCGGGCGGCCGCCGACGGCGGTGAAGCTGCCGCCGATGAACCAGCCGCCCTCCGCGTCGGCGATCGCCGCAAGGATCTCGCCGTTCACCTTCGCGCAGTTCGGAGCGGCGAGGCCTCGGCCGTACTGGAGCGGGATTCCGCTCCCCGTGTTGGGGCCGACATGGCTGAACGCACCGCCCACGTAGAGGGTGTTGCCTGATCTCACCATCGCCCCGACGTTGGCAAGCCCCATTCCCCACAGGGCCGAATCCACGACTTGGGGAATGGCCGACCGCGCCAACAGAGACGTCACCACGATCCCAAGCAAACACGCCCATCCGAGCGCACGTCTGCCGTGATTGCGGCCGGAGGCCAGGCAATGGCGCCTCGGCCGGGCACCCGAGAGACCAGTCCGCGATCCCCTCACTGGAGCATCACGAGCTTGGCGACCCGCTGGCCACCTGCCGCCGACAGCCGGGAGAAGTAGACACCAACGCGCGCCGCCTCGCCCTGCCCTCCGAGGCCATCCCAGCTCGCTTCCGACTCGCCCGCCTGAAGCTCGCCGTTCAGAAGCGTACGCACCCGTCGGCCAGCGAGGTCGTAGATCGCGAGTTCGACCCGCATCCTTTGCGGCACGTGGATGCGGAACGCGACCGGCGCCCTGGCGGGATGGGCACCGAGAATGTCCAGCCCGAGCCCCGTCGTTCGAGTAGGCGCGGGAACGTCGAGCGCGGCCCTCGGTGGACAGGAGTCGGTGAGGACGAAGGTGTGCGGGTCGTGCCACGAGATCTGCGAGATGTCCACCGAGTGCTCGCTGTCGTTGAACGCCATCAGGTACTCATAGCCCGGGCCCCAGCGGTAGTACTCCGAGGCGTGCCAGTACTGCAGCTTCTGGTCGCCGCCGAACATCGCGTACAGCGTGTCGGGGGCGCTCCAGCGCGTGGTGTCGAGATCGGCGGGGCTGACGTCGTTGGTCTCGAAGCTCACGTACGCGGGATCCGAGCCGCTGTTGTAGCCGGTGAAGAAGAGCCACCAGCGATCGTCAGGGTCCTTGAACGCATGCGGCGACTCGATGACCGCCTCGTTGGTGTGGACGAGGTCGGTGTTCCACAACGGCTGCGGGTCCTTCCAGTCGCGGAGATTGGCCGGATCGTCGCGGTTGGTCCTGGCCACGCCCACCACGTAACGGCCGCGTGCCTGCGTCCTGGTGACGAAGTACAGCAAGTAACGTCCGGCCGAGTCCGGATCGGCCATCACGAAGGGATCGCGGAACTCGGTCGTGCCCGACTGGGCCCAAAACACGTCGCTCGACTCGAACGTGGCGGTCGCGTCTTGAGTCCAGACGTTGAGGTCGGTCGAGGTCGCCACCCCGATTCGCTGAACGCCGCTCGCGTCCACGCCCGTGTACAGCATGTGGTAGGTGATGTCGCCGGGTTTCTTGATGATCGTCGGAGCCCACACGTGGCTCGCATCCCAGGAGCCGCCGTTCCCGGCCTCCACCGAGTGCAGCGTGTGCTCGTCGGGATCCCAGTTGTACAGGTCGCGCGAGCGTTTGTGCCCGATGATCTTCGAGTCCAGCTCGGGGTTATCGTGGAGGTTGTAGTCCTGCCGGGTGTAGAAGACGTGGAACGAGTCCCGCGAGGCCACCATCGCGAAGTCCTTCGGTTGGATGTCCTCGTGGCTGATGCCGTTGATTTCCTTCATCTCGTTCGTGCATGCCGGCTGGATGGTGAGCAGTGAAGCCGTGTCCGCCGCTAGGGGGGCGATCCCCAGCCCGCCGGAGGAGCTACTCACGTTCAGCACGAACGGCGGCAGGTCCGCGGCCACCCGCCCGACGGCAGTCAGTCGTCGATCGCTTTGCTGCGCCACGTCGAGCGCCAGGCGCCACGACGTGTCCGGCGCCGAGATTTCGACGCGGGACGCCTCGCCGAGCCCAGTTCCGATCGCCTCGATGCGGAGTTCAGCGGACGGGTGGGAACGGCTCGCGCGCAGCACGACCGGTGGGTAAGTTCCGCTCACGCTGCGATTGTAGGTGACTTCGTTCGACTCGAGTACGCGATTCGAGTCAGGGTCAGTCGGGTCGAGGGCGACCACCTTGAGCCGCCCGCAACTGCCACCCGGCTGGTCGAGCAGCCAACGGGCGATGGTCGCGGCCCCGGACCCCTGCGAGCAGAAGCTGGCGGTCACGAAGTGGGCCGCGCTGTCGGCGGCTGTCGTTGGTGGAGCGATTGATGAGACGCGGGCGCTTGAAGACTGGCAGGCCGACAGCGAGTCCTCTTCCACGAGGTTGACGCCGGCCGAGTCGGCGAGCCAGAGAAGTCGCCACTCCCCTGGGAGCCTGGCTTCGAGCGAGTCCGCCTGCAGGATCAGGGTGCAGCGGCTGGCAGTGCTGAAGCTGAGCGTGTCGGCGCCTGAACTCCAATGGAGTTGGAGCGCGGTTGACGAAGTGGGAAGCAGAAGCAACAGGAACGCCGCAAGCAGTCCATTGCGTCGCATAGGACAGTCTCCTCGGAAATGAGATCGAGGGCATGCCGGTGGCGCGTTCGGGGGGGGGGCGCAGCCAGGAGCATTCGGTGCGCGTTCGAGGGGCTCAAGGCCTGCGCAACCGGAAGCGACTCCACGCGTGCCGCGAAGCCATCGCGCCAGTGCAGGGGCGCGTAGGCACTCGATCGAAGGCCCCTCGCGGTTCGCCGGACTCCATGCGCCGCCTCAAACGCATGCGAGTGGACGCCTGGGTGCACCCGATCGCAAGCGGTCGGAGGTTCGGTCGTCCCGGCGAGAGAATGCTCGGCCGCTGCGTTCAGGCAGGTCGCACGGAGCGGGATGCGCTCTCATTCGACGTCGTTGCCGGTACGTTCAGGCACGGAATCAGCCACAGCGCTCACCCTCTGCCGGCGCAAGGCCAAGCCGATCAACGCCCGGAGGGAAGCGCCTTGGCTCGCGAGCACCTGACCGTTACTCAGGTGCTCTCGATCCGACCCACGTCGCCTGCCTTCCCGCGCGCTTCGAAGCGTGGTTGCCTCGGCGAAGCCTTCCTCCTATAACTCTGTGCGCCGTACGTGGATTCCTCGTCAGCGGTCCGCTGCGAAGCCCGCGTTGTGAGCTCGATCGTGTCCTCGAGTGACCCGTTAGCTCAGTCGGTAGAGCACCTGACTTTTAACCTGATTGGCCCCAACTGCCGCCCGAACCGGGAAGACGTTGAGCCACAAGGAAACACCAAGCGCCTCCATGGGTTAGCTCCCGTGGAGGCGCTGGTCATTTGGGGCCAGGAGGGGCCAAGAAACGACTGCAAGGGCCGTTCACCGTCACCCGCGCCGTCACCCGCTGGCACCCTGCCGAACGGGCAGGTAGCCGCCCCCCCTTGGGGTCCACGGGCCTGGTGAACCTGTGGAGGTGGTCTCCAGCGTTCTGAGGGGGGCATGGGACTAGGTCTCGTGCCAGTCGAGTCCGAACCCATGCCCGGCCGGCTGGGCCGCCAGACGTAACCTCGGGCAATCTCGGCGATCGGCACGTGGTCGTCGTGGTGCAGAGCACGGATCTCCTGCCAGTGGTCTTCGCAGACCATGAAGACCTCCTCAGGGTGAGTGGCCCGAAGGTCGGGCTTCGCATCTTCGGGCGGTTCGTTACGTGCCGGGCTGCCCCTCCCCGAGTCGAGTCGGCTTGGGACCTTCAATGACCGCAGGTGGGGAACCCCGCGCGACCAATGACACGGGGGCGGATTCGGCCGTCCTGCCGCGTGCTCGTTTGTTGTAGCCACCTCCCCGACCACCTCCCGCTGGTCAAGAACGGCCACGCTCGCGGCCCTTGGCCAGGGGCCGGCAGCCATACCCCCGCGGCAAGCAAGGGACGAGCGCGAGCCGCCGGGCTGGACAGTCGTTTTTCAATTGCTTCACAACATAGGCCTCCCATGGCACATTGTCGACGTAATGGCGTCAATAGAAAATCAACACCCTTGCTAAGGGAGACGATTTGTGTGGCTAAGGGCTTGATTCCAGCACACGGGCCGACTATAGTGCGCAAACATGAGCGATCCAGTGAACGATTCAGCCGCCGCCGCCAAGGCCCCCGAGAGCAAGCGCGACCGATTCGTGCGTATCGCCGCCCGGAGAACGCAGCACGTGCTCGAGCGGCTACGCATCCTCAGCAACTGCAGCAACCGGGGGGTCTACGAGTACAGCCCCGAGGACATCGAGAAGATCTTCAACACGATTCAGGAAGAGCTGGGCCTGACCAGGCGGCAGTTCGAGGACCGGAACAAGAAGCGCAGTGAGTTCACGCTGTAAGACGTCCGCACCGCCTCGACCGCGAGCACGGGCGTCTGTGGGGTCGTGAGGGGTGCTGCCGCACGCGCACGCACGCGCGCGGTCATCAGCAGACGTGAGACGTTCACCGGATCGCTCCAGGGATGCTGCGGCCCGAGAATACGCGCGGTAAGCCGCGTGGCTGAGCCAAACCCAGAGCGCCGAGGCGGCGTTACGAAAGCGATGAGGAGCCCCTGTGGGTGCAGGGGCTCCTCGTTTTTTGGCGTTCTGTCGTGGATCCAGAAATGCCGGCGGAGTGCAGGCCCTCGGCGGGCCTGCGTCCGAAACAGCCGGGCGGCTGACTCAAGGCCTGGTGCCCGTTTCTCCTCGGGTGAAACGAGAGTCGGAAAGGAGGATCGACAGGTGTTCATCTTCGTCATCTACGTCGATCAGGGACGCCAGTGGCGCTGGCGGCTCTGGACGACGAACAAGCGCGTGATCGCCGATTCTGGTGAGGGCTACCACAATCGCCAGGATTGCGAGCACGCGGTGCAGCTGATGAAGCAGTACGTCCCGACGGCTGAGGTGCAGGTCAAGCAGGCGGCGTAGGACGAGTGGCGGGCAAGGGGTGTCGGCGCGCCAACGCCGGCGCCCCACCCGCACGAAGTTCACTGTAGCACGGACGGCAAGCTCGAGCAGGGCCTGCGAACGGGAGCCCAGGATGGCAGCCAAGAAGAGCGGCGGGCGGAGCGAGCGCGACGCCGGCAGCGGGCAGTACGTGAAGACGGGTACGGAGCGAAAGCACCCGAAGACGACGGTGACCGAGCCGCGCCCGAAGAAGAAGTAGCTCGACGGGGGGCCGGCCGCGGCCCCCGCCCGTTCCCAGCGGAGGCAGAGCTGAACAGCGCCAGGGTGAACGCGCCGATCAAGTGCCTGAACTGCGGGGAAGTCACCATCTTCGAGATCACGGCTCCGAGCGCGGGGCCGAAGTCATTCCGGTTCCGCTGCCCCAACGGCCATGACGTTGCCGATGCCAGTGGCAAGGCTTGTGTCGTCGACCTCAGAGACTACGACGAGACGAAGGTGCGGCGAGTCGTGCTGTAATGGGAGGACACATGGCTTCCCAACCTAATATCGTCAAGGGCGCGAGCGTTACAGAGGCAGAAGCCTACCTTCGGCGCCTGTGCGAGCAGACGTTCCTCTCGCTCTGGAGCTACCCGAACCCCCAAAGCGACGAGGGGCTTATCGGTGGGCGCGTTCGTGAGGTGTGTGATCTCCTCGTAGTGTGTGGCTCTGACGTCATCATCTTCTCGGACAAGGGCACGCGGTTTCCACATGCAGTGGATCTTCCCCTCGCGTGGTCGAGGTGGTTCCGGAAGGCGATCTACGGCGCCGCGAAGCAGGCATGGGGCGCCCAGCGCCTGCTGAGCAGCCAGCCGGATCGCATCTTTCTCGATCGCGCCTGCCAGCAACCGCTGCCCGTGGAGCTTCCCCGAACATCCCTGCGGTTCCACCTGATCGTGGTGGCGCATGGCGTGTCCGAACACGTTCGACAGCACTTCGGCGACAGTGGGACGCTCATGATTGACACCATGCTTCGCGGAGCGGAGGCCCACACGCTGCCATTCTGCGTCGGCGATCTCGCTCCGGAGAAGCAGTTCGTTCATGTCCTAGATGATGAGTCCTTAATTGCCCTGATGAGTTCTAGGGATACGGTGGTGGACTTCCTGGCGTATCTGGAGAAGCGGGAGGCGCTGCTGCGAGGGGCTACCTTCATCGCCGCGGCAGGCGAAGAGGAGTTGCTCGCGTACTACCTGACACACATGAACGCGGCCATGGAGCACGACTTTGTCTTCGAAATGAAGGGGCAACCGCCGCCCGACTCTCTGCACCTCGACCAAGGATTCTGGGAGTCCTTCCAGGCGAGTCCCGAGCGGGCACGCCAACTCCAGGCTGATGAGATCAGCTACATCTGGGACAAGTTGATCGACAGCTTCGGCAATCACGCGCTCAATGGCACGCAATACACCGTGAGCCAGGGGGGCTTCGCCGACACCGAGCGCGTTCTGCGCTTCATGGCTCGTGCACCGCGGGTGGCCCGGCGCGAGTATTCGCTCCAGCTAGTCGACATGCTCGAAACGACGCCGGTAACTCATCGTCGCATTCGGGTCAGCAGGCCACTGGTGCCAGGCCAGCCCCACTACGTGTTCTTGCTGTTCCCGCACCCACCCAACGTTCCCTATGCCGAGTATCGGGAAGTACGGGGGCAGTACCTCGGGTGGTGCTGCCTCGTCGCGAGGCTGAAGTACCCGGAGGCGGAGGATATCGTGGGCATCGCCACCGAGCCGGGCATCGAACGCGAAACGCGTTCAGAGGACGCCGTGTACTTCGACGGGCGAGTCTGGACCGAAGAGCACGAGCGCGAGGCGGTGTCCCTGCAGGAGGATCTAAGGATCTTGACCACGGTGCGAGAGTTCAGGTCCACCACCCTTGAGTATCCGGAATAGTTCGGGAGATCGGCACTAACGGACCAGCCGACCCGCAAGCGGCGTACGCCGCGACATGTGAGCCTGAACGGTCGGAGGCGGTTCTAGCTGTGATGTCTAAGCACGTTGTTTACAGCGTGCCAGAAGTCGGCTGAAGGGTGCGGCGCCCGCCAGACTACTGTGCGGGCGCCGTCGATTGTAGTGGGCCAGCCAGCGCGGTAGTGCCTGAGCGCGAACACGAGAGTGGGTGTAGGCCACGGCGTAGGCCCACTCGCGCAGCATCGTCTGGATGAAGCGCTCGGCCTTGCCATTGGTGCAGGGACGATACGGCCGAGTGCGGCGATGGCGGATGCGCAGCTCCTCGCAGGCCTGCGCGAACAGTCGGGCGAGGTAGCCGAAGCCGTTGTCGGTGAGGATGCGGCGCACCCGCACGCCGACGGTGCGGAACCAGGCGATCGCGCGGCGGAGGAACCCCGTCATGGTGGGTGCGGTCTCGTCGCGGTGCATCTCGACGTACGCCACGCGGGTGGCATCGTCGATCGCGACGTGCACGTACTCCCAGCCTGCACCCCGCGTGCGCGTCGTACGGTCGCCGTTGACGCGGTGACCGGGACGCTCGATGCGCCCCAGCTTCTTCACGTCGAGGTGGACGAGGTCCCCGGGACGACGATGCTCGTAGCGCACCGGGCGCACCGTGGGCTCGAGGTCTCGCAGTCGGGACAGCCCGTGCCGCTGGAGCACCCGAGCCACCGTAGCGGCTGGGAGCTTGAGCTCCCGCGCGATCTTCGGCCCCGTCATCCGAGTACGCCGCAGCAGGACGATCATGTCCTCCCACATCCGCGGCGTGCGGCCGGGGCTACGGCGGGGACGCGAGGGGCGGTCGAGCAGCCCCTGATCGTCGCGCCAGCGCGCCAACCACTTGTGCGCCGTGACGCGACTGATGCCGGCCGCATGAGCGGCGGCACTCACGCTCCAGCGCTGTTCCGTGACGCGGGTGACGAGCAGGACTCGACTCGCAGGGCAGGTGCGTGCTCCACTGTGGAGGTCCATCCGGGGCTCCTCGGGGTCGTCTGTTGGCTGGCCTGAACACCACCAACTTCCGACACCAGGGCCCCGGTTGAACAGGGCTCACCTGTAAACAACGTGGTGAGACTTCACATCTAGCGGCACCGGGCACCCGTTTCGCTCAAGGAATGAGCACAACGCGCTACTTAGCATCTGTGGTCGCTCAGGATCGGTCGATCCAAGCACTCGGAAGACGAGCTGATAGGCGTGGTTGTATGCGGTGAGCGCGTCTTGTTCTGGATCCGTGGGTTCGTGCGAGAAGACGTGCAGGTACCTATTGCGCAAACGCTTGATGGCTGCGAAGGCCTGCCACTCGTCGCCGGTGATCAGATCATAGGCCCGAAGGACGGCAAGCCGCCGCTGCTGGCCCAGTTCCTCGAAGGGTCTGCCAAAGAGATTGCGTTGCAGCGATTCGTCCAGCAGAGCGCCGTTGTGGCGCAACTCCGCCATGTCAAACAGCAGCGTCGCGACCATTTCCGCGACGAGGCCGCACTGGGTGACGACGCCGAGCATGTCTCCAAGCATGTAGCTGGCCTTCGCCGAACGCAGCGGACCGACCAGCTTGGCCACGATCTTCACTTCGGGTGGCACGGTGTGCAGGAGCGCCGTTCCCTCTTCCAGGGTAATTGTGAGGTACCGCTGCTTCAGCAACTCGAGTTGTGAGTCCATCGTGATGCAGCCCATGAATGTTAGGGCGTTGCTGAGGCTGGCTGGACCAGTGCCCGGGCCTTCCGGATCGGCCTCGTCTCAGACGAGCGGGTAGGGGTATTCCGAGATAGTTACACCGGTTTCGGTGAAGTAGATGTCGCGTGGTTCGATCGCCATTGGACGCCCCAAGGTGAGTGGGATGTTATCCTGCGCCGAGGGCTCGGACATGCGCTCTGAGGCACGACACTCTAGCACCTGAAACAGCCGAGATCTCAAACGCGAGCTTCGTGCACGAGTCGAGATATCATTGGACAGTGTGGTGCGAACTGCCAATCTGAGCTGCTGCTCTGGAACCTTGTGGGGGCGGTCGTCGTGAGGCCGATGAAGCTGTGGCGGGGGAGCAATCTCAGTAGTGACCGCGGGACCATGGAGCTCTACCGGGTCGCCGGCATCTTGAGCCGACTGCCGCTTGTGGGGACCCCGACTACGTCAGGCGCCGTGGTCTGTGGAGCGCCGTTGGAGCACACGTCAACCCAGGCGGCGAAGTCGAAGAGCGCTTCTTGCAGACGAGCAGCTTCATCTCCTTCTCCGAGTCCGAGGAGCGGGCAAAGCACTTCGCAGCCCAACGCGGTACTCATGAGCTTGAGTCGTGTGCAGGGTGCGATGAAGACGCCGTTCTCTTCGAGCTGGACATATCAGGTCGCGAACCGCTCGACGTCGCCGGGGCGTCGCGACTGCCCTACCGCTGTGACTACACCCGAGCGATCCCGCTCCACAACGATGACGACGAGCGCGCGTCGGTCAAGTACTGCTGCTGCGAGTACTGCGATAGCTCCTCGAAGGAGCACTCGCTAGCTCTGATTGACGTCGTTCGGTTCCTTGCGGGGCATGCATCCGAAGCGACGAACCCAGGAGCGGGTGACCGTTGACACACCTGCTCTTTCGCGCACACCGAAGTCGGCTGCACCCTATTAGTTAGGTCACGGCCAGCGAGTCCTCAATGGCGTCCAACCGCGTCAACACGACTCCGACAAGTTCGCGATCCCCGCCATACTCGCAAATCCCTCCGTACAAGTTGCGGAGGAATTCCGAGGGATGCGTGCCGGTGCGGGCCACAAGGAGGCACGGCTTCCTACTCGCCCGGGCGATCCCCAACTCGACGCCGACACCATGGCTGGGAAGCGAAACGTCGGCGATGATCAGCTCCGCCCGGGCTAAGGCCTCAAGACTACGCTTCACTAGGCTTGTCGGATCAGAGTTCCTGCGTGGCTGCGTGACGTCATGGCCAGCAAGCCGGAGCCGCCCAGCCAGTCTGACCATAGCGGGAGGCGGACCGATGGTCCCTGAGACGGGGAAGGCCAAGTAGATATTCATGCCAAGGTCTCCATGAAGGCTGCTCCATAGGCGTACAGATCGCCCCGAAACGGCGACGGAACGGCGGTCAGGTCCAGTCCGCAGGTCTTTCGGATCTTCTCCCCACTGAGATCGTCCATCGGATACTGGTCCAGACGGTGGGTGAGGTCGGAGGTCAGGACCTTGGCTGACCATGGGCCGATGCCGGGCAGGGGGCCAGACGACCTTCTCTGCCCGTGTTCGTCAAACGCCCTGCTCCCTCGGATTAGGCAGGCGGCGCGAAATCCCATTCCTAGGCGGACCAGGCGAGTGTGGCCAACCGCGCGCAGTTGGCTCGGAGTCGGCATGCCGACGGCATACCCGCTCGTCGGCCCCAAGTTCATGGCCAACCGGCTCAGGCGTCGCTTAGCCTCGCCGGCGCGCACGACCTGCCGGAGGACCACGCGCACGTACGCTTCCCAGGGTGTCGCCGAGAACGTGGGGACCACGAGCGTCGTCTGGACGAAGCGGCGAAACGCGATCGAGGTTCGAGGTCCGAGAGACGGTCGAAGCGAAGGCCAAGCGGCCAGTGGCTGACCGGCCACAGCCCGTTTGGCCCAGTCAGGGCCCTCGACCACTACTGCACCATCCACCATGCCAATAGCGATGCTCGCTTTATGCCGTCCGTTCCCGACCAAGCGAACGTATGCGCCGTGTCGGGGGTCCCAACGGAAGGGCGTGACGAGATCTGTGGCGGCGCCCGGAAAGATCCTAAAGACCATACGCGGCACTCTCTTCAACGAGCTTGAACTCACCGAACTCCTTCTTCAGGGCGTTTACCGACGTGCCGGATGCGAAATGCTCATAAGCAAACTTCACCAAGTGTCGCAGATCGATTGGATCGAAGTAATGGTTGAGAGACACTTCCGGCCGCGCCGCGTACTTGCGAAGGCGATGCGCCGCGAACGACCGATCAAACACGTCCACTTCCTCGACCACGGCACCTTGGTGAACAGTGCGACCGGTCTGTCGCGCTACCTCGGTGCCTGGGAAGGGCATGACGGGGAAGAAGGCGACATCTCCGAGTCCCCGGCCCTTGAGTTCGATCGCGAAGTTGATGGTGCGCTGGAGCTGATCCCACTCTTCGTTGGGAAAACCAAGCATGAAGAAGGCCTTGGCATGAATGCCAGCCGCATGCAGGAGCGCGACGACCTCCGCAGTCCGCGTCAGATCTAGGTGTTTCCTGATGTACTTCTGCACCCGCGAGTCGCCGCTCTCAATGCCCATGTCCACTTCGAAGCACCCCGTGCGAGCCATCAGGGTGATGGTCGTCGCGTCGAGTTGGTCCGCCCGCGCCTGGCACTTCCAGCGAATCGCAAGATTGCGACTCAGCAACTCGTGACAGAAAGCCGCGATTCTGGCGCCATTGTGGTGCGAGAAGTTGTCGTCCACCACCTGGTACTCCTCGATCCCGAAGGTGCCTGCCAGGGCGGCGACGTGAGCAACCAACTGGCTCATCGAAGCTTCGCGAACGACGTGACCGAACGCGCCTGGGACCGAACAGTAGATGCAATGGAAGGCGCAGCCGCGCGAAGTATGGATGTACAAACGCTTCCGGACGCGAAAGTAGCTCTCAAGCGGCAAGAGGCTGAAATCTGGCGGCGGGAGGTCATCAAGGGGAAGGACGGTCGGTGCCGGAATGCCGGCCAAGTGCCCGGAGTGCGCGCGCAAGACGCCCGGGATGGCAACACCCTCGATGGACTGTCCTCCGAGAATGCGCTGGACGAGTTCGAGCATCGGCACCTCTCCTTCGCCAGCGACCACGAAATCCACCGAACCCGTCGATAGCGTGTGTTGCGAGGCAAGCGTGGCGTGCGGGCCACCGCACACCACGGTGATCGCCGGAGAGATCCGCTTCAGGTAGCCGGCGATGCGATGGGCGATGTGGATGTTGGGAGAGCAGACGTTGAAGCCGACGATGTGCGGAATGGTCGGATTTCGTACCACCCGATCGACCGTGGCCAGCGCACCCAAGTTCAGAGCATAGGCGTCCAGAATGTCCACTTGGATGCCGTGTGCCCGCAGGTAGGATCCAATGCACACAAGACCGAGTGGCATGTTGTGGTCGGCAGAGAGCGCGTCACCGCGGGGATGGGCGACAAGCGAAGATGGGGTGTTGACGAGCAGCACGCGCTCCTCCGGCGGCGGGCAGTTCAGCCGGTAAAGCAGGTGCTTCACGAAAGCCAGAGCGTCCAAGACAAAAGCACCAATGTCGACGATGCTCTGCGGGGCTAGGTAGGCGCGGTGGGCGACCTGAATCTCGGTGAATTCCGGGTACTCTCGGCCGAAGCGCTCCACTGCGCCATTCTTCGTCGCCTCAGGGCGACCAGCGATGATAAGAAAGGCCCGCCCGGCATCGAAAATGCACTGGGCGATCTCCGTCACCAAGTTGGCATTGGCCGGTAACTGTGGCAGCAACTCAATAATGCGCCTTTCTTGCTCATGGACGCGCTCCTGACAAGCGGCTCTAAGCAGTTGGGCGTCGATGGACATTGTTGCAAGGGGGTTGGCGCCGTGAATGTCGTTCAGGAAGATCTGAAGCAAGTGCTGGTTTGGAAGTGGAATACCCGCCACGTCACCCTGCGCGGTGATCCGGACGTGGAGTATGATGTTGTGCTTCTCGTGAATCCGGCTCATGAGGCGCCAAGCAAAGCCGAGCAGCGCCTCGTCAAGCTCTGTGAGGACAAGCAAGGCATCGATGTCGCGAATAGACGTGAGTTGTTGGTCCAGATCGGTCGTCGTACCCAGATACTGGAGCTTGCCGGCGAACGTGTAGCGGAGATGAAGGAGGAACTCGCGCAGGAGGGCGCCGACAGTCCCGGTGCCGTCTGGGTTCGCATCCGGCATGGCAGTCACCTCGGGGAGGGCGGGCATTGTGAGCGTAAGTTCCCCTACCCCTGTAAGATAACGCGTTCGCGACAGGTGGTCAACTCTTGAAAGCCGCGGAGGACCGCCTCAGGCCTTTTCTCGGCGGCTGTCATCAGGCATGCAAAGTTCCTCAGTGATCGGCATTGAAAAGTCCCCACCCGACACTCCCCACGGAGGAGGTTCGGGATGGAGGAAGCCGTCGTTCATGAACGTGGAACCATGGCGCCCGAGGCATGTCGCCTCGAGGAGGAACGCATGGTCCAGGAAGACCGCTGGCGGGAGATCCACCGGATGGCCCGCGACGAGCAGCTCCCGATCGCCGAGATCGCCCGCCGCCTGGATCTCGATCGCAAGACCGTCCGCCGCTGCCTGAGGCAGGAGGCGTGGCGGCCCTACCAGCGGCCGGCACGCGCCGACACGCTGCTGGCCGAGCACGCCGAGTTCCTGCGTGTGCGCGCGCCGCAGGTGGGCTACTCGGCACAGGTGCTGTTCCAGGAGCTCCGGCTGCGCGGCTTCACCGGTGGCTACGACACCGTGCGCCGGTTCGTGCAGCCCCTGCGTGCGGTCGAGTCGCTCGCCGAGCGGGCGAGCGTCCGCTTCGAGACGCCGCCGGGCCAGCAGAGCCAGGTCGACTGGGGCGCCGCCCGCGTGCACTTCCGCCACCAGCCGGTGGTGCTGCACTTCTTCGTGCTGACGCTGGGCTACAGCCGGCGGCACTACATGGAGCCGGCGCTGAACGAGCGCGTGCCGCAGTTCCTCGACGCGCACGAGCGGGCGTTCGACCACTTCGGCGGTCACACGCGCGAGCACCTGTACGACCGGCCGCGGACGATCTGCAGTCCCGACGGCTCGGGCGGCGTGGTGTGGAACGAGACGTTCCGCAGCTTCGCCCGCTACTGGGGCTTCGAGCCACGGCTGTGCCGGCCGTACCGGGCACGGACCAAGGGCAAGGTCGAGTCGGGCGTGAAGTACCTCAAGCGCAACTTCCTCGCCGGTCGCTCGTTCGTCGACCTCGTCGATGCCAGCGAGCAGTGGGCCGAGTGGAACGCCACGGTCGCCGACGTGCGCGTGCACGGCACCACGCACCAGGCTCCGCTCGAACGCTTCGCCGACGAGCACGCCCACCTGTTGCCGCGGGCGAACCGGCCGGGCTTCAAGCTCGAGGCGCGGTTCGTGCGCATCGTCGCCGACGACTTCCTGGTCAGCCTCGACACCAACCGCTACTCGGTGCCGTTCACGCTGATCGGCCACACGGTCGAGGTCGAGCGCCGCGACGGCCAGGTGCAGATCCACCACCGCGGCCGCGTGGTGGCCGCGCACGCCGAACTCCCCGGGAGGCATGGGCTGGTGGTCCTGCCCGAACACGGCCCCGGCCCCGCGGCGCGCAACGCACGGCTGCGGCGGGCGACCGCGTTGCCGTCGTCGTCCGCCATCGTGCACGAAGCGTTCGCGGTCGAGCAACGCGACCTCGCCACCTACGACGCCCTCGCCGCCGCCGGAGGTGAGCGATGAACACGCCCCAGCTCGAACGCCTCCACGCACAGATGGTGCGGCTGCGGCTGTTCAAGAGCCGCGAGCGGATCGAGGCGCTGCTGCAGGAGGCCACCGGCGCCGAACTCAGCTACGCCGACTTCCTCGACCAACTGCTGAGCGAGGAGGTGACCTCGAAGACGTCCAAGAACGTCACCATGCGCACCAGTCTCGCCCGCTTCCCGTTCGTGAAGAGCCTCGACGCGTTCGACTTTGGCTACCAGCCCTCGATCGACCGCAAGCAGCTGCAGTCGCTCGCGAGCTGCCACTTCATCGAGCATGGCGAGAACGTCGTCCTGCTCGGGCCGCCCGGCGTCGGCAAGACGCACCTCGCCGTCGGGCTGGGCCTCAAGGCCATCGAGTGCGGCTACCGCGTCCTGTTCACCACCGCCGCCGGCATGATCACGACGCTCACCAAGGCCCTCGCCGAAGGGCGGCTCGAGGAAAAGCTCAAGCTCTACACGGTGCCGCGGCTGCTGATCATCGACGAGATTGGTTACCTGCCCATCGACCAGAGCGGCGCCAACCTGTTCTTCCAGCTCATCAGCCGGCGCTACGAGAAGGGCCCGCTCATCCTGACCAGCAACCAGGCGTTCGGCAGCTGGGGCGAGGTGTTCGGCGACCGCGTCATCGCCGCGGCGATCCTCGACCGGGTGCTCCACCACGCCGTCACCGTCAACATCCGCGGCAACAGCTACCGGCTCAAGGACAAGCTCAAAGCCGGTCTCGTCCAGGCGGCCACCGAGGCCGTCAGTTGATCACCCCGGGTGGGGAGTTTTCGGTGACCGCAACTGGGGAGATTTGGGTGACCGTTGACAGATCACGGGTGTCCCCCGGAAGCCCGGCGCCTCTCATGAGTGCATCCTGCTCGGTGTGCACCTTCCGCAGCGAGATCAGGTGCGCGGTGATGGCCGAGTTGCCGCGGGCCAGCGCCTCGTGTGCTTCACCGATCCGCCGCAGGACTTCTCGCTCCTGCGCGTCGATCGGCGCACGGACTTCCGAGCGGAATGAGTCGATCCGGGCCACAGCCTCTTCGACGAACACCTGCATCAGGTCCAGCGCGTCCAGTTCAGCTCCGGGCCGTCGAGATCGCTCGAGCTCCTCGATCAGGTGAGTGGTCTCGATGGCCTGACCGAGCACGAACGGGCGGTACTCCTGATCAACGACCGCGTCCACTCGGGCACGAAGTGTGGCGAAATAACTGATGGCCAGCTCGCGGTTCGCGGCGTGAACGCTGGCCAGATCCGTACCCATGCGCTGGGAGAGGTCCACGGCTTCCGGCGGAACGTGGGCGCAGGAGGAGCCGGCCACCGCGAGGGACGCGACAAGCGCCCGCAGGCCCATCGCACTCAGCCGGACTCGAGGCTTGGACGTAATCGCGGAACGCACACTGAAACGCATGGACATGGCGGCCTCCCATTCCACGTCCGCGTTTCGGGGGTTTTCGACGCGAGTGTCGCCTGGTCCGGCGTCTAGCCGGTTCGGCTTGACTGCCCTCGACCGACGCCCACCTAGCGGCTACCCAGTTACGGGCTCAAGTCTCAGTCCAGCACCGCAGCGACAAGATCTAGACTGCACTTGGCCACTAGCGTGCGTCAAGAAGGGATTGGGGCCCGCCTCGAGAGATCGCTCGCCCCCGCTCCGATGGGGCGCGAGACTCTGACGACCCGCACAAGAGACTCTCTCCCCCGGACCCCGAGGGTCTTATCGAGAACGACACAAGACAGGCACCAACTCCGTCCTGCTACCGAGTGAGAAGCAAGTCACAGCCCACGCGTAGCCCGAAGACAGCTTCGGGTAGGACGAATCCTCCGGTGTCCTTCTCCGTGTAGTGCTCGTACCTGAGCTCTGCACGAATGACCCCGTGCCCGGCCGCGACTCGACGCCGGACACCCACTGCGCCACCAGCGGCCCAGCGGGAGACGTCCGCAAAGGGATAGGAGGTGTGGTGCCAACCAGCGGAAACGGCGAGGTAGGGACTCGTGGTGCGCTCGCTCAGGAGGACATATCCCACGGTCGGCTGCAGTAGGACGTTCGTGTACTTGTACGAGCCGCTATGCTCGGATTGAATCCCGATGTCGGTCGCGACCGTCCATACACCGCCAGGGAGGAGATATCCCAGCCGCAGGCCAGGATTCAGGTAATTGCCACCCACGGTAATCATGCTCCCTGAATCATCGAAACCATCCTCGGGGTACTGTAGGTAGTTCCATTCGACATTGGGCCCGACGAAGACCTGCGCGCTCGCCGAATGAGCGAAAAAGGCGAGAACTGCAAGGACTAGAAACAACTGACGGAAGCGCATGTAACCCCCGAGGTAGATGAGGTCAACTCGACCAGTATCGCCCAGAATCGCAGCATGAGACTGCAGTGGCTTGAACGATGCAAGCCTCAAGTTGAAGGCGAGCGACACGGCACAGCGTCGTGAACTGAAGCTACTGCAACTTCTGGGACTCTAGGCGAGGCCATTGATGAATGGCCTGAAATTCCTCGTGAAGCAGCGCGGGCGCCTTGTCCATCCGTCGCGGCCGTGGCTAGGCAGCCGTTGTTGATCCGCCAATCGTGGTGCCCGCGGAGGTCCAGAGGCTCCATGCACCGCATCTGCAGAATCGAGTGATAGCACTTCGCGAAACGGCGTGCTGGACAGTCATGTTCAGTGCGCGGTGCGGCTACCTCCGCCCCCCCCAAAAAGAAAAGCGGAGCAAGTCGGGACTGGGCTCTGCCGCCCGACCTGCTCCGCCTTGGCGGGGCCGCTACCTCGCCCCTCCCCACAGGACCTTCGCGGCCCGCTGCTCGTGGCCCCACGTGAGTCGGCAGAAGTAGACGCCAGCACTGACCTGCCGACCGGCGCCATCCCGCCCACCCCACGTTACGGCATGCCGCCCCTCAGGCCGCCATCCGTTGACGAGTTCGCATACGCGACGACCGGTGACATCGATCACCTCGAGCTTTGCTAGGCCCGGCCGCGGAAGCCCGAGTTCAAAGCGAACCGGTGAGCCGCTGTCACGCGAACCGAGAATACGTAGCTCCAGCCTCTCCGGTGCGGTGCTGACTGCCTCCACCGGCTCAGGGGCGCGCCCGAGCATGGGCTCGGTTCCGGCCGGACCTTCCAGCAGGAGCCACGCGGTGACAGCACGGTCTGCCGCCTCAACTCCGGTCTTTGTATACTCGACCCGCAGATTGTCACCGACCGCCAATCCACCGAACGCACTTCCCCACGCTGTCGCGTCCAGGACCTCGGTGAGGCCATCGTGCGTCAGGCTCACACCTTCGATCGCATACTGTTCGTTTCCAGCATCTGCGGCCACGGCAGTGCCAGCAAGCCCGATCGGTCGCCAGCCCTCGCCCAGGATCAACTGCTCGTCCCGGGATCTCAGGGCGAGCCCACACGTAGTCCACTGGCGCGATTCCAGCCCTGTCATCAGCGTGGAGTCTTGACCCGACTTTGCGGTTCGGGTAAGCACTGACTGCTCGGTTCCAGCAACATCTGGAATGCAGCCGACCGTCAAGGTCCCTCCGGCTTCCACCACCTGCCAGTTCAGTGTAAAGGAGCCACCACCATCGCCGGCGACCAGGTTGGACTCGCTGTCTCCGACGCCGATTGCACCGGCCGCGGCACCACCCGGCGCAAGGCCAAACCCGCCTCCGCCACACCCGCCGCCGGCGATGGTGCGCGCGTGCACAACATTGCTGATCGGCGACCAAGCGCCTGACTCGTCCTGCACCTTCAGGGCGATGTAGTAGTACTGATCGCACTGCAGCCCAGAGATGATCAGCTCCTCCCACTCTCCCGGGCTCTTCGGTGTGCCGGTTGCCACCTGCGTGCTCGCATAGAAGGCGACGTCGCTGTTGATTGGCACCTCTCCATAACGCGCGTCATATGCGGTCACCTGGCCCGTCAGCCCAGGTACTCCCGGGGCGGTCCACGTCACCCAGATCTCCTCCGGGGCGAGTGCCTCCGGAGCCAAGTCCGTGACTGGTCCCGGGCTCTGCCAGATGGTCCGCGTGGTGGTGCCGGTCGCGGCGCCAAACACCTTCAGTTGCAACTCCGTCGCCGTCGAGGTGTACGTTGGCCACATCAGCGTCGGCAGAGTGCCGATGACGCCCGACCAGCTCGGGCTGCCGTAGGGCCGAATCCGCCACTCGTAGGTGAAGGCCCCGCACTTCTGCCCTTGGTACGCGTTCGCCGTCCATGTGCCACCCGCACCGGCCGGAAGCACTCCCCACCCCGCCACCGTCGCGATGGGGCTCGCCGAGCTCGACAAGTTCGCGATGCATGGCAGCGTGTCACACACAGAGGTCACGCCATCCGAGACGGTCACGCGCACCTGCTTGTCATACCAACTCGTTACCGTGACCGAAGCGCTGATGCTCGAACTGAAGTCAGTCCAGGCAAACTCGCCCAGCGAGTGGCCAATGTCGCGATACTCCCAATCATACGTATAGCTCCCGCTCCCCCCTCCGAAGCTAACCGTGCATTGCGCTTGCTCGCCGGGCCACGCGGTCGTCTTCGATACTGTCGACCCGCTCATTCTCAGAGGATAGACGTTGCCTAGCCATCCGAGCAGCTTCGTCTTAGTTGCGAGGGCGAAGTCCGTATGATGCAGTGGCGTCGTCTGCACAAGCACGTCATCGAACTTCGACGTCCCAATCGGCGACAGGTTCCCGGTACTCTCATCCACGTCGAAACCCTGCAGGTCCAGCGTGGACCATGTCGGCATGTACACAGGGTCAAAGTTGATATTGACCTCATAGTACGCATTGAAGAGCATCGGGACCGATGGCAGTGGCAGCGAACTCGCATAGTGTGTCTCGAGTCGGTTCAGGCTGCCCGACCCACAATCCGTCGCCTCAGCCGAGATGTTCCACTCGAATGACTGTTCCCATAAGCCCTCTGTATAGACCTTCAGAGTGCCCAGCGGCGTATTGACCCACTCAATGGGGTGGCTCGCATTGTAGTGTCCGTTGCTTACCGCCACATTGTAGCTCTGATGAGGATAACCGTCACCGTTCAACGCGTTCAACTCATCAAAGAACGAGGCGCTTTCGTATCCCGTTGGGTCAAAGCTATTGTAGGCCAGCAGTTGCTTCGCGGCCATACAGTCCAACCTTTGTTGAAGTGCGAGAATGCCAGCGTTTTGCGTGCTCGCCTGCTTGATCTGTTCTTGCAGAAAGCGGTTTACATGAGCCCCCTGATGTGGCGAGTCGAGTGAGACGTACAAGCCCACATGGTGTGGTACGGATTCGCTTTCCGCCTTCGCCAGCGCATATCGCGCAATCAACCCCCCCATTGATACACCCAACACGCCAATCTGCTCATTTGGCGCGAGCTCGTGGATCTTCCCCAGAGCCTGCGTGAGAACCTCGGCATTATGCCGCAGGTCGCCCCCGCCCTCCTTGAAGTTCAGGATGAATACCTCATAGCCATATGGGTAGAGACCCGCCGTGATGAGATCCTCGAGCCCTTCATAATAGGTGTTTTGGAACACTTCGTTGCCGGGGTCAATGCCCTCGACGAATAGCAGTGGGATTTTGTCCGTGCAGTCTTCGTCGCGCAGTTGGACAAATACGTCGTTGTCCGTGTTTCGAAACACACGGGGAGCGGCGTAAACCGTGACGGGTATGGACGCGTATCGAGTTGCCACTGGGCGCCCCTGGATGTCATAGAAGGTGAGGCGCAACGCAATTGAGGTGCTCTCCTTGATGCCATTCGCGGGCTCGGGGAACGTCCAGCTACAGGTCGTCTCGTTGGTAGTCACGACGTCGAGGGTGCCGTCGCCGTTGAAGTCGATTGCGATTTCATGGAGATAATAGGCCGTTGCGGTTGGGGGAGCCGGACCAAGCTTGGCGCCAGGCTTCACCAGAATCTTGAATGTCCGGAAGTCAGACTCGCTGCCAAGGTCGAGAAAGAGGTGGTCCGGGTCCGGTCCATGCACAGAGAGCACGTGCATGCTCCGGAAGTCATAGGTGTTGTCCAGTGCGAATGCGCCCTGTGCCATGGCGCCGTTCGGCGAAGTCAGTGCAACGGCAACGAGCGCGACTGCGCCCACAATGACGTTAGTCAGATACGGCCGCATTGGAAACCTCCGTACGGCAAGTGAGGGATAGCGCGGTCTGTGCTACACGTGCAGCTATGGAGCGATGATGACAGTAACGACGCGGCCTGCGATGCCACCGCGTTGGTCGCGTGTATAGCATGCGACCCACGCGGTGCTCGGGCTGGTGGGTGTGAAGTTGGGGTAGAACGTCTCGAAGTTGAATGGGCTGTTGTTCTTCCAGGGTCGCGTGGACGGTTGCCCCTTGATGCGTAGACGGGAATCCGTCTCCCAATCGTAGACTAGGGAATCGCCGTCGAGGTCAGTGGCATTACACGTAACAACCGTCGAGTCTGTAGGACCCATAGTTGTCGGGAACGCCGTCAGCGAATTGATGACGGGGAACCGATTGGTTGGTGCAGCGGGGTCCTTGTGGCACCCGACGGCGTACAGCGCAAGGACCATGACTACGGTCAGGACTGTCCAATGTTGGTGCCTCATGTCCGGAAGCCTTTCGAATGGAGGCGGTGTGCCGTTGCGCGACAGCTCACCTGGAGATCGGCCGGTGTCGTAGGGATGAGATGGGCGGCCTGGGTGGTAGCGGCAACACCGAGCCTGTTGATGCGGTGGTTCGTCTCACTTCTACCGGGTCCAGATGAACCTCCCCCATTCTTGATTGGGATGACAGGAGCCTGACGACTGCCCGTGGAGTCGTTCCGCATACTTTGGGCGTTTGCCCGCGACGGGCGATGTGTGCACCTCGTCGACCAGCCGCAGGCCGCTCCGATCCACGAATAGCTTGGTCAAGACGCCCGAGCTTCGCCATCCAGGGTCTAGAGCGCTCCGTGGATTGCGGTATCGCAGCGAGGGGTGACTCCCGGTGGCAGTCAGAGGGGCGCCCCCGAACGACTGCATCCGTGGTCTGCCCCACACCCACGATCTCGCTCCGACATATGTCCAAGGTCGTGGCGAGCGTATCGAGGACGCAAGCCGCACATTCCATGGCCATCAGGAGTCCTCATCGGTTCGGCCGACTAGCTTCGACTCCGGTTCCGCGTCGGGGGCGCGTTGAATGCACTCTATTTCCCTTGGTCGAAGCGTTTCAAGTGGTCCAAGCGAACCATGGCCAGTCGGACCAGAGTATCTATTGGCAACTTACAGGCGCGGGTGGTCGGTCCTCTGTTGGCAGAACGCAAGACCTATTCTCGACTACTCTCTGAGCAGCACGAAAGCCCTCGGGAGTGTGGAGATAGCGGGCTTCTCCCGTCGCAGACGGCCCGCAACTGGGACATGCATCGCCCGCCTTGTGCGGGAGCGCGCTATCATGAAGAGGCCTGAGTGCACTCGCGTTCTCATGCGCATTCTACCGTATGTTCCTGAGTCGTAGTAACTGGTAGCCTAGGCTGGTGTCTTCTCGACTACAATGCGCACGCGGGCGGCGTCGACGGCCGGCAAGCAATGTGACCCACCAAGTCCCCCTGTCAGGCTCGACACAGCGAGTGCGCCGCCGCGGTTCATGTGTCATGACTGAACCTGTCGGACGATAATCGGTGGCCATGGGAGCGCCGCGGTTCAGCTTGTTGTCGGACTGAGGTCAGTGGGCACGGCGTGCGCTCCCTGGGGCGCGGAAGCGAAGGGCGGCTGCTCGCGTCGTTGAGGGCCAGACGATTGTCGGGGATCAGGTCGCTGTCACGGTCAGAGTGCGGGCCGAGTTAGATACCGTGGACTTGGACCGTCTCTGACGCCCGACAGCACGTACCGCACGATGTGCTGCGTCCCTTGGCGGCGACATTGATCCGCCCCTGCGCGTCCACGCCCAGGCCCCGGACGCCGCCGAGGCCTCCCACTCCTCAGGCGCCCAGCGGCGCGCCTTCACCGGTGAAGTGGCGGATGGTCGATTGATCGGCGACGTAGAGCGACCCGTCGAGGCTGATCGCCATCTTCCCGGGGTTGCCTTTGAGTAGCCCGGCCTTCCAGCGAGTCAGCGCTTGCCCACCGGTCGAGACGACGTGGACGATGTCGCTCGCGCCCATGAGGTAGCAGTGGCGAGCGGTCGCACCAACTCCGCTTACGGAATCGCGACCCCCTCGACCGTCAGTTGTCCGAGCCCCGCGCATGGCGTCCCGAGATCGATCGCGACCGAGTACGTCACCGTGTGCCCGGGTTCCACCGGCGGCGCGAAGAAGCGCACGGTGAAGCTCTTGCTCTGCCCTGCCGCGAGCGAGTAGGTCGTGGATCCGACGAACGAGAATGGGTAGGGAGCGCCGACCCAGGAGAGAGCACCCGCCAGCGTGCCGCCGCCCGTGTTCGTGACCGTGAACGTGGTGTCCTTGCTCTGGCCGGCGTGCAGCGTGCCTCCTTCAGGGCTGTGTGGCGGGACACGCAGTGCGGCCAGGTCAAGGCAGGCCTCCGCCTGCCGGAGCGCGCGCCTGAGCATGTCGCGGGCGGCGGGAGTGTCTCCTCGCCTCTGTGGCCACAGGGCTGGAAGGAACAGCCTCCAAGTATTCGGCAGAACGAGCCCAGCACCAGCGCGGAGGAGCCACTCCTCGAGGTCCAGGCCGGGCGGTGCCACGAAACGCCGGTCCCGATCCCGTCGGGGCTTCTCAGAGATCTCGTCGTGTTCGATCGTCCGTCGGCATTCGATCGTCGGTGCGGACGAGGCCTGAGAGATCCGCCGCACGCCACGGCGGATAGCCGCCTTCAAGCTCTCTCGGCCCGCCCGTTCTCCGAGCAGGAGGCCGTTCTCGCCGAAGGCCCGCACGGACACCCAGCCGTCGGGGAATCTGGTGGGCCAGAGGGCAGCCATGGTGAGAACCGCGAGGACGGACTGTGCTTCGCCGCCCAGCCGGTCCAATGCAAGGTCGTCGGGCTCCCGCCGAGTCATGAGTGTTCGGGTTTGCTCGGGTTTGCACTGTCACACTTCGCCACATGTTCGGGGGAGCATGTAATACGAGAATCGGCCGCGAAGGCCGGGCGCATGAATGCAGATGCGGCACAGCCGCTAGTTGGGCTCTGGGCAGGTCATCCCATGCCAGCATTAGCAGCAGGTTAGACGCCCCGGAGGTGTGTCGCGGTGGATACACGGAGCGCTACGGCTACGCGGCCTTGCGCGCCACCCCCGCGATACGGGCGAGCGGGCCGTGCTAGAGCTCCTGGCGCTGCTCGGCGGCGGAGCCGGCGTCTGGCTTGGGCTCCGGTACCGCTCTGCTCTGGCGGAGGCCCGCCGGCGGGCGGACCGGGAGGCAGCGGCCGCCGAGGACCGCCGGATTCGGGAGTGCGGCGAGGTCGTCCTGTTCTTCGCCAACACCCTGGGCCACGTCGCCCGGCAGGCGATCGGTAGGGACGAGCTGGACCGGCTCATCGAGGGCGGCATTTCCCCCGACCGCCTGACGGACCTGCTGGCCGAGCGATGTGCCGCCGTGGAGGGCCCGCTCCTCGGGCATCAGGTCTACGGCGGCGCCCGGCTGCCGGTTCGCCTACCCGAGAGCCACCGCACCCGCCACGTGTACATGGTGGGTCGGAGCGGTTCGGGCAAGACCACCCTCATCCGCAACCTCGTGCTCCATGACCTCAAGGCCGGACACGGCCTGGCGGTCATCGCCCCTGAGGCGGAGTTGATTGAGCAGGAGCTCCTGCCCCTGATGCCTCGGGAGCGGTGGGACGACGTCGTCTACGTCAATCCCTCGGACACGGCCGCGCCGGTGCCCCTGAACCCGCTGCATCTGGACGAGGGTGAAGACCTCGACCTCAAGGTCGCCGAGACCCTGAGCATCCTGCACCGGTTGTTCGACGAGGACGGGGCGGGGGGTGGAGCCCCCCGGATGGAAACGATCCTCCGGCAGGCCCTCTACTGCCTGACCCAGATCCCCGGGACGACGCTCCTAGACCTGGAGCCTCTGCTCGACCGCCAGGACGACGCATTCCGCAAGCGGCTGCTCCTGCACCTTCCGGACGAGGAGGGTCGGCACTTCTGGTCGAACACCTACCCGGCCTACCCAAAGGACGCGCACCTGGCGATCTTGAACCGGCTCGGTCGGCTGCTGAAGCCCAAGGTCGTCCGCTCGCTCCTGTGTAGCCCAGGCGAGGGTCTGAGCATCCGGCGATGCATGGACGAGGGCAAGGTGCTGCTCTTCAACCTCTCCGACGGCATCCTCGGCGAGCAGAACGCGCAGCTCTTGGGTCAGCTCGTGGTGGCGAAAGTGCAGCTTGCGGCCATGAGCCGGGCCAACGCGGCGAAGGCAGAGCGGCGACCATTCTACCTCTATGTGGACGAGTTCCAGTCGTTCTGCTCAACGGCCGCCAGTTCGTACGAGAAGATCCTCTCCCGGGCGAGGAAGTACGGGCTCGGGCTAATCCTTGCGCACCAGCAGACCGGACAGATCAACGAGTCGGTCATGCGCGAGGTGCTCGGCAACGTCTCGACGGTCGTCGTGTTCAACGTCAGCGCCTCCGATGCCCGGCGGCTCTCGCGTGAGCTAGTCGGCGAGATCGACGGGCAGCCGGTCCCGACCGAGCCGCGAGAGCTGCTGGCGCTCAAGGTGGGCGAGGCCATCGCGAAGATCGGGCGGAACGTCCTGCCGATCGTCACCCTGTCCGTACCCGGTAGCGGGAGTGAGCGAGTCCGTGACGAGGTCGTGCGCCGGTCCCGGCATCGCTTCGGCCGGCCGCTCACCGCGAAGCCCACGACGGCGCGACCCGCAGTGCAGACCAATCCGACCAGCCTGGACGACCTGGATCCGGGCGAGGTGTTCCGCTCGTGAGCCGGCAAGGGACTTCAGCCCGGGTCGTCCTGACGGAACGGGACCTCGAAGTGCTCGGCAGTCTGGCCGAGCATCGGTACCTGACCGTGTCCCAGCTCGAGGGACTGCATTTCGCTTCGGAGCAGACAGCTCGGCGGCGGCTGCGGCTGCTGGCGCAGGCGGGGATGCTCAGGTTGATCGAGGTGGCGCGCTTGCCGGAGCGGGTGGCGGCGCTCACCGGCGCTGGCGCCGAGATGCTCTCCTCGAAGTCCGGCATGTCGGTCGAGGCGGGCGGGCGACCGCAGAATCCGCTCTTCCTGCAGCACCACCTGGCGGCCGTCGAGTTCCGGCTGCGGCTGACGAAGGCGTGCGGCGCATGGCCAGACCTGAAGCTGGCGGGCTTCCTGCCTGAGCAGCTGACGCGCGCGACTCGCGCCGGACAGCTGGCGAAGTACGCACGCGACGAGGTGCCACCGCTGGGGCGTGAGCCGCTCATGGCCCACACCCCCGACGGCGTCTTCGCGCTGGAGCGCGCCGGCCAACTGGCGCTGTTCTTCGTCGAGATCGATCGCGGCACCGAAGTGTTGGGGAGCCGCGAGCACGGCGTCGGGAAGATCGTGCGGTTCTACCTGCGCTACCTGGTGTGCGGCCGGTTCCAGCGCTACCGCGCGGACTTCGGCGCCACTGCGGACTTCCGTGCGTTCCGGTGCTTGCTCGTCACCACCTCGCGCCAGCGGCTGGAGAACATCCGGCAGCGCTGCGGGCGCATCGCCTTCGACCCACCGGCGGCCAAGCGCTTCATCTGGCTGGCCACCCACGATCTGCTCACGGACGGCGACCCGCTGGCCTACCAGTGGCGCTCACTCGATCCCACGGACGACTCGCTGTACTCCATCGCTCCACAGCCGTAGGTCAAGAAGGAGAGAAACCATGGCGGTCAAGCTGAAGGACGAAGCCATCCTCAACCAGTGGTCCATGCTAATCGACGGCGCCGCAGCGCGCGGCCACGAAGTACTCGACGACATCCAGACGCGACTGACGGCTGCGCGAATTCCCGGCAAGTGCGAGTGGTCGGTGGAGGAGGTCGAGAGCGGCGGCATGTTCAGCAAGACGAAGCGTGAGTTCCTGATCGTCCGCCTCGATCAGTTCCCCGACTACCGCAACTACATCGGGGTGCGCGCGTATGGCACGCACCTCGACTGCTGCCGCTTCCTGACCGTCGAGCCGGGCTTCCTCAAGCGCCAGATCTCGCAGGCCATCGCGCCGGGTGAGGATCGGCTGCTGTCGGGCCCCAAGAACCTGCTCGTCGAGCAGGACCTGACCGCCTGGGTGTCCGTCGTGCACCACGCGGTGCTCGACGCGGTCAAGGCGCTGCTGAGCAAGTCCGGGCAGGACCCGGCCGGCCTGAGGCGCGAGACGAAGGGCTTCCTGCAGGTGTGGTGATGAGCCCCCGGTACTCGGTCTACGTCACCCGCTGGGAGACCTGCCGGTTGCGGCATGTTGAGGCTCGCTCGGAAGAGGAGGCGCAGGAGTGCGGCCGCCGGCTGCTCGAGGACCGGGCCGAGTGCGAGTCCATCGAGACCGGCATTGACCACGTTGACGCTGAACTCGAGGAGGATTGAAGAGGTTGTTGGCCGGGAGCGTTGGCTTACAAGCTATCCACTACGCCTATGCGTCGACGCTTCCTTGGAACACTCCTGTGGCTCTGTCTGCTTCCCATCGTGGGGTTTGGACGACTCCTATGGTCCACGTTGCTCTTCTTCCCGCGTCAGCGGCTGCGCACGCTGATGACGCTCGTTGGCTTAGGTCTGGCCGTGAGTCTTCCGGGGCCGGTCTCCGCCATCATCTCCGACGCAGGGATCTGGCCCCCAGGGCAAATGATCCTGTTGCGCGGAGCGGCGGTACTCTCGGTTCCGGTGCTCTGGTTCGGTCTGCGCTCGAGCGCGCTTCTGCGGATGCTCCGCCGATCGTGGGTGATGGGCTCGTGACCACGGCGTCCCCGGGCTTCCGGGCGGGTGTGCAGGGCGAGAGCCCTCAGCGCAGTGTCCGCGGTCGCCTCCCGTGTGGGGCCGCTTTGGCCTCGCTTGCCGGTTGGCGCCTCCCGGCCGTTTCACTTGCGGCAGTTCCCGATGACCCTCCAGGCAAGGCAGGTGAAGCATGTCCATCGATCGCGAAGCGATCACGAACGGCCAGGGAGGGCGGCGGAACGGGAATGGGGCGGTCGAACATCTCTTGACCTTGCTCGACGTGGCTGAGTGTCTGGGAGTCAGCCCGCGGACCATCCGGCGGCTGGTGAACGGGCACAGGATCACTTGCGTCCGCATCGGGCGGACGCTTAGGTTCGATCCGGCTGACGTCTCCCGGTTCGTGGCGGCACGAAAGGAGTAACCCCGTGCCCAAGCTGCCCACGAACATGATTCGTCGCAAGGACCGCCCCGGATACTGGTTCAGAGGCATGATCGGTGGGCAGCTACGCCAGATCAGCCTCGGGACGGACTTCCAGGACGCCAAGCGGCGACTTCGCTCTTTGAAAACTGATGGCGCCCCACGAGCCGAGCAGTTGCTGGCTGATGCGGTGGCGAGTTGGCTGCTCCTCGATGTGCCCACGCGGCGCGACGCACTCGGGCAGCGCGATGCAGTTGCGCGGGCTCGGAGGTATCTGGTGCCTCATCTGGGCCACCATTCATTGGATCGCCTCACCGCGGATCGCGTCCAGCACTATCGGCTTGCGCTCGAACGGCACGGCTTGGCTCCACAGAGCGTTCGCCACGCGCTCGGTGACCTTCGCCGATTCCTCAATTGGTGCGTCGACTGCGGAACGCTCGAACGGAGCCCCTTCCCCCGGGGTGTCATGCCGAGGCTCCAGGAACGTTCGCCCGACCGAGTGCCCGACGAGGTGGCCGAGCGGCTCAGGCGACTCCGCGAACCGTACGGATTGGCCTGCCGACTTGCACTTGGCACCGGCCTAAGGTGGGGGGAACTCTGTCGCGCACAGGTCGGCGATCTCGAGCGGGGGTTCCTTGTCGTGCAGCACCAGACCAAGAGCCGGCGGGTTCGGCGCGTGCCGCTGTCCCCGGCGTTGGTCGCGGAGATCCGCGAGCGTGTCGGCAGACTCGTGCCCTTCGCGGTCGGTTCGCACGGGTCATTCGCCCGGACGGTTCGCCGCCTGACGGGGTACGAGCAGTTTCACCCTCATCAGATGCGACACACCTTCGCCTGCCAGTGGCTCGAGCGCGGTGGTAGCTTGGCCGCCCTCCAGCAGATTCTCGGGCATGCCTCGATCGTGACGACGCAGCGCTACGCTCGCCTGACGGACGAGGCAGTGCAGCGGGAGGCCGAGCGAGTTCGAGGCGTGGGAGGGTGACCGTCACCCAATCGTCACCCGTCACTTCGGCGAGAGGGTGAGAACATCCGGCTAGCAGCCGGCCATGCAACGGAATGACCCGTTAGCTCAGTCGGTAGAGCACCTGACTTTTAATCAGGGTGTCGCTGGTTCGATCCCAGCACGGGTCACCACCTCGAACGCGCTTTCGCCCCGGGTCGCAACTCGCTGCCGCCGAGTGCCTTCCGGCGCCGGCCGATGCGGTCTCCGGGCGGCCCCGGTGACCTCGCGGCGTGGCCTATGGCCGACGCGATTCGGCATGTGGGACGGGGCGCGAGATGGGAAAAACTCGCGGCAATCCCGCGAGGGGGTTGCCGCATCGAAGCCGACGCACGAGGGGCCGACGGCGTATCGGACGCGCCCGCACGGCCGCGCAGGCGACGACGGAGGACGGACATGAGTTTCGCGGGGACGGTGCCGCTCGGGAGAGAGGCATCGTGAAGAAGCTGAACTGCCAGGACGTGCTGGACCAGCTTTCGGACTACCTCGAAGAGGACGTCGCCGCCGAGTTGCGCACCCAGATCGAATCCCACCTGAACGGGTGCCGGCACTGCCATCTCGAAGTGGACAGCCTTCGCACCACGGTGCAGCTCTACCGGCTCGACGACCCGGTCGGAGTGCCCATCGCGCTCAGCGAGCGCCTGCGCCTCGCGCTCCACGCGGTGTACCGCGAGAGCGGCTGCGATTGACGCGTTCCGCCGCCCGCCCGTAGAGTTTCGCCCGGTTCCAGCCCGCCCGCGGACCCTGCTCCGCGGGCGTTTCGCTGGCCGTCCCCCGATGCGTCCCTTCCCGCGAACGAGGCCATGAAGCGAGTCGGCATCCTCGGCCTGCCGCAGTCCGGCAAGACCACGCTGTTCGAGATCCTCATGCAGGGCGCGGGCGCCGCGGCTCCTCCCGGCGCCTCGGCCCGCGACCGCGTCGGCGTGCTCAAGGTCCCGGACGGGCGCATCGACCGGCTGAGCGCGATGTTCCAGCCGAAGAAGACCACGTACGCGCAGATCCAGTTCGTGGACAGCGCGGCGGCCGGCCACGGCAAGCCGGGCAAGGGCACGGACCTGTTCGCCGGAGTGCGCCAGTGCGACGCGCTGGTCGCGGTCGTGCGCGACTTCGAGAACCCGGCGGTGCCGAGCGAGAAGGGCGTGGACGCCGCGCGCGACCTGCGCGAGCTCGAGGCCGAGCTGGTGCTGAACGATCTCGCCATCGCCGAGACGCGCCTCGAGCGGATCGAGAAGGAGCTGCGCATCGGCAAGAAGGAGGCGGCCGCCGAAGGCGCCGCGCTCGCGCGCTGCAAGGAAGCGCTCGAGGCCGAGACGCCCCTGCGCGAGGTGGACTTCACGGCCGAGGAGACGCGCCTGCTGCGCGGCTTCCAGTTCCTGACGCTCAAGCCCCTCGTCGTGATCCTCAACCAGGACGACGCCTCGACGCGCCGGCCGCCCGCCCTCGGGCGCGGGGCGCTGGGCGTGGCGCTGCGCGCGCTCACCGAACGCGAGATCGTCTCGCTGCCGCCCGAGGAACGCGCGGCGTTCCGCGAGGAGCTGGGCGTCACCGAGGACGGGCTGACGCTCGTCATCCGCGCCTGCTACGAGCTGCTCGGGCTCGTCTCGTTCTTCACGGTCGGGCCGGACGAGGTGCGCGCCTGGGAGATCCAGCGCGGCGACACGGCCGTGGACGCGGCGGGCGCGATCCACTCCGACCTCGCGCGCGGCTTCATCCGCGCCGAGGTGATCCCGTACGAGCAGCTGGTGGAGCTGGGCGGCCACGCGAAGGCGCGCGAGAAGGGCGTGCTGCGCCTCGAGGGCCGCGACTACCGCGTGCAGGACGGCGACGTCCTCGAAATCCGGCACAACGCGTGAGGCCGCGGGGTAGGATGCGGCGCGGAACGATGCGGCACGGTGCGATGCGGCAAGGGAGGAACGCGGCATGAAGCGGACGATCGGGCTCGCGGCGCTGCTGGCGCTGCTGGGGGCGGCCCTCGCGGCCCCCGCTTCGGCCGGGATGCGGCTCGACGAGTGGAAGGGCCGGCTGTCGGTCGGCTACGCGCGGGTCTTCTCGGACACGCTCGCGCCGGCCGGCTCGATCTCGGCGGCCATCGGGCTCGAGTACCCGGTCGCGAAGCGCTGGCGCGTCGGCCCCGCGGCGGCCTTCAACCTGCTCGGCTCGAGCATCGTCCGGCGCGGCAGCGTCACGGCCGGGCTCGACTACAGCATGTTCGACGCGGCGCTGCTGGCCACGTACCTGCCCGCGCGCGGCCCGTTCGGGCGGCTCTCGATCGGCCCCGGCATCGCGAGCGCGCGGGCCGAGCTGGCCGTGGCGGGCGGCGGCGCGCTGTTCCGCGACCTCCCGGTGGGCGAAGTGAAGCCGTGCCTGGCGGCCGAGGCCACGCTCATGTCGAAGAAGCCCGGCATCCTCGCCGTCGGGGCCGAGCTGGGCCTGCGCGTCGTGCCGGTGGAGCAGGGAACCTGGACGCTGCTCACCACCCGCCTGGCGGTCCACTTCTAGAAGAGGCCGGGCCCGCCCGGCGGCCGCGGCCCCGGGCTTTGACCGTTCCCGCCGTCGCCCCGTATGCTGGCCGCCGCTTTTCTCCTTCGGGGCGGGGCGGAAGTCCCCACCGGCGGTAGAGCCCGCGAGCGCACGGCCTTCGGGCCGGGCGCAGACCCGGTGAAACTCCGGGGCCGACCGTCACAGTCGGGATGGAAGAAGGAGGGAAGTTCGGCGTCTCCCGGGCCCATCGCGCGCGCGCGAGCGGGCCGGTTTCGCCGTCCTGCCCTCGGCTTCCGTCACCCCGCGCCCCGCGACGCGGGGTGTTTCGTTTCGACGGGAGCCCGATGCCGTTCACCGAAGCCGACCGCCAGCACATGCTCGAGGCCCTGCGCCTCGCCGAGCGCGGGCGTGGCCGCACCGCCCCGAACCCCGTGGTGGGCGCCGTCGTCGTGCGCCGGGGCCGCGTCGTGGGCCGCGGCTGGCACCGCGTGCTCGGCGGGCCGCACGCCGAGGTCGAGGCGCTGGCGATGGCGGGACGGCGCGCCCGCGGCGCCACGCTCTACGTCACGCTCGAGCCGTGCGCGCACCACGGCCGGACGCCGCCGTGCACCGAGGCGATCCTGTCGGCCGGCGTCGCGCGCTGCGTGGTGGCGGTGCGCGACCCGCACGAGATCGTCAACGGCCGCGGCCTGCGCCTGCTGCGCGCGGGCGGGGTGACGGTCGAGACCGGCCTGTGCGCCGCCGAGGCGCGCTCGCTGCTGGGCGGCTACCGGCTCGCGCACGGCGAGGGCCGGCCGCGCGTGACCTGGAAAGTCGCGGCCTCGCTCGACGGGCGGATCGCCGACGCGCGCGGGCGCTCGCGCTGGATCACGGACGCCGCCGCGCGCGCGGCGGGCCACGCGCTGCGCGCCGCCTCGGACGCGATCGTGATCGGCGCCCGGACGGCGCGCGCCGACGACCCGCGGCTGACCGCGCGCACCGGCGCGCGCGCGCCGCAGCCGCTGCGCGTCGTCTGCGACTCGGCGCTCTCGCTGCCGGGAGACCTGAAGCTCTTCTCGCCGCGGCTCGCGCGCGGCACCGTCGTCGCGTGCACGACCCGCGCGAGCGCCGCGCGCGCCCGCGCGCTCGAGGCCCGCGGCGTGACCGTCTGGCGCCTGCCCGCGGGGCCCGGCGGCGTGTCGGCCCGCGCGCTCGCGGCGAAGCTCGCCGCCTCGGGCCGGCACGAGGTGCTGCTCGAGGGCGGCGCGACGCTGGGCAGCGCCTGGATGCGCGAGGGGCTCGTGGACCGCGTGGCGCTGTTCGCGGCGCCGCTCGTGCTGGGCGACGGCCTCGCGTGGTGCTCGGGGCTCGGGAGGACGCTGGCGCGCGCGCGGCGCGGCCGGCTCGCGCGGATCGGGCGCGCCGGCGACGGCGCGCTGCTGCTCGTGGACTGGGGGGCCCGCTAGATGTTCACCGGCATCGTCGAGGAACTGGGACGCGTCGCCGCCGTCGAGGAACGCCGGGAGGGCCGGCGCTTCTGGATCGCCGCCGCGGCCGTGCTCGAGGGCACGAAGGTGGGCGACAGCATCGCGCACGAGGGCTGCTGCCTGACCGTGGTCGCGGTCGAGCCCGGGCGCTACGCCGTCGAGGCCGTGCCCGAGACGCTGCGCCTCACGACGCTCGGGGACTGGCGCGAGGGCGACGGCGTCAACCTCGAGCGCTCGCTGCGCCTCGAGCAGCGCCTCGGCGGCCACCTCGTGCAGGGACACGTGGACGGGGTGGGCGAGGTGCTCGACGCGCGACCCGAGGGCGACGGCCGCCGCGTGTCGCTGGCCGTGCCCGCGCCGCTGCGGCGGTTCGTCGCGCACAAGGGCTCGCTGGCCGTGGACGGCGTGAGCCTCACGGTCGCCGCCGTCACGGACACGGGCTGCGAAATCGCCTACATTCCGCACACGCTCGCCGTCACCTCGGCCGGTGCCTATCGGCCCGGGCGGCGGGTCAATCTCGAAGTCGACCTGCTGGCGCGCTACCTCGCGCGGTTGCTCGAGGACGCCGGCACGCCGGGGAGGCAGTCGTGAAAGTCGCTCGCGCCGGCCGCGCGAAGGCCGCCGTCCGCCGCAGGGGCGGGGCCGTGGACGTGATGCTGACCGTCGAGGCGGCGCTCGCGCGCATCAAGGCGGGGCGGGGCATCGTCGTCGTGGACGACGAGGACCGCGAGAACGAGGGCGACTTCGTGTTCGCCGCCGAGAAGGCGACGCCGGCGCTGGTCAACTTCGCCGTCCGCCACGCCCGCGGCATCCTGTGCGCGCCGATGGCGCCCGAGGTCGCCGACCGGCTCGAGCTCAAGCTCCAGGTCGCGCAGAACACGTCGCGCTTCGGCACCCCGTTCACCGAGTCCGTGGACGCGCGCGCGGGCACCACGACCGGCGTCTCCGCGTTCGACCGCACGCGCACGCTGCGCACGCTCGCCAGGCCCGGATCGAAGCCGGGCGACTTCACGCGGCCCGGCCACATCTTCCCGCTGCGCGCCGTGCCCGGCGGCGTGCTCCGCCGCGCCGGCCACTCCGAGGCGGTGCCCGACCTGTGCCGGCTCGCCGGGCTGCACCCCGTCGGCGCGCTCTGCGAGATCCTGGCCGACGACGGCAGCATGATGCGCCTGCCCGAACTGCGGCGCTTCGCGCGCCGGCACGGCCTCGGCATCCTGACGATCCGCGACCTCATCGAGTGGCGCCGCCAGCGCGAGCGGCTCGTGCGCCGGCTCGTGAACGTGGCGCTGCCGACGCCCGAGGGCGAGTTCCAGCTCCACCTCTACGAGAGCGTGCTCGAGGGCGACCACCACGTCGCGCTCGTCCGGGGCCGGCCCTCACCCGGGCGCGCCACGCTGGTGCGCGTCCACTCGCAGTGCCTGACGGGCGACGTGTTCGGCTCGCAGCGCTGCGACTGCGGCGAGCAGCTCCACTCGGCGCTGCGCATGATCGCGAAGCGGGGCGAGGGCGTGCTGCTCTACCTGCGGCAGGAGGGGCGCGGCATCGGCCTCGCGAACAAGCTCAAGGCCTACGCGCTGCAGGAGCGCGGGCTCGACACGGTCGAGGCGAACCTGCGCCTGGGCTTCCCGGCCGACCTGCGCGACTACGGGATCGGCGCGCAGATCCTGGTGGACCTCGGCGTGAAGCGGATCGAGCTGCTGACGAACAACCCGCGCAAGATCGTCGGGCTCGAGGCCTACGGGCTCGAGATCGCGAAGCGCGTTCCCGTGCAGGTGCGGCCGAACCGGCACAACCGCCGCTACCTGTCCACGAAGCGCGACAAGCTCGGGCACCTGCTCGACCTGCGCCTGGGGGAGACGTGAGCGTCGAGACCCGCAGGCCCTCCGACGACGCGCGCGGGCTGAGGTTCCGGCTCGTCGCCGCGCAGTGGAACGAGCGCGTGGTCGCGCGCCTCGCGGACGGCGCGCTCGCGACGCTGCGCGCCCAGGGCGCGGCCGACGCGGACCTCTCGCTGTGGTGGGTGCCCGGCGCGCTCGAGCTGCCGCTCGCCGCGAAGTGGGCGGCCGCCGAACCGTTCGCCGCCGGCGCGCCGGACGCCGTGATCGCGCTCGGCTGCGTGATCCGCGGCGAGACCGAGCACTTCGCGATCGTGGCGCGGAACGCCGCGGGCGGCCTCGCGCGGGTGGCGCTCGAGACGGGCGTGCCGGTCGCGAACGGCGTGCTGGCCGTGTACGACGCGGCGCAGGCGGACTCGCGCAGCGGCGGCGAGCACGGCAACGCCGGCTCGCAGGCGGCGCTCGCCGCGATCCGGATGGCGCGGCTGCGGCCGGCCGCGGGGGGGGCGCGATGACCGGCCCCGTGGGCGGCATGCGCCGGCGCGCGCGCGAGGTGGCGTTCCGCGTCGCGTTCCAGGCGGACGTGGCGGGGGACACCTACCCGTTCGCGTGGTCGCTGCGCCGCGACGAGGAGCAGCTCACCGACGACCAGCTCGAGCTGATCGAGGACCTCGTCAAGACCCTCGACGCGCACGGGCCCGAAGTGGACGACGTGCTGCGCGCGGCCGCCGAGCACTGGCCGCTGCACCGCCTCGCCGCCACCGACCGCGCGGCGCTGCGGGTCGGGGTGGCCGAGCTTTTCGCGCGGCCGGGCTCGCCGGTGCGCGTGGTGATCGACGAGGCCATCGAGATCGCGCGCCGCTACGGCAGCGCCGAGTCGGGCGGGTTCGTGAACGGCGTGCTCGACCGCGCCGCTCGGGCGCTGCGCCCGCAGGAGTTCTGATGCGCCTCGCGATCGTCTCCGACGTGCACGGCAACCTCGAGGCGCTCGAGACCGTGCTCGCGGACCTCGAGGCCCGCGGACCGGACGCGGTGGCGTGCCTGGGCGACTTCGTCGGCTACGGCGCGGCGCCCAACGAGTGCATCCGCCGCCTGCTGCCGAAGATCGAGACCGCCGTCGCGGGCAACCACGACCTCGCCGCCTGCGGGCGCATCAAGCTCGGCTACTTCAACCCCGAGGCCGCGCGGGCGGCGGTCTGGACGACCGAGACGCTCGAGTCGCGGCACGTCGACTACCTGCGCAGCCTGCCGTTCTCGCTGCCGTGGCGCGGCGTGCGGATCGTGCACGCCTCGCCGTCGGAGCCCGAGGAGTGGCACTACGTGTTCTCGCCGGGCGACGCCGCCTACGAGATGGAGTCGTGCTCCGAGGACGTGTGCTTCATCGGGCACTCGCACTACCCGGGCACGTTCGAGCTGGACGGCGCGCGCGTCACCTACACGCGCGACGAGGTCGTGAAGGGACGGCGCGGGCGGCGCTACCTCGTCAACGTCCCGAGCGTCGGCCAGCCGCGCGACGGCGACCCGCGCGCGGGCTACCTGGTGTTCGACGACGAGGCGTTCACGTTCGAGCACGTGCGGCTCGAGTACGACGTCGCGGCGGCCATGAAGCGCATCCGCGAAGCCGGGCTGCCGGCGTTCCTCGCCGAACGCCTGCAGTGGGGCGAATAGGAAAGGACGGGAAGGCCGTGGCGCGCGCCTCGACGCTCGATCACTGGGAGTCCTACTGGAAGGGCCACCAGGCCGACATCCACGACACGTACTCGACGGGCGGCCGGCTCGTGCGCGAGGTGCTCGCCGACGGCCCGGTCGCGGGCCGGGTCGTGATGGAGATCGGCGCCGGCTCGGGCCGCGACCTGATCGACCTCGCGGCGATGGGGGCGCGCGGCGTGGTGCTGGACTACTCGCCGGCCTCGCTCGCGCTCGTCCGGACGATCGCGGCGGCGCGCGGCGTGCCGGTGATGCTCGTGCAGGCGGACGCGACCCGCATGCCGTTCCGCGACGGCGCGATCGACGTGTCGTTCCACCAGGGCCTGCTCGAGCACTTCCGCGACCCCATGCCGCTGCTGCGCGAGAACGCGCGGGTGACCGCCCCGGGCGGGCGCATGCTCGTGGACGTGCCGCAGACCTTCCACCTCTACACGGTGATGAAGAACCTGCTGATCCTCGTGAACCGCTGGTTCGCCGGCTGGGAGACGCAGTTCACGCCGTCGCAGCTCGAGCGGCTGTGCGCCGCGACCGGCATGGAGGTCGTGCGCACCTACGGCGACTGGATGGTGCCGGGGCTCGCGTACCGCGTCGTGCGCGAGGTGCTCAAGCGCGGCCTCGGGCTGCGGCTGCCGCTGCACCCGAAGGGGCCCGCGTTCTGGTCGGACGGCTGGGACGCGCTGCGCGCTTCGCTGCGCGGCCGGCGCTGGGCGCTGTGGACCTGCCACGTCATCGGCACGGTGGCGCGCAAACGATGAGCGCGCCGCGGCGCCTGCTCGCCGTCAACTTCCGCGACCCGGGGCACCCGGAGGCGGGCGGGGCCGAGCTGCACCTCGAGGAGATCCTGCTCGAGGCCACGCGCCGCGGCTGGGAGGTGACGTGGCTCGCGAGCGCGTTCCGCGGCGGGAGCGCCGAGGCGGAGCACCGCGGCATGCGGATCGTGCGGCGCGGCGACTGGTGGAGCTTCAACCTGGTCGTGCCGCGCGTGCTCGCGCGCGAGTTCTCGGGCGCGAACCGCCCCGACCTCGTGGTCGAGGACATCAACAAGGTGCCGTGCTTCACCGCGCAGTGGACGGACGCGCCGGTCGCGGTGATCGTGCCGCACCTCTTCGGCGCCACCGCGTTCCAGGAGGCGAACCCCGCGATCGCGACGTACGTCGTCGCGCTCGAGCGGCTGATCCCCGCCGCCTACCGCCGCTCGCGCTTCCTCGCGATCTCCGAGAGCACGCGCGACGACCTGGTCGCGCGCGGCGTTCCCGCGGAGCGCGTCGCGGTCGTGCACTGCGGCATGAACCACGGCCGCTACTCGCCGGACCCGGGAAGCCCCAAGGCGCCGGAGCCGACGCTCGCGTTCGTCGGGCGCCTGCGCCGCTACAAGGGCCTGGACTGGGTGCTGCGCACGCTGCCGCGCGTGCGCGAGCGCTTCCCGGACCTCGCGCTCGACGTGATCGGCGACGGGCCGTGGCAGGACGCGCTCGTGCGGCAGGCGCGCTCGCTGGGACTCGGCGGCGCGGTGCGGTTCCACGGCTTCCTGGGACCCGAGGAGAAGGTGCGCCGCATCCGCGCGGCGTGGGCGCTCGTCCAGCCGAGCCCGAAGGAGGGCTGGGGCCTCACCGTGATCGAGGCGGGCGCCTGCGGCACCGCCGTGGTCGCGGCCGACAGCCCGGGCCTGCGCGACTCGGTGCGCCGCGACGAGACCGGCCTGCTCGTGCCGTACGGCGACGAGGCCGCGCTCGCGGACGCGCTCGGCCGCGTGCTGGGCGACGCGGCGCTGCGCGTGCGCCTGGCCGCCGCGGGCGTGAACTGGGCGGCGCGCTTCCGCTGGGACGACTGCGCGCGCCGCTCGCTCGACGCGCTGACGGGGGAGAGCGGCGCGTGAGCGCGGCGGTCCGCCCGTCCGCGAGGACCGCGGCGCTGCTCGGCGCCAAGGTCGCGATCTCGATCGGGCTCTTCGCCTGGCTGATCCGCCGCATCGACTGGTCGCAGGTGGACTCGATCCGGCACGCGCGCCTGGAGTGGCTGGCCGCGGCGCTGGCGGTGATGTTCGCGAGCAACGTCGTGGGCTCGTACCAGTGGAACCGGCTGCTGCGCGGGGCGGGCGTCACGCTGCCATTCTGGAAGGTGTGCGCGTACTACCACGTGGGCCTGTTCTTCAACAACTTCCTGCCCGCGAACGTCGGCGGCGACTTCGCGCGCGTGCTCGACGCCTCGCGCGCGAGCGGCTCGCGCACGACGTCGTTCTCGACCGTGCTGCTCGACCGCATGATCGGCACGGTGACGCTGGCCGGCCTTGCGGTCGTGACCGCGATCCCGGCGGTGGACCACTTCCACCTCGGCGTGCTCTACGCCGGGCTGGTGGCCGTGTTCGCCGGATCGGGGCTGATGCTGTGGGCGATCCTCCACCCGCGCGCGCTCTCGACGCTCGAGCGGGTGCTCGCGCGCGTGGGACTCGGGCGGCTCAAGCCCTCGCTCGACGAGCTGGCCGATCGGCTGCGCGGTTTCCGCCACCAGCCCCGACTCTTCATGGAGTTGTTCATGGTCGCGCTCGCCGTGCAGCTCATGCGCATCGGCGTGCACCTCCTGACCGCCCGGGCGCTGGGTCTCGCGGTGCCTCCGGTCTACTTCTTCCTTTTCGTGCCGCTGCTCGCGGTGATAGTTTCACTGCCCATCTCGTTGAATGGCATCGGGGTGCGCGAGGCCGCGGGAATCCAGCTGTTCGGGCTGGTGGGGCTGTCCGCGGGCGCCGCGTTCTCGCTGCAGTTCACGACCTACCTCGTCGCCGTCGCGGTCAGCCTGATCGGAGGCGTGGTGTTCCTCGTGCGCATCCCGCACCGCCGGGCCGAATCCCGGAGCAGCCGGAGGCTCCCCGAATGAACCTGAAGTCGAGGTTGCCGGCGCTCGCCGGGCTCTTCGTCCTCGCCGCGACCCTCTACGCCTACTTCCGGACGCTGACGCCGACGGTCCCCTTCTGGGACGCCGGCGAGTTCATCGCCGTCTCGCGCACCCTCGGCATCCCGCACCCGCCGGGGACCCCGTTCTACGTGCTGATCGGCCGCATGTTCACGCTGCTGCCGTGGGGCACCACGGCGCAGCAGGTGAACGCGCTGTCCGCGGTCGCGGGCGGCCTCGCCGTCCTGCTGACGTACCTGACCATCCTGCGGCTCGCGCGCCGCGCGTTCGGCGAGACGCGCGAGGACTGGCAGGAGTGGGCCGCCATCGGCGGCGCCGTCGCCGGCTCGCTCATGCTCGCGTTCAGCGACACGTTCTGGGAGAACGCGGTCGAGGCCGAGGTCTACCAGCTCATGAGCTTCGCGCAGATCCTGGTCTTCTGGCTGGGGCTGCGCTGGTGGGAGGCGCACGACCGCAGGCCCACCGTCGGTCCCCTGCTGCTCGCGACCTACCTGATGTGGCTGTCGGTCGGGCTCCACCTCGGCGTCGGCGTCATGGGCGCGCCGCTGCTCGTGCTGGTGGCGTTCGTGGACTGGAAGGTCGCGATCCTGTTCGCGATGCCCTTCCTGTCGCTGCTGCGCGTGCCCGCCGGGCTCGAGAACATGGCCGGCGCGGTGCTGCTGCTCGGCATCGCCCAGAACGTCTGGTTCGGGTTCGAGCGCAAGCTGCCGGGCTGGCTCGTGCTGTTCAGCCTCGCCGCCGGCCTGTGGGGCGTGAGCTACGCCGCCTCGGACGCCAACTTCACGCCGCTCGCGGCGGCCGCCTCGGTCGCGGCGCTGGTCGTGCCGTGGCTGTGGATGGGGCGCACGCACCGCGAGGGCCGCGTGCTGCTGCTCGCGCTCTTCCTGATGGTCGCGGGCTACTCGACGCACCTCTACCTGCCGATCCGCGCCGCGCAGCACCCGGCGATCAACGAGGGCGCGCCCGCGACGTGGGAGAAGCTCCGCGACCTGCTCGAGCGCAAGCAGTACGGCGAGATGAGCATGACGGACTCGGACCGCGACGGGCGCTTCGACCGCCGCGGCATGACGACATTCGACCGGATCGCCGACACCCAGCTCAACAAGGAGTTCTGGCGCTACTTCCGGCGCCAGTGGCTGCTGTTCGGCGAGGACGACTGGGACGGCGTGCAGTACCACGGCGCCACGCGCGCGGGCGGGGGCAACCTGTTCGGCTCGCTCGACTACCTGCGGCGGCTGCTGCTGCCGCCGGGGGCGATCGTGCCGCTGCTGCTCGGCATCGCCGGCGCGCTCTGGCACGCGCGGCGCGACGGCCGCCGCGGCTTCGCCTTCAACTTCGCGTTCTTCGCGCTCAACACGGCCGGCCTGATCGCGTTCCTCAACTTCAGCGACCACGAGGTGCGCCAGCGCGACTACTTCTTCCAGAGCGGCTACCACGCGTTCTCGCTGTGGATCGGGCTCGGCGCCGTGTGGCTCGTGGGCTGGGTGCGCGAGTCGTTCGCCGAGGGCGCGCTGCGCCGCGCCGCCGCGTGGGGCGCGCTCGCGCTCATGATCGGCATGCCGTTCCTGCTCATGCGCAACCAGTGGTTCACGCACGACCGCACGGGCAACTACATCGCGCGCGACTACGCCTACAACATGCTCGCGCCGCTGGCGCCGAACTCATTCATGTTCACGAACGGCGACAACGACACGTTCCCGCTCTGGTACATCCAGCAGGTCGAGGGCTTCCGCAAGGACGTGCGCATCGTGAACCTGAGCCTGCTCAACACGGACTGGTACATCCGCCAGCTCCGCGACGACGAGCCGACGCTCCCCGTGCAGCTCGACGACCGGACGATCGACCAGCTCGGCGCGGGCGCCGTGCAGGACCCCACGACCGGGCGGATCGTCTACACGAACGAGTTCATGGTGCACCACCTGCTGCAGACCGTCCGCAACCCGGACGGCACCTGGAAGCGCCAGCCGTACTTCGCGGTGACGGTGCCCGAGCAGTACGGCTACCAGAAGTACTTCTCGCTGCAGGGCCTGGTGTACGAGGTCAAGCCCGACACCGTGGGCGCCGAGCTCGACGTGGCGGCGACCACGAAGGCGCTCTACGAGACGTTCCGGTACCGCGGGCTGTTCCTCGAGGACGGCTCGTGGGACCCGAAGGTGTACAAGGACGAAAACTCCGAGACGCTCTCGCGCAACTACGCGGCCGCGCACCTGCAGCTCGCGCTGCACTACCGCCGGACCGGCGAGCTGCCGAAGGCCGTGACCGAGATGGAGCGCATCACCCGGATGTTCCCGAACTACCCCGAGATCCAGACCCCGCTCGGCCTCTTCTACATGGAGGGCGGCGACTCGGCGAAGGCCTACGCGTTCTACGAGGCGCTCGCGAAGCGCTTCCCCGGCAGCCCCGAGGCGCGCTACTACTGGGGCGCGGCGCTGGCGATCCAGGGCCTCCTCGACGGCGCCGTGAAGGAGTTCGAGATCGCCGTCGCGCTCGACCCCACGTACGGGCAGGCCTGGTATGGGCTCTACTCGGGCCTGCGCCAGCTCGGCGACCGCGAGGGCGCGATCGCGGCGCTGCAGCGCTGGAACGCGAACGTGCCCGGCGACCCGCAGGCCGCCGGCCTGCTGCAGGCCGAGCAGGGGATGGGACTGCCGGGACCGGGCGTGACCCGCCGGCCGCCGCCGGTCGCGGTGCCCTGAGCGAGGGGAGCATGGCCACGCACGCGCTGGTGACGGGGGCCGCCGGGTTCATCGGCTCGACGCTTTCCGAGCGGCTGCTCGCGGACGGCGTCCGGGTGACCGGCGTGGACTGCTTCACCGACTACTACGACCCGGCCCTGAAGCGCCGGAACCTCGAGGCGGCGTCGAAGCACCCGGGCTTCCGGCTGCTCGAGCTGGACCTCGGGGCCGCCGACCTCGCGGCGCTGCCCGACGTGGACGTGATCTTCCACCAGGCGGCGCAGGCCGGCGTGCGCGCGTCGTGGGGCCGCGAGTTCACGAGCTACGTGCACCACAACGTGCTCGCGACGCAGCGGCTGCTCGAGCGCTACCGGGACGCGACGCTCGAGCGGTTCGTGTACGCCTCGTCCTCGTCCGTCTACGGCGACGCCGAGCGCTACCCGACCGACGAGGCGCTGCTGCCGCGCCCGTTCTCGCCCTACGGCGTCACCAAGCTCGCGGGCGAGCACCTGGTGCTGCTCTACGGCCGCAACTTCGGACTGCCGGTGGCGGCGCTGCGCTACTTCACCGTCTACGGCCCGCGCCAGCGCCCCGACATGGCGTTCCACCGCTTCTGCCGCGCGCTGCTGCGCGGGGAGGAGATCGCCGTCTACGGCGACGGGAAGCAGTCGCGCGACTTCACGTACATCGACGACGCCGTCGAGGCCAACGTGCGGGCATGGAAGCGCGCGGCGCCGCAGGGCGTCTACAACATCGGCGGCGGCTCGCAGGTCGAGGTGCTCGAGGCGATCGCGCTCCTCGAGGGCGCGCTCGGCGTGAAGGCGAGGCTGCGCTTCGAGCCGCGCCCGCCGGGCGACCCGCTGCGCACGCGCGCCGACGCCGCGCGGCTGCGCGCCGACCTCGACTACGCGACCCGCGTCGGCATCGCCGACGGGCTCGCGGCCGAGGCGGCGTGGGCGCGCGGGCTCTACGGGAGCGGCTCGTGAGCGCCGCGCCCCGGATCTCGGCGGTCGTCCCCGCCTACAACGAGGCCGAGAGCCTGCCGAAGCTCCACGAGGAGCTGGTCGCCGGGCTCGACGCGCTCGGCATGCCGTGGGAGATCGTGTACGTGGACGACGGCTCGCGCGACGGCTCGGACGCGGTCTACGAGAAGCTGTGCGCGGGCGACCCGCGCGTGCGCGCCATCCTGCTGCGCCGCAACTTCGGCAAGTCGGCCGCGCTCGCGACCGGCTTCCGCGCGGTGCGCGGGGAGCTGGTGGCGACGCTCGACGCCGACCTGCAGGACGACCCGGCCGAGCTGCCGCGCCTGCTCGCGGCGCTCGAGGGCGGCCTCGACCTCGTCTCGGGCTGGAAGGTCAAGCGCCACGACCCGGTCACGAAGACGCTGCCGAGCAAGCTCTTCAACGCCGTCACCTCGGCGGTCGCCGGGATCCGCCTGCACGACTTCAACTGCGGCTTCAAGCTCTACCGCCGCGAGGTGGTGGACGCGCTCGAGGTCTACGGCGAGCTGCACCGCTTCATGCCCGCGCTCGCGCACTGGCGCGGCTTCCGCGTCGGCGAGATCGGCGTGAACCACCGCGCGCGCCGCTTCGGCAGGTCCAAGTTCGGCGCCGCGCGGTTCGTGAACGGCTTCCTCGACCTGCTCGCCGCCTCGTTCATCTCGACCTCGGCCCTCAAGCCCCTGCACGTCTTCGGCCGCATCGGCGTGCTGTTCCTGGCCATCGGCCTCGGGCTCGGCGCCTGGTTCGTGGTGCAGTGGCTGCAGGGCGAGCCGCTGCGCGTGCGCCCGCTCATGCTGTTCGGCGCCGGCTGCGTGCTGCTCGCGATCCAGTTCATCCTCATGGGACTGCTCGGCGAGATGATCGCGCACCAGGCGGCGCGCGCCGACTACCCCGTGCGCAAGCGGTACAACCTCGAATGAAGGCCTTCGTGCTCGCCGGCGGACTCGGCACGCGCCTGAAGCCCCGCTTCGGCGACCTGCCCAAGCCGCTCGCGCCGCTGGGCGGGCGGCCGTTCCTCGCGCGCCAGCTCGAGTGGCTGCGCGGCCGCGGCGTGAGGCGCGCGGTCATCCTCGCCGGCTACGGCGCGGAGCAGGTGCGCGAGGCGCTCGGCGACGGCTCCGCGCTGGGGATGTCGCTCGAGTACTCGGTCGAGCCCGAGCCGCTCGGCACCGGGGGCGCGCTCAAACTGGCCGAGGGTTTCGTGGACGGGCCGGCGCTGGTGGTGAACGGCGACACGCTCGGCGAGTGCGACCCGTGGGTGCTCGAGCGCGACCGCTGGGAGAGCGGCGCGATCGGCGCCGTCGCGCTCTATCGTGTCGCCGACGCCTCCGGCCGCGGCCGCGTCGAGCACGCCGGCGGCCGTGTGGACCGCTTCGTCGAGAAGGACGAGGCGTTCCGCGGGCCCGCATGGGTGAACGGCGGCCAGTACGCGTTCTCGCCGCTGCTGTGGCGCCGGCTGCCGGATGGCCCCGGCTCGCTCGAGCGCGACGTGCTCCCCGGCCTCGCCGCCGCGGGGCTGCTCGCGGGCACCGAGGTCGAGGGCCGGTTCTGGGACATCGGCACGCCGGACGACCACGAACGCGCCGAACGGGAGATCCCGGCATGAGGCCCGTCGCGACCGGCCGCTACTACCGCGCGCGCGCGCCGCTGCGCCTGTCCTTCTGCGGCGGCGGCACCGACGTCTCACCGTACCCCGAGGAGCACGGCGGCTGCGTGCTGTCGGCGACCATCAACCACTACGCCTACGCCTCGCTGCGCCCGCGGCGAGACTCGCGCCTGACGCTGGCGAGCCTCGACTACGACCTCGTCGCCAAGTACGACCACCCGCGGCGGCTCGAGTTCGACGGCCAGCTCGACCTGCTCAAGGCCGCGGTGAAGGCGCTGCGCGTGAAGCGCGGCGCCGACCTGTGGACGCACAGCGACGCGCCCCCCGGCTCGGGCCTCGGGGCCTCGAGCACGCTGATGGTGGCGCTCATCGGGGTGCTGCGCGAGTGGCTGCGACTCGAGCTGACGCCCTACGAGATCGCCGAGCTGGCGTACCGGGTCGAGCGCGTGGACCTCGAGCTCGCGGGCGGGCGGCAGGACCAGTACGCGGCCGCCTTCGGCGGCTTCAACTTCATCGAGTTCCACCCGGACGGCACCGTCGTGACGCCGCTCAAGCTGCGGCGCGAGACGCTCGAGGAGTTCGAGTACCGGCTGCTCCTGTGCTACATGGGGCAGACGCGCCAGTCGGCGAGGATCATCGAGCGGCAGACGAAGTCCTACCGCTCCGGCCGGCGCGAGACCGTGGCCGCGCTCGACGCGCTCAAGGCGCAGACGCACGAGATGAAGCGCGCGCTGCTGCTCGGCGAGATCGACGGCTTCGGCGAGCTGCTGCACCGCGCGTGGGAGCACAAGAAGCACCTCGACGAGGGCATCTCGAACCCGCGCGTGGACAGGCTCTACGACGTCGCCCGGAAGGAAGGCGCCATCGGCGGCAAGATGACCGGCGCGGGCGGCGGCGGGTACTTCCTGTTCCTGACCCGCTTCGACCGCCGGCACCGCGTCGCGGCCGCGCTCGAGAAGCTCGGCGGGCAGGTCGTGCCGTTCCAGTTCGAGGCGCGCGGCGTGACCTCGTGGTCGGTGCCGCGCGGGCGCTGAGGGCGCCGCGGCCATGACCGCCCCGGACGCGCGTGCGGCGCACGGTGAGCGCCGCCGCATCGGCCTGCTCGGGCCGCTGCACCCCTGGCGCGGCGGGCTCGCGCAGTACCTCGGGCTGCTGGGCGAGGCGCTGCGGGCCCACGCCGACGTGCGCGCGGTGACCTTCACGCGCCAGTACCCGGACTTCCTCTTCCCGGGCACGAGCCAGTTCGACCCGGACGCGCCGCGCCCCGGCTTCCCGGTCGAGCACCTGCTCGACTCGATCGGGCCGTGGACGTGGGGCCGCGCCGCGCGCGCGCTCGACTCGTTCGCGCCCGGCGCGCTCGTGCTCAAGTGGTGGATGCCGTTCTTCGCGCCGTCGTTCGCCAGCAGCGTGGCGCGCGCGCGCCGCAGGGGCACGCGCGTGCTGCTCGTCTGCGACAACCTCGTGCCGCACGAGCCGAAGTTCTACGACGGGTTCTGCACGCGCTGGATGCTGCGCGAATCCGACGGCTACCTGGTCATGTCCGACTCGGTCGAGCGCGACCTCGACTCGCTCAAGCCCGGGGCCCCGCGCCGCCGGGTGCCGCACCCGTTCTACGCCCAGTTCGACCGCGGCCGCTTCACGCGCGAGAGCGCGCGGGCGAAGCTCGGCCTCGAGGGCGACGTGGCGCTCTTCTTCGGCTACGTTCGCCACTACAAGGGCCTCGACACGCTGCTCGAGGCCTGGCCGAAGGTGCGCGCACGGCGGCCCGGGGCGACGCTGGTCGTGGCGGGCGAGTTCTACGAACGGCCGGAGCGCTACGAGGCGCTGGCGAAGGCGGCGGGCGAGGGGGCCGTGCGGATGCTGAACCGCTACATCCCCGACGACGAGGTCGAGGCGCTGTTCCGGGCCGCGGACGTCACCGTGCTGCCCTACCGCAGCGCGACGCAGAGCGGCGTGACGCACGTCGCCTACGCGCTCGGCTGCCCGGTGATCGCGACGCGCGTCGGCGGCATCGCCGAGACCGTGCGCGACGGCGAAACCGGGCTGACCGCGCCGCCCGAGGACCCGGCGGCGCTCGCGGACGCGGTCGCGGGTTTCTTCGAGCGGGGCCTGGGGGCGGCGATGGCGCCGCACATCGCGCGGCTGCAGGCCGAGCACTCGTGGGCGGCGCTCGCGGCGAGCACCGTGGACCTCGTGGACGAGCTGAAGCCCGGGCGGGGGTGGGCGTGAAGGACACGGCCCCGGTCCGGCGCACCGCGCGGCTCCTCGCGCTCGCGGCGCTGCTCGTCTTCGCCTTCACCGGCGGCGGGCGCGTCACCGGCAGCGACGAGGTGACGATGTTCGAGCTCTCGCGCGCGCTGCTGCGCGGCGGGATCGAGGTGCCCGAAGGCGCGACCATGCGCGGCCCGGACGGGCGCACGTACACCAAGAACACGGCCGGGCAGGCGGTGCTGGCGATGCCGCTCGTCGCCGCGGGCGAGGCCGCGGCGGCCGCCGCGAAGCTGCCGCCCGCGCGCGCGACGCTGGCGGCTCGCTTCGTGGCCTCGTTCTTCAACGCGCTCGTGGCCGCGCTGCTCGTGGCCGCGCTCTACGCCTTCGCCCGCCGGCTCGGCGCGACGGCGGGCGCGTCGTTCGCGGCCGCGGCGATGCTGGGCTTCACCACGCCGGTCTGGGTGTACGCGAAGAGCTTCATGGCCGAGCCGCTGCAGGCGCTGGGGCTTCTCATGGCGCTCGGCAACGCCGCGCTCGCCTCGGCGGGCGGGGCGCAGCGGCTGCCGGACGAGCCGCGGCGGCTGCGCTTCGCCGCGCTCGGCGCGTTCCTCGCGATCTCGGCCAAGGCCAGCATGCTGCCGCTCGTGCTG
>CAZUEM010000001.1:49315-87718 GCA_964619155.1 uncultured bacterium
GCGCCGGCCGGCTGGGCCGAGATGGCGCGCGCGCGCCAGCACTCGGGCGAACCGCGCCACGGCGCGCCCGCCCGGCGCGCGGCCGTGGCGGCGGTCGCGGCCTGGGCCGTGGCGCTCGTCCAGTACGGCACGTTCCAGCACTGGGCGGGCGACGGCTCGTGGGGCCCGCGCTACCTCGTGCCGCTGCTGCCGCTCGCGCTGCTCGGCACGGCGTTCGCGCTCACGGCCGCGACGCGCGCGCGCCGCCGCTTCGCGTGGGCGCTCGGCGCCGCGGGGCTGGTGGTGACGCTGGGCGGCGTGGGCATCCACTACGGAGCCGAGATGCGCGCGGTGGGCGACTACCCGTACACGCTCGCGCTCGAGGACCCGCGCTTCATGGAGTCGAGCCACTTCAACCCGCGCTTCAGCCCGATCGCCGTCCACTGGCGGATGCTCGGCGAGAACGCCGCCGCGCACCTGCGCGGGGACCTGCCGGCCATCGGCGCGGGCGGCGAGGCGGACCCGAGGCTCGGCATCTCCGCCGCCGACCAACTCGCGCTGCTGCGTGCGGTGGACTTCTGGTGGCTCTACATGCGCTACGCCGGGCTGCCGGGCTGGCCGCCGGCGCTCGCCGCCCTGGCGCTCGTCGCGGCGGCCGCCGCCGCCTTCGCCGCGGCGCTGCGCGCGCTCGGCGAGGAGCGGAGGCGCGCGGCATGAAGTCGCTCGCGGTGGTCGTGCTCGCCTGGAACGGCCTCGCGCTGACGCGCGCGACGCTCGACTCGCTCGCGCGCTGCCGCGTGCCCGCGGGCTGGCGCGCGCGTGTGATCGTCGTGGACAACGGCTCGACCGACGGCTCGCCCGCGGCGATCGCGGCGGAGTACCCGGCGGCGGACCTGATCGCGCTGCCCGAAAACCGCCGCTTCGCCGGCGGCAACAACGTCGGGCTCGCGCGCGCGCTCGAAACCGGCGCGGACGCGGTGATGCTGCTCAACAACGACGTGCAGGCCGACCCGGGCCTTTACGAGAAGCTGCTGGCCGCGCTCGACGAGAACCCGGGCGCCGGCGCGGCGGCGCCGCTCATCTACCACGCCGCGCCGACCGACCTCGTCTGGTACGCGGGCGGCCGCTGCGTGCCCGCGCTGGCGCACGCTTCGCACCGCGGCCTGCGCGGGCGCGACCGCGGCCAGTACCGCTCGGTCGAGGAGACCGGCTACCTGACCGGCTGCTGCCTGCTGGCGACGGCCGAGGCGTGGCGAAAGGTCGGACTGCTCGACGAGCGCTACTTCATCTACGCCGAGGACGCCGACTGGTCGCTGCGCGCGCGCGCGGCCGGCTACCGGCTGCTGTTCGTGCCCACCGCGCGGCTCTGGCACGAGGTGAGCGCGAGCAGCGGCGGGGCGGCGAACCCGTGGAAGATCTACCAGCGCCTGCGCGCCAACGCGCTGCTCTTCGCGCGCCACGCGCGCGGCCTCGCCTGGCTCACCTGGGGGCCCGCGTTCCTCGCCCAGCAGGCCGCGCTGGCGGCGATGCTGCTCGCGCGCGGCCAATTCGCCGCCGCCGCGGCGGTCCCGCGCGCGCTGCTCGACTCGCTCACCGGCCGCGACCCGGCGGAGGTGCGGCTGTGAGCCGGACGCTCGTGACCTGCGTCCTCCTGCTCATGGTCAGACTTGCCGCCCCGGCATGGGCGTCGACCGCGGGACCGGACCGCTTTCACATGCTCGGATGGGAGCCACGCGAAAGGAAGGTCTGCTGGGAGATTGAGAGCTTCGACGAGACGGGAAAAGTCCCCGTGATCTACTGTTCGCGCGCCGTCGCCGACACCCTTTCCTCTGCACAACCGGTCCGCTGGTCCGTGGGCGTGACCTATCATCGGCCCGGACGCGATTCGCTCCACGACGAATATGCAGAGCGAAGGACCCGGCTGGTTTCCAGGCTGCGCACGCTCCAGCCACGATTCTACGGATCGTTCGAGCGGCTTCGCACCAGCATCGTCGCTGCAGATTCGGTTCGCCTTGGTGGTGCTTCCGAGGCCATTCCGCGGTTCCGACTTCGCGTGGAGGGGCTCTTCCGGGTCGGCGGCGACGCGTTCGAGGTCGAGACCTTCCATTTGCCGGAGGTGCGCTGCCTCGCGACGTATCCGCTGCCAGACCATTCGGGTGAACTTGCTGTGATCGCATTCCTGGGCAAGAGCGGCTGGCGTGACGAGTGGGGTTCGGAATGCCAGATGGCGATCCCGGTCCGCCGCAGTCGTGACGGCCACTGGAGTGGCGCCATTCCAACCTACAAATGGACGAGAGTCCCTTGACCGGCGCCGTCGCCCACCGCCCCCTGCGCGCGGCGCACGAGCCGCCCGTGTTCCTGCGGGAGGTGATCGAGGCGCTGCCGCTCGGCGCGAGCGTGCTCGACGCCGGTTGCGGGCCGGGCTCGTGGCCGTACGCCGAGCGGCCCGACCTCGAGATCACCGGCTTCGACATCAAGTTCCCGCCGGGGCCGCCCGACCGCGCCCTCACGAACCGCGTGTTCCGCGCCGACCTGGCGCGGCTGCCGCTGCGGAGCGGCGGCTTCGACCTGACGGTCTGCCACTACGTGCTCGAGCACGTGACCGAACTGGAGGCGTGCTGCGACGAACTGGCGCGGGTGACCAAGCCCGGCGGCACGCTCTACCTGTCGGTGCCGCGCGCGGCGGCGTTCGACGACCGGCTCTACCGCTTCGCCGGCTACTTCGCGAAGGTCGCGCTGCTCAAGTTCCGCAAGCGGATCGAGCACCAGCAGCGCTTCGACCTGCGCGGCGTGCTCGAGCGCTTCCGCCGCCGCGGCTTCGCGCTCACGGCGCACGCGTTCGTACCGGCCGGGTTCTCGTGGATGAACGACCCCCGCACCAAGCCGCTGCAGGGCGCGTTCACCGACGCGCTCGCGGCGCTGCACCGCGCGACCGGCGCGGACCTCGCGGCGGACGCCAACTTCGTGCTGACGTTCGCGAAGACGGGCCGCGAGAACGGCCCGACCGGCGCGCCGGGCGAGCGGCTGCCCGGGCCGAGGCGCGTCACCCACGTCTGCCGCGAGTGCGGCGAGCACGCGATCGTCGAGGCCGCGAAGCCCTGGCCGCGCCGCTGGGAGTGCCCGTGGTGCGGACGGCCGAACCCGTTCGGGCGGCCGCGGTGAGGGGGGCGTCCCGGTGAAGGTGCTGCACGCGCCCTCCGAGATCGCGGGCCAGTCGAGCATCCTGGCCCGCGCGCTGCGCGACCTGGGGGTCGAGGCGTGGTCGCTCGCGACCAACCCGACGTTCGCCGCGCACCGCGTGGACGAGATGCGGCCCTACGACGCCATGAGCCCGCCGGTCCGCTACGCCGGCTACGCCGCGCTGACCGCGAAGCACCTGTTCAAGTGGGACGTCTTCCACTTCCACTTCGGGCGCACGCTGGTCCCGCCGCACAACTTCGACCTGCCGCTCTACCGCGCGCTGGGGAAGAAGGTCGTCTTCCACTACCACGGCTGCGACGTGCGGAACCGCGCCCACATGCTGAGCGCCCACGCGCACTCGACCTGCACCGAGTGCGCGCCGACGTTCTGCATCCCGGCGCGGCAGAAGCGCATTCTGCGCGATGCGGAGCGCCACGCGCACGCCGAGATCGTCTCCACCCCCGACCTGCTCGAGTCGGCCCTGCGCGCCCAGCAGGTGCACGTCGCGGTGTGGCTGCCCGACTACACGCCGGCCCCGTTCCGCGAGACGCCGAAGCTCGTGCTGCACGCGCCGACGAACCGGCTCATCAAGGGCACGCCGTACATCGAGAAGGCGTTCGAGGCGCTGCGCCCGAAGTTCCCGGGCGTCGAGTTCAGGGTGGTGGACAAGCTCGACTGGGCGGCGCTGCGAGTGGCGATGGGCGAGTGCGACGTGTTCGTGGACCAGGTCCACATGGGCTGGTACGGCATGGTGAGCGCCGAGGCCATGGCCTGCGGGCGGCCGGCGATGGCGTACATCCGCCCCGACTTCGAGCCGCGGCTCGGGGACGGGCCGGTCGTGCGGACGAGCGCGGAGACGCTCGCCGCCGACCTCGGGGCGCTGCTCGCGGACACGCCGCGCCGCCGCGATCTGGGCGAGCGCTCGCGCGCGTACGCCGAGCGCGAGCACGACGCGCACGCCGTCGCCCGGCGGCTGATCGACATCTACCGCGCGGCGGGGGCGAAGTGAGCGTCCGCGACTCGCTCAAGCGGCTCTCCGGCGACTCGCTCGTCTACGGCGTCGGGCAGGTGAGCGGCAAGGCGGTGAACCTGCTGCTCGTGCCGGTGCTGACGCGCGCGCTGCTGCCGCAGCAGTACGGCGTCGCCGAACTGGTGATCTCGTACTCGGCGAGCGCGCTGCTCGTGCTCGTCTTCGGCATGGACGGCGCGCTCGCGCGCTTCTTCTACGAGCAGGACGGCCGCGAGTCCCGCGTGCGCATGGTCTCGTCGTCGTTCCTCTTCCGGCTCGCGACCGGCGGCGCCGTGGCGCTCGCGCTCGCGGCGTTCGCGGAGCCGCTCGCGGCCCGGCTGATGGGCGGCGCGGTGTACGCGAAGTACCTGCGGCTCGGCGCCGCGGCGCTGCCGTTCACGCTGTTCGCGCTGTTCGCGAACGACGTGCTGCGCGTCACGTTCCAGCCGTGGAAGTTCATCGCGCTCAACGTCACGCAGACGCTGATCGTCGGCGGGCTGACGCTGTGGTTCGTGCTCGGGAAGGACCTCGGCGTGGCCGGCGTGCTGTGGGGCAAGCTGTTCGGCGACGCCGCGGCGGCGGCGCTCGGGCTCGTGCTCTGCCGCCACAGCCTGCGCCCGGCCTTCGACGGCGCGCTGCTGCGGCGCATGCTCGGCTACGGGCTGCCGCTCGTGCCCGTGTCGCTCTCGTACGCGGTCATCGGGTTCGTGGACCGCGAGGCGCTGCAGCGTGCGGCGTCGCTCGACGCCGTCGGCGTCTACGGCGTGGCGATGAAGTTCTTCGCCCTGATCGCGATGGGGCTCTCGGCGTTCCAGCTCGCGTTCGGCCCGTTCGCCTACGCGAAGGCGCACGAGCCGGACGCGCCGAAGCTGTTCGCCCGCGTGCTCGCGCTCTACGTCGCGCTCGCCTCGGGACTCGCGCTCGCGGTGGGGCTGTTCGCGCCGCCGCTGGTGTCGCTGATCGCGACGAGGGACTACGCGGGCGCCGCGGCCCCGGCGCTGTGGCTCGCGTTTGCCGCGGTCGCGCAGGGCGCCTACTCTGTCGCCGCGCTCGGCATCAGCCTGTCGCTCAAGACGCACCTCTTGGTCGGCGTCGCGGCCGCCGCGGCGCTCGTGGCGGTGGCCGCGAACCAGTTCCTCGTGCCCGCGCTGGGCGCCGAGGGCGCGGCGATCGCCACGTTCCTGGCGCACGCGACCTCGACGGTGCTCGTCTACCTGGTGGCGCAGCGCGTCCGGCCGATGCCGTACCGCGGGCTGCGGCTCGCGGCGCTGTTCGCGGCCGCGCTCGTCCTGGGGACCGGCGCGGCGCGCTTCGCGCCCGCGGGGGCCGCGGGCACGGCGGTGCGGGCGGGGGCGGTGCTGGCGTTCGCGGCGCTCGCCGCGGCGCTCGAAGTCTGGAAGGACCGCGGGGCGGTGCGGCACGCCGCGCCGGCGCGCAACGGCTGACCGACGGGGGACTCGACCATGTGCGGCATCGCGGGACTCTACGAGCGGGGCGGACGGGCCGACCTCGGGCGGCTGCGGGCGATGGCGGACCTCCAGCGCCATCGCGGACCCGACGACGAGGGCTACGTGCTGGTGGACCCGGCGCGCGGCGCCTGGCAGGCGCATGGCGGGCCCGACACGCCGGTCGAGGTCTACCGCTCGGGGCTGCCGTTCGCGCCCGGGCGCGCGCGCGGCGACGCGGCGCGCGCGGAATACGGCGTGGCGCTCGCGCACCGGCGGCTCGCGATCGTGGACCTGCACCCGACCGGACACCAGCCGATGAGCGACCCGGACGGCCGCCACTGGATCGTCTACAACGGCGAGATCTACAACTTCGTCGAGTTGCGCGAGGAGCTGGCCGCGCTCGGGGCGACGTTCGCGGGCGGCTCGGACACCGAGGTCATCCTCGCCGCCTACCGGCAGTGGGGCGAGGACTGCCTCGCGCGCTTCAACGGCATGTTCGCGTTCGCGCTCTGGGACGCCGGCCGCGGCGCGCTCTTCTGCGCGCGCGACCGGCTCGGCGTGAAGCCGTTCTACTTCCAGTACGACGGCGCGCGCTTCGCGTTCGCCTCCGAGCCGCGCGCGCTGGTGCTGACGCAGCCCTCGCGCATCGCCCCGCGCGCCGGCGCGATCCGCGACCTGCTCGCGCTCGACTGGGTGGACCACGAGACGCGCACGTTCTTCGAGGGCCTGCAGCAGCTCCCGGCCGGGCACGCGCTGACCGTGGGCGAGGGCGGCCTGCGGGTGCGCGCCTGGTGGTCGCTCGACCCGGCCGCGCACGCGCACGGCGGGCCGGAGGAGTGGACGCGCACGTTCGCCGACCTGTTCACCGACTCGGTGCGGCTGCGCCTGCGCGCCGACGTCGAGGTCGGCTCGTGCCTCTCGGGCGGGCTCGACTCGAGCGCCGTGGTCACGACCGCCGGCCGGCTCGCCAGCCGGGGCCTGCACGCGTTCTCGTGCGCGTACGACGAGGGCCCGGCGTTCGACGAGCGGCCGTGGATCCGCGCCGCGGTCGAGACGAGCGGCGCGAGGAGCCACCTCGTCGTGCCGGACGGCTCGGACTTCTGGCCGGTGTTCGACACGCTCGCGTACGCGCAGGACGAACCGACGGCGGGGCCGGGGGTGTACTCGCAGTGGAAGGTGATGGAGCTCGCGAACGCGACCGGGCTCAAGGTGCTGCTCGACGGGCAGGGCGGCGACGAACTGCTCGCGGGCTACTTCCGCTACCTGCCCGCGCGGCTGCGCGACCTCGCCGCGGCCGGCCGCTTCGGCGAGTTCGCGCGGCTCTGGGGGAGCGTCGCCGACCGGCTCGGCGGCGCGACCGCGCTGCTGCACACGTTCGAGCCGTGGCTGCCGGCGCCGCTCGTCGCGGCGCTGCGCACGCGCTTCGGGCAGGGCAAGGACCGGGTGCTCTCGCGCGCGCTCGCGCGCGTGCCCGGCAGCGTGCCGCGGCTCCCGCGCGCGGAGCGCTCGTGGCTGTGGCGCCAGCTCGCGTTCGACACGCTGCGCCGCCAGCTGCCGGGGCTGCTCCGCTACGAGGACCGCAACTCGATGGCGTTCTCGATCGAGACGCGCCTGCCGTTCCTCGACTGGCGGCTCGTGGAGTTCGCGTTTTCGCTGCCCGACGAGCAGAAGCTGGAGGGCGTGACCACCAAGGCGATCCTGCGCCGCGCGCTCGGCGACCGCGTGCCGCCGGGCGTGCTCGCGCGCCGCGACAAGATGGGCTTCGAGACGCCCGCCGACCTGTGGCTGCGCGGACGGCACGCCGCCGAGGTGCGCCGGCGGCTGTCGCGGCCGGGGCCGTTCCAGGACTGGGTGGACCGCGCCGCGCTGCGCGCGGAGACGGAGGACTGGCTCGCCGGGCGGCGGGCGATCGGGCTGCAGGTGTGGCGCTGGCTCAGCCTCGAGGCCTGGTCGCACCGCTTCGTCGCGCGCGACCCGCGCGTGCTCGCGCGCGAGGAGTACGTGCCGCCGGACGCGGGCCGGCACCTCGGCGTGGTCGAGGCCGGGCGCGTCCACGAGCGCTCGTTCGCGGCCCCGTCCCGGAGCTGAAGGCCGCGTGGACCTGCTCGTCCTCTCCGAGGTGCGGTGGGGCTACTTCCGGACCCGGAAGCAGTTCCTGCTGTCGCGCTTCCCGGAGCGCTGGCGGGTGTTCTTCGCGCAGCCGCCGGCGTTCGGCGGCGACGACCCGTGGACGCCGCGGCGCGAGGGCAACGTCACGTATTTCACGGTGCCGTTCCTCAAGCCGGGCACGAAGAGCGGCCTCTACAACCGGCTGGCCGCCACCGCGCCGGGGCGCGCGGCGATCGAACTGGGGGCGGAACTGTGGCTCGGGCACGCGCTGCGCCGGCTCGGGGCGGACCCGGAGCCGGTCGTGCTGACCTCCAACATCTACTGCCCCGGGGCGCTTTCGCGGCTCTCGAAGAAGCTGGTACTGTACGACTTTAACGACAGTCCCTTTCAGTTCTCCGTGAGCCCGGCCTGGGCGCGCGGGTACTGGTCGCGCACGGTCCGGCAGGCCCGGGCCGTGTTCGTGGTTTCGGAGCACTACCGGCGCGAACTCGCCGGGGAGACCGATCGGCCCTTGATCCTGCTCGGCAACGGAGTGGAGACGGCGCACTTCGAGGCGCCGCGCCCGGTCCCGGCGGAACTCGCCGCGCTGCCCCGGCCGATCGTCGGCTACGTCGGGCTGCTGTCGCATTTCCTCGACTTCGAGGTGCTCGAGACGCTCCGGCGGAACCGCCGCGGGGGCACGGTGGTATTGATCGGGCCGGGCTCGCCCGCGACCGACGCGGCCGTGGCCGATTTCGGCCGCCGCGAGGGCGTCGCGGTGCTCGGGCCGCGGCCTTACGCCGAGGTGCCCGCGTACATGCAGGCGCTCGACGTCGGCGTGATCCCGTTCCGGGCGGACGACCCGTTCGTGCGCGGGATCAACCCGAACAAGGTCTACCAGTACCTGGCCGCCGGCCTCCCGGTGGTCACGACCCCGGTCCTCGACCTGCAGGAAGGCGCTCCCGACCTCCTCTTCGCGACCACGTCGGACGAATGGACCACCGCGCTGGCGAGGGCGCTCGACGCGCCCGCGGCCCCGGCGCGCCGGCGCGAGCGCGCGCGGCCCCACGACTGGGACGCGCTGGCCGCGCGCATGGTGAACGAGATCGAGGCGCGGCTCTGACGGCCGCGCGCAACCCATCCACGGGCGGGACCATGGCGAAAGAGAAGGCCGCACCGAAGCGTGATCCGAAACCCGCGCGTCCGCTGACGCTCACCGCGACGTGGGCGGCCGTCGTGCTGGCGCTGCTCACGGTGGTGTTCTTCCACGAGGTCTCGCTCGGCGGCAAGACGTTCGTGTCGCCCGACACCACGGCGCCGGCCGGGTTCGTGCGCATCGGCGAGCAGTCGCTGTGGCAGGACAAGGTCTACCCGCTGTGGAACCCGTTCGTGTTCCTCGGCATGCCGTCGTACGGCAGCGGCGCCTACAACCCGCTCATCTACCCGCCCGACTGGCCGCTCGCGCTGGTGCAGAAGGTCGTGCCGCTGCCCGACATGACCTGGATGATCCTCTACTACTTCCTCGGCGGCTTCTTCTTCTTCCTGCTCGCGCGCGAGTGGGGCGCGCGGGCGGAGGCGGCGCTGCTCGGCGCGGCCGCGTTCACGTTCGTCCCCAACCTGGTCGCGGTCGGCTCGCACGGGCACGGCAGCCAGCTCGTGGACTCGGCCTACCTGCCGCTCATGGTCTGGCTCGCGTCGCGCTGGCTGCGGCGCGGCTCGCTCACCGAACTGGGCTGGCTGGCGCTGGCGGGCGGCTTCCAGTTCCTGCGCGGCCACCTGCAGATCTGCGTCTATACCTGGATGGCGGTGGTCTCGCTCGCCGCGGTGGAGGTGGTCGCGGCGCTGCGCGACCCGAAGGAACTGGTCGCGCGCGTGCTGCGCGCGGCCGGCGTGGGCGTCGCCGGCGCGCTCGCGTTCGGCGTCGCGGCCGTCTACAACCTGCCGCTGCGCGACTACGCGCAGTACTCGATCCGCGGCACGGGCGACGCGGCGGGCGGCGTCGGCATCCCGTACGCGACGGCCTGGTCCATGGCGCCGTACGAGCTGGGCGCGCTCGTCGTGCCGAACGCCGTGGGATTCGGCGGCGCGACCTACTGGGGCGCGATGCCGTTCACGGACTACCCGAACGCCTACGTCGGCGTGGTCGCGATGCTGCTGGCGGCGCTCGTGTTCGTGCGCTTCGGCGGCGCGGCGCGCGTTTGGGCGGTGCTGCTCGGCGTGTTCGCGCTGCTCGTCTCGTTCGGCAGCCACTTCCCTCTCTACGGCTTCCTGTACGACCACCTGCCGCAGTTCAACAAGTTCCGCGTGCCGGTCATGGTCGTCCTGCTCTTCCACCTCGCGGTCGCGCTCGGCGTGGCGTGGGGCTGGACGGCGGTGCTCGAGGGCGGGGACGAGAAGAAGCGCCGCGGCCTCGAGCGCGCGCTGCTCGGGCTGGGCGCGGTGCTGGCCGTCGCGGCGCTCGCGGCGCTGTTCGGCCGCGAGGCGATGCGCGGGCCGTACGTGTCGGCGGCGCTCGCGCTCAAGCAGCCGTTCTCGGCCGGGCAGGCCGAGGCCGCGTTCGCGGGCTTCGCGGCCGACCTCGGGCGCGTGGCGTTCACCGGGCTGATCGTGGTCGCGATCGCGTGGTTCGCCGCGAAGGGCCGGCTCAAGGCCGCGCCGGCGAGCGTGCTCGTGCTGGTGCTGCTGCTCTTCGACCTGTGGCCCGTGGGCCAGCAGCTCATGGCCCCGGTCGTCGGCAACCCCGCGGTGAAGAGCCTCGACTACGGCCGCGACGACGTCGTCGAGTTCCTCGAGAAGCAGGGCCCGTGGGGCTCGTTCCGCGTCTTCCCGCCGCAGCAGTTCCAGGACAACCGCCTCGCCGGCTTCGGCGTCGCGACGCTGGGCGGCGCGCACGCGGCCAAGCCGCGGCTGTTCCAGGACCTGATGGACACGAGCGCGCTCGACGACCCGAACTGGTGGCGGCTGCTGAACGTGCGCTTCATCGTGCTGTCGCAGCCGCTGCCCCCCGAGCAGACGCCGTCGTGGCTGCGGGTCGTGCACCAGGGCTCGGCCCTCGTCTACGAGAACCTCGCGGCGATGCCGCGGGCCACGGTGGTCGGCGGCTACGGCGTGGTGCCCGACTCGGGCCGCGCCGCCATCGAGGCGATCGGCGCCGGCGGCCGCGACGTCACGTCGTGGACCTGGCTCACGAAGGAGCCGGGCGTGGCGCTCGGACCGGTGGACGGCGCGACCGCGACGATCGCGAAGTACGGCCTGCACGCGGTGGACGTGGACGTCGAAACGCCCGGGCCCGCGCTGCTGCGGCTCGCCGACCTGTGGTACCCGGACTGGTCGGTGCGCGTGAACGGCAAGCCCGCCGAGATGCTGCGCGCCGATCACGCGCTGCGCGCCGTCGTCGTGCCGGCGGGCCGGAGCCGGGTGGAGTTCCGCTTCGAATCGCCGAGCGTCCGCCGAGGGCTCACGGTCTCGATCGTCTCCGCGGCCCTCGCGCTGGCGCTGCTCGCGGCCGGCTGGGTGACGGGCCGCCGGCGGCCCTCGGGCGCGCCGGCCGCGGCGGGAGAGGGGGCGTGATGGACAAGCTCGTCATCATCCCGACCTACAACGAGCTCGAGAACATCGACGCGATGATCGAAAAGCTGCTCGGGCTTCCGTACGGGCTCGACGTGCTGATCGTGGACGACAACTCGCCCGACGGCACCGCCGCGCGCGTCGAGGCGTGGCAGGCGAAGTCGGAGCGCGTCCACCTGCTCAAGCGCCCGGGCAAGATGGGGCTCGGGTCGGCGTACCGCGACGGCTTCCGGTACGCGCTCGCGAAGGGGGCGGAGTACATCTTCGAGATGGACGCCGACTTCTCGCACGACCCCGGGGCGATCGGCGAGTTCCTCGAGGCGGCCCAGCACGCCGACATCGTGCTCGGCAGCCGCTACCTCAACGGCGTCACCGTCGTGAACTGGCCGCTCTCGCGGCTCATCCTGTCGTACTCCGCGAACGTCTACACCCGGATCGTCACCGGGCTGCCGCTCGCCGACGCGACCGGCGGCTACAAGTGCTTCCGCCGCCGGGCGCTCGAGGGCATCCGCCTCGACCGCGTGAAGTCCGAGGGCTATTCGTTCCAGATCGAAATGTCGTTCCGCTGCTGGAAGCGCGGCTTCCGGATCAAGGAGATCCCGATCCTGTTCGTGGACCGCCGCGCCGGCGTCTCGAAGATGAGCCGCCGGATCATCTGGGAGGCCGCCGGCATGGTCTGGCGGCTGCGCTTCCTCGATCTCACGGGCCGGCTGGAGTAACGCGCCATGTTCCGTCGCCTTCCGGTCCTGACCGCCGCGGTCCTGCTCGCCGCGCTGCCCGCGGCGGCGCGCGCCAGCGGCGCGTGGACCACCTACATGCGGGTGTTCGAGTGCACCGACATGGTCGCGCTCTCCGACACGGTCTGGATCGCCTCGCGGGAAGCCGGGCTGCTGCGCCACGTGCGCTCGAGCGGCGCGTTCGAGTCCGTCACCCGGGAGCCCGGCGGGCTCGCCAGCCTGCACGTCACGGCGCTCGAGTTCGACCGCGGCGGGCGGATGTGGGCCGGCACGCCGGGCCGCGGCGCGAGCCGCCTGTCGGCGGACGGCTCGACGTGGGACCTCGTCAACGCGTTCGACGGGCTGCCGTCGGACTCGGTCAACACGCTGCGCGCGACCGGCGACTCGGTGTGGATCGGCACGCAGGGCGGGCTCGCGCTCTGGGACGGCGAGCAGGTCGCCGGCTCGGTGCCCGACCTCGGCACCGCTTCGCCGTTCCGGAGCAACTCCGTGCGCGGCGTCGCGGTGACGGGCGACACCGTGATGGTGGGCACCGGCGACGGCATCTACTTCGCGCGCCGGTCCGCGAACCTCGCGACCTGGACGAACATCGACTCGGGCCTCGTCAGCCGCAACGTCTACGGCATGGCGACCGACGGGCGCGAGGTCTTCGCGCTCGCGAACGGCGCGGCCTACCGCTGGAACCGCGCCACGTCCCGCTGGAACTTCCAGGCCGTGGTCGGCGGCGCGCGCCAGTTGCGCGACGACGCCGGCTGGATCACGGCCAGCAGTTCGAGCGGCCTGTGGCGCTGGAACGGCACCGGCTGGACGCTGCTGCCCGGCTCGCCGGGCACGACCTCCACGGTCTCCCCGGGCGAGGTGGAGTTCGCCGCCGACCCGGCCGGCCTCACGTTCGCCATGCGCGACGGCGTGCTGCGGATCGAGGGCTCGCCGTGGACGAGCGTCGAGCTGCCGGGCCCCGTGGACAACAACATCCAGAACGTCGTCGTGGACGGCGACCGGGTCTGGGTCAACACGAATTCCTCCGGCGTCTCGCGGCTCGAGGGCGGCGCGTTCCGCAGCTGGCGCACCGGCTGCTGCGGCGGCGCGCAGGACACCTCGTTCGTGAACCCGGGCGGCGCGTTCGCGGCGCTGCGCGACGGGCGCGGCAAGATGTGGTTCGCGTTCTGGGGCAACGCCATCGAGCGCTACGACGACTCGACCGGCACGCCGCGGGTCACGCGCCCGATCCTCGCGGGCCCTCCGCCGCTGCCCGATTCGCTCTACAACCACACGGCGGGCTGGGCCGTCGCGCACGACCCGGAGAACTACGTCTACATCGGCGGCGACACGTTCAACCGCGGCGTGCGGCCGCCGGTCGGCATCGACGTGTTCGAGCCGGGCGGAACGCTGCTCAGCGTCTGGAAGACGACGAACGCGGGCATCCCGGACAACCAGGTGCGCGCGCTGGCCGTGGACCGCAAGCGCACGCCGAACCGGATCTGGGCGGGCTTCCCCGGCACCGGCGTCGCGTACGCCACGATCCCCGCCGACCGCACGGCCGCGCCGCAGTTCACGGCGCTGCCCCGCACGTCCACGCTCGACATCTTCGGCGTCGAGCTCTACGGCGACTCGCTGTGGGTGCTCTCGACCACGAGCCTGCAGCGCTTCAGCGCCGCGACGTTCTCGTTCGGGGCGGAGTACGAGATCCCCGGCGCGCCCGCGCCGCTCGGCGCCATGCGACCGCTCGCGGTCTCCCCCGACGGCAGCGTGTGGGTGGGCTCGGTGGACGGCGTGCGCCGGTACCGCCGCGGCGGCGGCGTGGACGACTACAAGACCTCGAACTCGCCGCTCGCCGCGGACGAGGTGCGCGCGATCGCGGTGGACCCGGAGAGCGGCGTGGCGTGGTTCGCGACCGCGGGCGGGCTCTCGCGGTTCGATCCCGGCTGGACGCCGCCGCCGCCGCCCTCGATCCCGTCCCTGAAGATCACGGTGTTCCCGAACCCCGCGCAGTTCCCGGCCATCGGGCTGGACCTGCGCCTGAGCGGGAACGCGTCCGCGTACACGGGCGAGATCTACGACCTGAACGGGCGGGCCGTGCACCGCTTCAGCGCGGGCGGCAACGGCCGCGTCGTGTGGGACGGGCGCGATCTCGACGGCCGGCGCGTGCGCCCGGGCGTCTACTTCGTGCGCGCGCACGGGGGCGGGCACCAGGCGCGCGCGCGCGTCGTCGTCCTCCGGTAGGCCCGCGTGGCGGCCGCGCGCTGGCGGGACGTCGCCCCGGAGGGCTGGGGCGGGCTGCTCGCGGCCGACCCGTCCGCCGCGCCGTCGCACCGCCCCGAGGTCTGGGAGGCGTTCGCGGCCGCGCTGCCCGGGTTCGCGCCGCGGGTCGTGGCCGTCGAGGAGGAGGGCCGCCTGCTCGGCGGCGCGCCCGTGCTGGTCGAGCGCCGCGGCGGCCTTCACTGGCTGCACGCGCTGCCCATGCTGCTGCCGGGCACGCCGCTCGCGCTCCCGGGCGAGCACGCGCGCGTGGACGCGGCGGCGGCCGGGGCGCTCGCGGAACTGGCGCGCGAACTCGGCGCGGTCGGCGGCGAGTGGTCGCTGTGGCGGCCCGAGGGCCCGGTTCCGGACGAGGCCGCGCTCGCGCCGCTCGGCGGCGAGACGCGCGTGCTCGAGGCCTCGCTCGTGCGGCTCGCCGGCGGGCTCGAGGCGGCGCGCGCGCGCGTGGACCGCAAGCACCGCCAGGACATGCGGCGCGCGCGCGAGCGCGGGCTCGCGTTCGCCGAGGAGCCCGAAGCGCTCGAGGCCAGCTACGCGCTCCACGTCGCGCAGGGCGCGCGCTGGCGCGGGCACCGCGCGCTGCCGCTCGCGCTCTCGCGGCGGCTGCTCGGCGCGGGCGGCCCCTCGCCCGTCGCGCGGCTCTTCACGCTGCGGCTCGCCGGCGAGCTGCTCTCCGGCGCGCTCGCGCTCGACGGCCCGCACGAGACGTTCGTGTGGTGGAGCGGCACGCACCCGGCGGGCCGGCGGCTGCACGCGTTCCCGCTGCTCCTCTGGAGCATCGTCGAGTGGGCGGCGGCCGCCGGCCGCGCGCGCGTCAACCTCGGCGCGAGCACCGGGCTCGCGCAGGTCGCCTCGTTCAAGCACGCGCTCGGCACCGAGGACGTGCGTTACCCCGTGCGCTGGCTCGACGCGCGCCACGCGCCCGCGCCCGCGCGCGCGGTGGCGTGGGCGCAGGCGCGGCTCCGGCGCGGCCGGCCGCGGGGGGAGGCCGCGTGAGGATCGCGACGCTGTCGAACGCCGCGGTCGTGCACACGCGCCGCTGGGTCGAGCACCTGCGCGCGCGCGGCCACGAGGTGCGCGCGTTCTCGCTCGAGCCGGGCCCGCCGGAACTGGACGCGCGCCGTCTTCCCGCCGCGCCGCTGCCGGGGTTCCTGCGCTACCCGCTCGCGGTGCCGGCGCTCGCGCGCGAACTGCGCGCGTTCGCGCCCGACGTCGTGGACGCGCACTACGTCCCCAACTACGGGCTCATGGGCGCGCTGGCCGGCTTCCGGCCCCTGTCGGTGGCGGCGTGGGGCAGCGACCTGCTGCTCGCGGGCGGGCGCGACCCGCTGCAGCGCGCGCGCGCGCGGTTCGTGCTGAGGCGCGCCGACCTCGTGCTCGCCGACGCGGACAACCTCGCGCGCGCCGCGCTCGCGCTCGGCGCCCGGCCGGCGACGGTGCGCGCGATCCCGTGGGGCGTGGACCGCGCCCGCTTCGCGCCAGCGCCCGCGCGGGAGCCCGGGCTGCTGCTCAGCACGCGCATGCACGAGCCGGTCTACGACATCCCGGTGATCCTGCGCGCGGCCGCGCGCGTGCTCGCGCGCCGGCCGGAGGCGTTCCTCGCGATCGCGGGCGAGGGCTCGCTGCGGCCCGCGCACGAGCGGCTCGCGGCCGCGACGCTGCCCGCCGGGCGCTTCCGCTTCCTCGGCCGGCTCGCGCCGGCGGAGCTGGCGGGCTGGCTCGGGCGCGCCGAGGTCTGCCTGTCCGCGTCCCTCTCGGACTCGACCTCGCTCTCGCTGCTCGAGGCGATGTCGGCCGGCGCGATCCCGGTCGTGAGCGACATCGAGGGCAACCGCGAGTGGGTGGGCGACGGCGACGGCGCGCGGCTCTTCGCGTGCGGCGACGACGCGGCGCTCGAGCGCGCGCTCGAGTCGGTGCTCGGCGACGCGGCCTGGCGCGAGGCGGCGCGCGCGCGCAACGCCGCCGTGATCGCCGAGCGCGGGGACTGGCACCGCAACTTCGCGCGCATCGAGGCGGCCTTCGAGGCGCTCGCGGCCGGGCGCCCGCTGCCCGCCGGCCCGGGGGCCGCGCGATGAGCCGCCGGCGGCTGCTCGCGCTCGCCTACTTCTTCCCGCCGCTCGCGGGCGGGGGCGTGCACCGCGTGCTGTCGTTCGCGCGCCACCTGCCCGCGCGCGGCTGGGACGTCACCGTGGTGTGCGCGGGGGAGGAGGACTACTGGGTGCGCGACGCGTCGCTGCTCGCGCGCGTGCCAGGGGAGACCGAGGTCATCCGCGTCCCGGGCGGCAGCGCGCTCGCCTCGTGGCTGCGGCTGCGCGGCGGCGCCGGGAAGCGGCGGGGCGGCACGTTCGCCGGGCTGCGGCGGCTCTCGGACTGGTGGCTGCTGCCCGACTCGTACGCGGGCTGGGCGGCGCGCGCGCGCGCGGCGGCCGCACGGCGGCTCGCCCGCGGCGGCGTGGACGCGCTGCTGACGACCTCGCCGCCCGACAGCGTGCACCTCGCGGGCGCGGACCTTGCGCCGCGTTTCCGCCTGCCCTGGGTGGCGGACTTCCGCGACCCGTGGATCGGCCTGCGCTTCCGCGAGCCGCCCACGCGCTGGCACCGCGCGCGCCACGAGGCGATGGAGCGCCGCGTGCTCGCGGGGGCCGACCTCGTGCTCGCGGCCTCGCGAACGCACCTCGCCGGGATCGAGGCGTCCGGCGCGGCGCGGCGCGCCGAACACCTGCCGAACGGCTTCGAGCCCGACCCGCCCGCCGCGCCGGCGGAGGCGGACCCCGACCACTTCCGGATCGCGTTCACCGGCACGCTGTCGCTCATGGAGGACGCCGGCACGCTGCTCGAGGCGGTGCACGACGTGCTGGCGCGCCGCCCCGAGGCGCGCCGGCGGCTGCGCGCGGACCTCGCCGGCCCGTTCGACCTCGACTACGAGGACCGCGCGCTCGCGCTCGGGCTCAAGGGCATCGCCCGCTTCACCGGCCCCCTGCCGCACGGCGAGTCGCGGGCGCTGCAGCGCGCGGCCGACCTGCTGCTGCTCTGGAAGCCGCGGGGCGAGGGCTACCGCACGATGGTGCCCGGCAAGCTCTACGAGTACCTCGACGCGGGCCGGCCGGTGGTCGCGCTGCTGCCGGAGGACGACGAGGCGGCGGACCTCGTGCGCCGCGCCGGCGGGGCCGTGATCGCGCCGGGCGACCGCGCCGGGCTGGCGCGCGAGCTCGAAACGCGGTACATGGCATGGAAGGAACGCGGGCGCGTCGCCGACGACCGACCCGCCTGGCTCGACGGGCACGCGCGTCCGCACCTCGCCGCGCGGCTCGCGGAGCTGCTGGACGGGCTCACCGGAGGACGCGCGTGATTCTCAAGGAGAACGGCCGGCTCTCGCGGCTGGAGGCCGTGACGCTCGTCGTCGCGCTGGCGCTCGCGGCGGCGCTCATGTGGCCGGTGCGGGGCTACCTCACCGACGACACGTTCATCCACCTCCAGTACGCGCGCCACCTCGCCGAGGGCAGGGGCTTCGTCTTCAACCCGGGCGAGCGCGTCTACGGGAGCACGAGCCCGCTGTGGGTGGCGCTCGTCGCGGACGGCATCGCGCTGGGCCTCGACGGGCTGTGGACCGCGCGCGCCCTCGGCCTGGTCGCGACGCTCGCCTCGGTGGTGCTGTTCCTGCAGCTCATGCGCCGCAACCTGAGGCTCGTCGAGCTGCGCTGCCTGGCGACGCTCGTGTGGGCCGCGCACCCGTGGATGATCCGCTGGTCGGTCTCGGGCATGGAGACGCCGCTCGCGACGGCGCTCGTGCTCGCCGGCTTCGTGGCGTTCACCGAGGGAAAGCAATGGGGCTCGCGGCCCGTGCGCACCGGCGCGCTGTGGGCGCTCGCGGCGCTGACGCGCCCCGAGGCGGTGTTCCTGCTGCTGCTGTGGTTCGTGTTCCTCGTCATCGACACCGACTCGCGCGAGGGCGTGCGGCGGCTCATCGCCGGGCTGCTGCCGCCGGCGCTCATCTACGGCGGCTGGCTGCTGTTCGCGCGGCTCTACTTCGGCACGTTCTGGCCGAACACGCTGGCCGCGAAGATCGCCGGCGGCGTGGGGTGGGAGTACCTGCTCGAGACGCTCCGGCGGCAGGCCGGGATCGTGGGCTACTCGGACGCCGTGCTCGCGGGCGCGCTGGTCGCGGCGCTCGCGTTCGGCGGCCGCCGGCTGTGGCCGAGCCGCCCGCAGGCGCAGCGGCTGCTGCCGTGGGTCTGGCTCCTCGGGCTGCCGGTGCTCTACGTCATGCGCGGCGTGCCGGCGCTCTCGCGCTACTTCGTGCCGCTCATGCCCGTGCTCGCGTGGCTCGCGTGGCGCTCGGTCGAGCGCTGGTGGGCGGGGGAGGAGCCCGGGCCGGAGATGCGCCGCGGCGCGGCCGTGCTGGGGATCGGGCTGACCCTCCTCGCGCTGGTGCAGGGCTTCTACACCTACACGAACATGGTGCTGCCCCAGGTGCGCTCGTTCAGCGCCGGCATGCGCCAGAGCCTCGTGCCGTGGGGCGAATGGTTCCAGGCGAACACGCGCCCGGGCGAGACCGTCGCCGCGCCCGACATCGGCGCGCTCGGCTACCACTCGCGGCGGCGCGTGCTCGACCTCGCGGGGCTCGTGTCGCCTTCCATGGTGCCGCTGCTCCAGCGCGAGACGCCGGAGGACATGGTCGCGAACTTCTCGTTCGCCGCGGTCGAGCGGCCGCAGTACCTCGTGGACCGCGCGCCGCGCGCCTACCACCTCGCCGGGCACAGCCGCTTCGGCGCCGCGCTCGTGCCGCTAGGCAGCGCCGCGGTCCCCAACCTCGGCATCGCCCGCCCGGGCGAGGTCGTCTACTCCTTCTACCGGATCGACTGGGCCGCGTACGACTCGCTCGCCGCGCGGTCCGGCGCCGCCACGCCGGCGCCGTGAGCCCGCCGCGCGCTGCACACGCGTGCAGCGCCGCATTTTTCGCGGCTCTCCCTCACCTTTTTCTTTGACGCCCGCGGAACGCGGACCTATTCTGCCGCGCGGTGGTAGTTTTTGGGGAAACGGGGGGAGACGTGGAGACACGTGGGACCCCGCGGGAAGCGAGCGACCGGATGACCACGTTCTACACCACCAACACCTACGCGATCGACGAGAAGGGCCGGCTGGTGATCCCGGCCTCGATGCGCACGGTGCCCGGCCGCAAGCAGCCCCTCGCGACGTTCATCCTCCTGTACGGCCTCGACGGCTGCCTGTGGCTCTACACGGAGGACGCCTGGAAGCGGTTCGAGGAACGGCTCTACGCGCTGTCGGTGGGCAACAAGCAGCAGCGTGCGTTCGCGCGGGCCTTCCTCGTCGGTGCAAGCAAGGTGACGGTGGACAAGCAGGGACGCATCTCGATTCCATCGTCGCTGCTGGGCCGTGCAGGCCTGGGCAAGGAAGCCCTCCTGCACGGGATGGTCGGACGCCTCGAGATCTGGGCGCCGGAGAAGTTCCACGCGCAGATGCAGCCGCAGCTCGACGATCTCGAAGCCGGATACGAACAGTCGCTCGGAGACCTCAAGGACTGATGGTCGCTCCCGTCCGCACGCTCGAGCCGCGCACCGCGCTGTCCGTGAACCTCCAGTTCACGCGCGGCCGTCACGGCGCCGCCGCCCGGATCGAGTTCCACGACCGGCCCGCGGGCCGCGTCGCGGTGCTCGAGGTGCGCGGCTGGATCGACCTGCCCGCCGAGCGGCGCCTCGAGCAGACCCTCGACGAGCTGGCCGCGCGCGGCGTGGAGCGGCTGCTCCTGGACTTCTCGGCGCTGCGCCACATCGACTACCGCATGGTGCCGCGGCTCGTGCAGGCCATCGCGCGCTTCGAGGCGCGCTCGGGCAGCGTCGCGCTGTCGGGGCTGAGCCGCTACCTGCGCGACCTCTTCCGTCTCGCCGGCTGCGATCCGCACGTCGGCTCGTGGGACGCGTCCGACGCGGCGTTCGTTCCGGCCGCGCGGGCCGACGGGGCCCCCGGTGAGCGTGCGTCATGAACCGGTGCTGGTGCGCGAGACCCTGCGCTTCCTGCTCGGAGGTCCCGGCCTCTACCTCGACGCGACCCTCGGCGACGGCGGGCACGCGGGCGCGCTGCTCGCGGCCGAGCCCGGCGCCCGGCTGCTCGGCTGCGACCGCGATCCGGCCGCGCTCGCGTTCGCCGCGGGCCGGCTGGCGCCGTTCGGGGATCGCGTGATGCTGCGCCACGCCACGTTCCGCGACCTGCCGGCGCGCCACGCCGAGGCGGGTGGGGAGCCGCTGGCGGGGGCGCTCTTCGACTTCGGGCTGTCGTCGCGGCAGATCGACGACCCCGCGCGCGGGATCAGCTTCACGCACGACGGGCCGCTGGACCAGCGCATGGACCCCACCTCCGGCCTGCCGCTGTCCGAGAAGCTGGCCGCGGCCGACGAGGCCGAGGTGGCGGCGGTGCTGCGCGAGCACGGCGACGTGGGCCCGGCGGCGCGCCTCGCGCGCGCGCTCGTCGCGGCCGCGCGCGCGGGCTCGCTCGCGACGACGCGCCAGCTCGCCGAGCTGGCCGGCCGCGTGCTGGGCGACGCGCGGCCGAAGGCGCTGGCGCCGGTGTTCCAGGCGCTCCGCATCTGGACGAACGACGAGATGGCCGACCTCGAGGCGGCGCTGGCGTGGCTGCCGGGCGCGGTGCGCGAGGGCGGCGTGGTCGTGACGCTGTCGTACCACTCCGGCGAGGATCGCCGGGTGAAGCACGCGCTGCGCGGTGCGCCGCGCGTGGTGCCGTCGCGCCGTCTCCCCGTCATGGACGACGGGGAGGCGGCGGCCCCGTGGGAAGAGCTGACGCGCAAGGTGGTCGTCCCCTCGTCCGAGGAGCAGCAGTCGAACCCGCGCGCGCGCAGCGCGCGGCTGAGGGCCTTCCGGAGGAAGCCGCGATGAGCCGTCCCGCCACCCCCTCGCCCCTGCGGTTCATGAGCCCCCGGCTCGGGTACCGCGCGGGCATCCGGCGCGCCGATGCGCCGGCGTTCCGTCCCCACCTGGTGCTGCTCGCGGCCGGGCTGCTCGCCGCGCTGCTGCTCGAGGTCTGGCAGACCTCGACGGTGGCGAGCCTGAGCGTGAAGGTCGGCCGCGGCGAGACCGCGCTGCAGCAGGCGAGCGCCGAGAAGGCGTGGGCCGTCTCGCGGCTCGAGCAGGGCAGCACCCGCGCCGAGCTCGGGCCGGTCGCGAGCGCGCTCGGGCTGCAGCCGGTGGACCCGCGCCAGATCGTGACGCTTCCGGAGGACTACCTCGAACCGTCGCCGGCCCGCCCGGCGTCCACGCCGTCCACGCCGCTGCTCGCGTTCGCGGGCCGCGCGCTGGAGGCACTCGTGCCCGATGCCGCGGCACGAGGTCGACGCGTGAACTGATCCGATCGTTCCGACAGGAGCGACCGGCGCACTGTGCCGGCCGCGCCACAGCACCGCGCACGTGGGGCAGGCGGTCTGCGTGAACCGCCGTTCCAGGGAGGGAACTTGGCCCACAGGGAAATGCGCAAGAGTCGGGTGCTGATGGCCGCGGCCGGCCTCTTCTTCCTGCTGCTGTGCCTGTGGGCGCGCGTCGCCTGGCTGCAGATCGGCCAGCACGGCCACTTCGTCGCGCGCGCCGCGGCGAACCAGCAGCTGCGGCTCAAGCTGATCCCCAAGCGGGGCGAACTGCTCGACCGCGACGGACGCGTGCTCGCCCACGACCTGCTGGTGAGCCGCGTTGCCGTCTACCGGCCGCAGCTGCGGGACGTCGCGCGCGCCGCGGCGCTCATGGCGCCCATCCTCGGCGAGCCGGCGGGCAAGCTGCGCAAGCGCCTGGCGGAGACGCGCGGCTACCGCTGGATCACCGGCGACGTGCCGCCCGAGGTGGGGGAGCGCATCCGGGCCCTGCGCATCGAGGGCGTGGACGTCGAGGACGAGACGCGCCGCAACTACCGGCTCGGCGCGGCCGCCGCCGAGATCCTGGGGCGCACGAACCGCGACAACGCCGGCGTGGACGGGCTCGAGTACCAGTTCGACGCTCGCCTCGCCGGGCAGTCGGGCTGGGTCACCGCCATCCGCGCGGGCGCGCGGCGCACGCTGCGCCTGCCGGGCGCCGAGCACCGCCCCGCGCGCGACGGCTCCTCGCTCGTGCTGACGATCGACGGCGAGCTGCAGTCGATCGTCGAGCGCCACCTCGCACGCGCGGTGGACACGCTCGGCGCCCGGCGCGGCTTCGCGATCTTCCTCGACCCGTGGACGGGCGAGATCCTCGCCGCCGCCTGCGTGCCGCACCTCGAGCCGGGCAAGGCCAAGAACTGGACCTTCACCGACCAGTTCGAGCCCGGCTCCACGTACAAGGTCGTGGTCGCCGGCGCCGCGCTCGAGGAGAACCTCGCGCGCCCCGGCGAGTACTTCACCGCCTCCGCGACCGGCAGCGCCGAGCTGTTCCCGGGCTTCCGGCTCCGGGACTCGCACGCGAAGGACGGCTACACGTTCTTCGGCGCGATCCAGCACTCGAGCAACATCGTGTGCGCGAAGCTCGGCCTGAGGCTCGGCGCCGACCGCGTCTATCGTTACTCCACGGCGCTCGGCTTCGGCGCGCTCACCGGCGTCGAGTTCCCCGGCGAGACGGCCGGCAAGCTGCGCCCGGTCGCGAACTGGCAGCCGCGCTCGGCGCCCACGATCTCGATCGGGCAGGAGATCGCGGTCACGCCGCTGCAGCTCGCGCTGGCCTACGGGGCCATCGCCAACGGCGGCGTGCTCATGGAGCCGATGCTCGTGCGCGAGGAGCGCACCGCCGCCGGCAAGGTGGCGCGCCGCTGGTCGCCGCAGCCGCGGCACCGCGTGTTCGGCGAGCCCACCGCCGCGATGCTGCGCCGCATGCTCGAGGCGGTCGTGGACAGCGGCACGGCCACCAGCGCCCGCCTCGAGGGCTTCCCGATCGCGGGCAAGACCGGCACCGCCCAGAAGTACGACGCGGCCACCGGCGGCTACGGCCACGGCATGTACATGGCGTCGTTCGCCGGCATGGCGCCCGCCGAGCGCCCGCGCATCGTCGGCGTCGTGGTCGTGGACGAACCGCCGCGCCACCTCTACTACGGCGGCCAGGTCGCGGCCCCGGTCTTCCGCGAGATCGTGCTCGACCTGATGCGCCGCCGCGACGGCGTGCTGGGGCCGCTCGAGGGCCCGGTCGCCGCGCGCCCGCCCGAGGTGCCCGCCGTGATCGCGCCCGACCTGCGGCTCCTGCCGCCGCGCGAGGCGGAGCGCCGCCTGCGCGACTACGGCCTGCGCGCCCGCTTCGAGGGGCGGGGGCCCCGCGTCCTCTCGCAGTCGCCGCCGGCGGGCCAGCCCGTCGACCGCGGCGGCTCCGTCACGGCATGGCTGTCGCCGCCGCGCGATTCCGCACACACCCGGCTCCCCGACCTCGCCGGGCTGCCGATGCGCGAGGCGGTGCGACGGCTCACGGCCCGCCAGGTCCGCTCCCGCCTCTCCGGCCACGGTCTCGTGGTGCGCCAGGAGCCTCCGCCCGGGACGCCGCTGCCGATCGAGGGCGGCGTGCACCTGTGGTGCGAGGTGCCCGACGCGCCGGCGGGCACCGGCCGCGGCGGCATCGCGGCCGCGGCGTCGGCGCGCCGCCCGTGACGCTCCACGAGCTGGTCGCCGGCCTCGAGGGCGTGTCCGTCCGCGGCCCGGACGACGTGCCCGTCGGCGGCCTCGCCCTGGATTCGCGCCGCGTGCGGCCGGGCGACGCGTTCTTCGCGCTCGCCGGCGTGAAGGACGACGGCGCCCGCTTCGTGCCCTCGGCGCTCGCCGCCGGGGCGCGCGTCGTGGTCGGCGCGCCCGGCACGCGCGCCGAAGGGGCGACCGTGGTCGAGGCGCGCGAGCCGCGCCTGGCGCTCGCCGCCATGGCCTGCCGCTTCCACGGCGAGCCCTCGCGCGCCCTGCGCGTCGCCGCGGTGACGGGCACGAACGGCAAGACGACGACCACCTACCTGCTGGAGGCGATCTTCGCGGCCGCCGGCTGGAGCGCCGGGCTCGTCGGCACGACCGGCATCCGGATCGCGGGCGAGCCGCGGCCGAGCGCGTTCACGACGCCCGAGGCGCCCGACCTGCAGGCGCTGCTCGCGGAGATGCGCGCGCGCGGCGTGCGGGCGGTGGCCATGGAGGCGAGCAGCCACGCGCTCGCGCAGCGCCGCACGTGGGGCCTCGCCTGCGAGGCCGCGGTGTTCACCAACCTCTCGCAGGACCACCTCGACTACCACGGCACGATGGACGCCTACCTCGACGCCAAGCTCATGCTGTTCGACGGGCGGAACGGCGGCGGGGGCGCGCGCGCGACCGCGGTCGTGAACGCCGACGACCCGGCCGCTCCGCGGGTCGAGGCGGCCGCGCGCGCGGGCGGCATGGCGCTCGCGTTCTTCGGCGCGTCCGGCCGCGCGGACGTCCGGCTCGCGGCGGTGAGCCCCGCGCCCGGCGGGCTGCGGCTGCGCCTCGCCTCGGGCGGCGCGGAGCGCGAGCTCGAACTGCCCATGCTCGGGCGCTTCAACGCGCACAACGCCGCGGGCGCGTGGGCCTGCGCGCTCGCGATGGGCGCGGGCGCCGACGCGGCCGCGCGCGCGCTGGCCGGCTTCGGCGGCGTCCCCGGCCGGCTCGAGAAGGTGTCCGGCGGGCGGCCGTTCACCGTGGTGGTGGACTACGCGCACACGCCCGACGCGCTCGAGCGCGCGCTGGCGGCCTGCCGCGAGCACGCGGACGGGAGGGTGCTGTGCGTGTTCGGCTGCGGCGGCGACCGCGACCGCGGCAAGCGCCCGCTCATGGGCGCGATCGCCGCCCGGCTCGCCGACGCGGCCTGGGTCACGAACGACAACCCGCGGACCGAGGACCCCGCCGCGATCGCCGCGGCCGTCGTGGCCGGCGCGCCGGGCGCGGGACTGCGGACGGTGCTGGACCGGCGCGCGGCGATCGCCGCGGCGCTCGGCGAGGCGCGGGAGGGGGACGTGGTGCTGGTGGCGGGCAAGGGACACGAGACGACGCAGACGATCGGCGGCCAGGTGCTGCCGTTCGACGACCGCGCGGTCGCGCGCGAGCTGCTCGGGGCGCCGGCGTGAGCGCGCTCCGCGGCCCGCGCCCGGAGGACTTCCTCGCCCGGGGCGGCGCGATCACGCCCGCCGCGCCGGGCGCCGGCGGACCCGCCGGGCCCATGATCACGCTCGTCCAGCTCGCGCAGTGGGCGAACGGCGACCTCGTCGTGCGCGAGGCCCCGCGCGACCCGGCCGCGCGCGAGGCGCTGCTGCGGCGCGGCGTGACCGGGGCGACGCTCGATTCGCGCGCGCTCGCGCCCGGCATGCTGTTCGTGCCGCTGCCCGGCAGCCGCGTGGACGGCCACGCCTACCTCGACGAGGCGTTCGCGCGGGGCGCGGGCGCCGCGCTGTGCGCGCGCGCGGTGCACCCGGCGATCGCGCACCTCGACCTCGGGCCGCTCGTGCTCGTGGACGACGTGACCGCGGCGCTGCAGCGCCTCGCGAGCCGCTACCGCGAGGCGTGGCCCGGCCTGCTCGTGGGCGTGACCGGCAGCGCGGGCAAGACCGGCACCAAGGAGCTGGTCGCGGCCGCGTTCGCGACCGCCGCGCCGACGCTGCGCACCGAGGGGAACCTCAACAACCACTGGGGCGTGCCGCTCACGCTGCTCGCGCTCCGCCGCGAGCACGAGGTGGCGATCGTCGAGATGGCGATGAACCACCCCGGCGAGATCGCGGCGCTGGCCGCGATCGCGGCGCCGTCGGCGGCGATCGTCACCAACGCCGGCTCCGCGCACCTCGAGGGCGTCGGCTCGCTGGACGGCATCGCCCGCGAGAAGGCCGCGCTGGTGCACGCGCTCGCGGCCGGGCAGCCGGCGTTCGTGGGCGCCGATTCGCCGCGGCTGCTCGCGGCGGTGAAGGGGGCGAAGGCCCGGGTGACGACCTACGGATTCGCGAAGGGCGCGGACGTTCGCCCCGAGCGCTGGGAGGACCTCGGGCCCGAGGGCTCGCGCCTCGAGGTCGAGGGCTTCCCGCCCGTGCACCTGCGGCTCGTCGGCCGCCACCAGGCGCAGAACGCGCTCGCCGCGCTCGCGGTCGCGCGCCACTGGAAGCTCGACCCCGGCGCGGTCGCCGCCGCGCTCGGGGCGCATCGCGCGCTGAAGGGCCGCATGGAAGTGCGGCGCTCGGGCGGCGCGGTGCTGCTCGTGGACTGCTACAACGCGAACCCGGACTCGACCGCGGCGGCGCTGGCCACGCTCGCGGGCTGGCCCGGGGCCGGGCGGCGCATCGCGGTGCTCGGCGACATGCTGGAGCTGGGCGGGACCGCGGCGCGGCTGCACCGCGAAACCGGCGCGCTCGTGCGCGGCGCCGAACTGTGGACGGTCGGGGCCCACGCGGGCGAATATGCGGCCGGCGCGGGCGCGGCCGGGGCCGCGGCGCGCGTTTTCCCGGGCAAGCCCGAGCTGGCGGCGGCGCTGCGCGAGGCGCTGGCGCCCGGCGTCGTGGTGCTGCTCAAGGCGTCGCGCGGCGCGGCGCTGGAGCAGGTGCTCGAAGGCCTCGAGACGGAGAGCTGAGCGTGTTCTACGAGTGGATCTACCCGCTGCACGAGATTCCCGGGCTGTCGGTGCTGAACGTGTTCCGCTACATCACGTTCCGCGCCGCCTACGCGGCGGTCACGGCGCTGCTCATCAGCTTCCTGTTCGGCCCCGTCATGATCGAGTGGCTGCGGCGCGTGAAGCTCGGGCAGAAGATCCGGCAGGAGGGGCCGCAGACGCACCTCGGCAAGGCCGGCACGCCGACCATGGGCGGGCTGCTCATCCTCACCTCCATCGTCGTGCCCTGCCTGCTGTGGGGGAACTTCCACTCGAAGCCGATGTGGATCGCGCTGCTCGCCACCGTGTGGCTCGGCGGACTCGGCTTCCTCGACGACTGGCTGCGGGTGGTGAAGAACTTCCCGAAGGGCCTGCTCGGCCGCTACAAGCTCGTCGGCCAGGTCGCGTGCGGCGCGCTCGTCGGCGTGCTCCTGCTGCTCTACCCCGAGCCGGGGCTCTCGCCGACCACCACCCACGTGCCGTTCCTCAAGCGCACGTTCGTGGACTTCGGCTGGCTGTTCGTGCCGTTCGTGATCCTCGTCATCACCGGCTCGTCCAACGCGGTCAACCTGACCGACGGCCTCGACGGCCTCGCCTCGGGCCTGGTCGCGATCGCGGCCGTTTCGTTCGCGGGCATGTGCTACGTGAGCGGTCACGCGAGGTTCAGCGACTACCTGAACATCAGCTTCCTCGCCTACGGCGGCGAGCTGACCGTGTTCTGCGCCGCGGTGCTCGGCGCCTCGCTCGGCTTCCTGTGGTTCAACTGCCATCCCGCGAACGTCTTCATGGGCGACACCGGCTCGCTGGCGCTCGGCGGCGCGCTCGGCGTGGTCGCGGTGCTCATCAAGCGCGAGTTCTGGCTCGTGCTGGTGGGCGGCGTGTTCGTCGCCGAGGCCGTCTCGGTGATGCTGCAGGTCGCCTCGTTCAAGCTGACCGGGAAGCGCATCTTCCGGATGTCGCCGCTCCACCACCACTTCGAGCTGATGGGCTGGGCCGAGTCGCGGGTGGTGCTGCGCTTCTACATCGCCGGCGTGCTGCTCGCGATGCTGTCCCTCACCACGTTCAAGCTCCAGTGACCTTCGACCGGCACCATCCGCTGCCCGGCCGCCGGCCGCTCGTCGCGGGGGCCGCGCGCAGCGGCGTCGCCGCCGCGCGACTGCTCGCCCGCCACGGCGCCGAGGTCGTGCTCTGCGACCGCCGCTCCGGGGACGAGCTGCCCGAGGCGGCGCGCGCCGTCACGGCCTCCGGCGTCGGCGCGGCGTGGGGGCGCGACGATCCCGGGCTGCTCGACGGCCGCGACCTGCTCGTCTGGAGCCCGGGCATTCCGGCGGACCACGCGCTCGCGGCCGCCGCGCGCGAGCGCGGCATCCCGGTCGTCGGCGAGCTCGAGCTCGGCTTTCTCGCCGCGCGCGCGCCGCTCGTCTGCATCACCGGCACGAACGGCAAGAGCACGACCACGGACCTGACCGGCGCGCTGTTGCGCGCGGCCGGGCGCGAGGTGGCGGTGTGCGGCAACATCGGCCGCGCGATCTGCGAGGTGGCCGAGGAGGTCAGCGACGCCGGCCTGCTCGTGGTCGAGGTCTCGTCGTTCCAGCTCGAGACCGTCGCGCGGCTCAAGCCGTTCGTCGCCACGTGGCTCAACCTGACGCCGGACCACCTCGACCGCCACGGCACGCTCGAGGCCTACGGGGCGCTCAAGCAGCGGCTGTTCGAGCGCCAGGACGAGGGTGACTACGCGGTGCGCAACGCCGACGACCCGGCGGTGGCGCACCGGCCCGGCGCGGCCTCGCCGCTGGCCTTCTCGGTGCGCGGGCCCGTGGACGACGGCGCGTTCTTCGAGGCCGGCGACCTCGTGCTGGCGCGCCGCGGCGGCCGCGAGCGCGTGGCGTCGCGGGGCGAGGTGCGGCTGCCGGGACCCCACAACCTCGCCAACGTACTCGCCGCGCTCGCGACCGTGCTGCCGATGGAGCCGCCGGCGGCGGCGGTGCGCGGCGTGCTCGCGTCGTACGCGGGCCTCGAGCACCGCCTGGAGGCGGCGGGCGAGGTGGACGGCGTGCGCTTCGTCAACGACTCCAAGGCCACCAACACCGACTCGCTCGCGGTCGCGCTGCAGAGCTTCGAGCAGCCCGTGGTGCTCATCGCCGGAGGCCGCGACAAGGGCCAGGACTTCGCGCCGCTCGCCGGCCTCGTGCGCCGCCACGTCCGCCGGCTGGTGCTGATCGGCGAGGGGGCGGGCCCGATGGCCAAGGCCTGGGCCGGCGTGCCGGCCGAGCGCGCGGAAACACTGGCCGAAGCGGTCGCGGTCGCGTACCGTGCGGCCGTTCCGGGTGGCGTGGTCCTGCTGTCGCCGGGCTGCGCCTCGTACGACATGTTCAAGGACTACGAGGACCGCGGACGGCGCTTCAAGGAAGAAGTCGCCCGACTCGCGCAGGGAGGCGTGCGGGGATGACCCGAGGAGACCGCTGGATCATCGTGCTGGCCCTGGTGCTGACGGGCGTCGGGCTGGTGATGGTCTACTCGTCGAGTTCGTTCACCGCGTTCGTGCGCAAGGGCGACGAGAACTACTTCTTCCGCCAGCAGCTGCTGCGCACCGTGCTCGGCCTGGGCGTGCTCTGGGCGTGCGCGAAGGCGCTCAGCCTGCGGGTGCTCGAGTCGGCGGCGCCCTGGATCCTCGGGATCGCCTGCGCGCTGCTCGCGACGGTCGTCGCCGCGGGCCACATGTCCAACGGCGCGACCCGCTGGCTGCGGGTCGGCTTCATGAGCGTGCAGCCCACCGACCTCGCGCGGCTCGCCACGGTCGTGTTCCTGGCCTGGTGGCTCAAGCGCCGCCCGGTTTCCGAGCACGGCTTCCTGCGCGGGCTGCTGCCGCCGCTCGCCGTGGTCGGCATCGTCGCCGCGCTGATCCTCAAGCAGCCGAACCTGAGCTCGGCCGGGCTGCTGCTCGTCACCGGGCTCGCCATGCTGTTCGTCTCCGGCGCGCCGCTGCGCTACCTCGCGGGCCCCGTCGCGGCCGGCGCGGGCGCGGTGGCGGTCGCGCTCGCGACGCACCCGTACATGATGCGGCGCGTGCACACGTTCGTGGATTTCCTGCTCGGGCGGGCGGACGGCCGCGACGCCGGCTTCCAGCTCGACCAGTCGCTCATCGCCATCGGCTCCGGCGGCATCGCCGGGCGCGGCCTCGGGGCGGGCATGCAGAAGCTGCTGTTCCTGCCCGAGGCGCACACGGACTTCATCTTCTCGATCCTCGCGGAGGAGCTCGGCTTCCTCGGGACGACCTTCCTGCTGGTCGTCATCGGGCTCTTCCTGTGGCGCGGCATGCGCGTCGCGGCGCGCTGCCCCGAACCCTTTGCCTGCCTCGTGGCGGGAGGTCTCACCGTGCAGATCGGCCTTTACGCGCTGGCCAACGTGGCCGTCGCGACCGGGCTGGCGCCGACCACCGGGCTGCCGCTGCCGTTCGTCTCGTACGGCGGCTCGGCACTGCTCGCGAACCTGGCGGCCGCCGGCATTCTGTACCGCATCAGCGCCCTCAACGGCGAATCCGAGGCGCTCACCCGGCAGCGCTGGGCGAGGGAGGGCGCATGAAGATCCTGATCGCCGGCGGCGGCACCGGGGGGCACGTCTTCCCGGGCATCGCGGTGGCCGAGGAGCTCAAGCGCCAGCGGCGCGACGTCGAGGTCGTGTTCGTGGGCACCCGCCACGGCATCGAGGCGCAGGCGGTGCCCGAGGCCGGCTTCCGCATCCGCTACCTGGCCTCGGCCGGCTTCCACCGCCGCCGCTGGTGGCTGTGGCCCGGCGCCGCGCTCGTCAACGTGCTCGGCGTGCTGCAGGCGCTGTGGATCGTGCTCGCGGAGAACCCGAAGGCGGTCCTCGGCACGGGCGGCTACGTCAGCGCGCCGCTGTCGTTCGCCGCGAAGCTGCTCGGGCGCCCGCTCGTGCTGCAGGAGCAGAACAGCATCCCCGGCCTCGCGAACCGCGTGCTCGCCCGCTTCGCGAACGAGGTGCACCTGTCGTTCCTCGAGGCGCGCGGCTGGTTCGCGCGCAAGGACCACCTCAAGATCACCGGCAACCCGGTGCGCGCGCACATCCTCTCGGGCGACCGCGAGTCGGCCCTGCGCGAGTTCGAGCTGCAGCCCGGGCGGCCGACCGTGTTCGTGTTCGGCGGCAGCCTCGGCGCGCGCCGCATCAACGAGGCGGCGATCGACACGCTGCGGCGGCTCAAGGGCCGCGTGGACGTGCAGTTCATCCTGCAGACGGGACGGCCCGACTTCGAGCGCGTGCAGGCCGCGGTGCAGGCCGAGCAGCTGCCCGCGACGGTCATGCCGTTCGTCAGGAAGATCCACATGGCCTACGCCGTCGCCGACCTGGTCGTGTGCCGCGCCGGCGCCATGACGCTGGCCGAGATCGCGGTCTGCGGCCTGCCCTCGGTGCTCGTGCCCTACCCGTTCGCCGCGCACAACCACCAGGAGGTCAACGCCTCGAACCTGGTGGACCGAGGCGCGGCCGTGAGCATCGTGGACGCCGAGCTGACCGGCGAGCGGCTCGCGAAGGAGATCGCGCACCTGCTCGCGGACCGCCAGGCGCTCTCGCGGATGTCGGCCAACGCGCGGCTGTTCGCGCGGCCCGACGCGGCGGCGCGCCTGGCGCGCTCGCTGCTGCGCCACGCCGAGGGCCGGGCCGCGGCGTCCGAGGAACCGGCGGCGGGAGGGAGCCACTGAGATGTACGGCCGCACGCACCGCATCCACTTCATCGGCGTCGGCGGCAGCGGCATGTCCGGGCTCGCCGAGGTGCTGCTCAACATGGGCTACGCGGTCTCGGGCAGCGACCTCAGGGCCACCGAGGTGACCGACCGGCTGGTCGGCCTCGGCGGCCGGGTGTTCCCCGGGCACGCCGCCTCGAACGTCGAGGGCGCGCAGGTCGTCGTCTACTCCTCGGCGGTGCAGCCCGACAACCCCGAGCTGGTCGCGGCCCGGAGCGCAGGCGTGCCCGTGATCGCGCGCGCCGACATGCTCGCCGAGCTGATGCGCATGAAGTACGGCATCGCCGTCGGCGGCTCGCACGGCAAGACCACGACGACCTCGATGGTCGGGGCGGTGCTCGAGCGCGGCGGCATGGACCCGACGATCGTGGTCGGCGGGCGGCTGCGCGCGGTGGGCGCGAACGCCCAGCTCGGGCACGGCCGCTTCATGGTCGCCGAGGCCGACGAGAGCGACGGGTCGTTCCTGCGGCTCGCGCCGGCCATCACGGTGGTCACCAACATCGACCGCGAGCACCTCGACCACTACGCCGACCTCGCCGAGGTCCGGCAGGCGTTCGTCTACTTCGCGAACCGGGTGCCGTTCTACGGCGTCAGCGTGCTGTGCGCCGACGACGCGAACGTCCGCGGCATCCTGCCCGAGGTGACCAAGCGCACGGTCCTCTACGGCACGGGGCCGGACGCCGAGGTGCGCGGCGTGGACGTCGAGCTCTCCGGGCACGGCTCGCGCTTCGGCGTCGTCGCCGGCGGCCGCGAACTCGGGACGGTGACGCTGCAGGTGCCGGGGCGGCACAACGTGCTCAACGCGCTCGCGGCGGTCGCGGTCGGGCTCGAGCTCGAGATCGGGTTCGGCCACGTCGCCGAGGGCCTCGGCGCCTTCCACGGGGTGGGGCGGCGCTTCGAGACCCGCGGCGACGCGAACGGCGTGCGCGTGGTGGACGACTACGGCCACCACCCGACCGAGGTCGCGGCGACGCTGGCCGCGGCGCGCCAGCTCGGCGGGCGCGTGCTCGTCATCTTCCAGCCGCACCGCTACACGCGCACCGCCGCGCTGCGCGAGGAGTTCGGGCGCTGCTTCGCGGACGCCGACCGCGCGTGGGTGCTCGACGTCTACGCGGCCGGCGAGGCCCCGATCGAGGGCGTCTCCGGCCGCACGGTGGCCGACTCGGCCCGCGAGCAGGGCGCCGGGCACGTCGAGTACGCCGGCTCGGGCGCGGCGGCCGCCGAGGCGGCCGCGCGTGAGGCGAGGCCCGGCGACGTCGTGATCACGCTCGGCGCCGGCGACGTCTGGAAGCTGGCCGACCAGGTGCTGGCGCGCCTCGGCGCGCCGGCCGGGAGCCGCGCGTGAGCACCTACCAGGGCCGCGCGCTCGAGCGCGGGCGGCGCGAGCGGGCCCCCCGGGGCGGCGGCGGCCGGCAGGCCCTGCGCGTGCTCGCGGTCATGGCCGCGATCGGCCTGCTCGCGATCGTGCCGTGGCGCGAACTGCGCGAGCGCCACGCCGTGCTGAGGAGCGTCCGCGTGACCGGGCTGCGCTACCTCGACGGCGCCCGCGTGGCGCGCGTGGCGAAGCTCGCGGAAGGCCAGGACCTGCTGTCGCTCGACCTCGGCCGCGTGCGCGCGCGGCTGCTCGCCGACCCGCGCATCGAGCGCGCCGAGGTGCGGCGCGCGGGGCTGCGGGGGCTCGAGCTCAAGATCACCGAGCGCGTGCCGGCGCTCGCCGTCGCGCACGGCGAGCCGTGGGAGATCGACACCGCCGGCGTGCTGCTCGCGCCGCTGCAGCGCGGCGTCATCGCCGACGTGCCGATCCTCACCGGCGCCGACTTCTCGCGGCACCGCCCGGGCGCGCGGCTGCGCACGCCGCAGGTGCAAAGAGGGCTCGCGTGGGCGGCGATTTTGAGCGACAATGCGCTCCGTCTCGCGGGCCAGGTCTCCGAGGTGGACGTCTCCGAGGATCGCGTCACGCGCCTCGTGCTCATGAACGGCGTGCGCGTGATCGGGACGGCCTGGCCGCCGGACACGAGACAGCTATCCGGGCTGCGGGCGACGCTGGCCGACCTCCAGAGCAAGGGCATGACGCCCGGCGAGGTGGACGTGCGGATCCCGGAGCAGATCATCGTTCGCGACGCGCGGGAGACCGCGCCCGGCGGGGCCGGCGAGGGTCGCGGGAACATCTGAGACGAGGGCACGCAGCCAGGCGGGAGGGAACCCCATGGCCCAGGCGACACGGACGTTCGTCGGTCTCGACATCGGCACCACCAAGATCAGTTGCATCATCGCCGACCAGAACTCCTCCGGTGAGCTGCGCATCGTCGGCGTGGGCAACGCCCCCAGCGAGGGCCTGCGGCGCGGCGTGGTGGTGGACCTCGAGAAGACCGTCACCAGCATCCAGCGCTCCGTCGAGGAAGCCGAGCGGATGGCCGGCATCGACGTGAAGGGCGTCTACGCCGGCATCGCGGGCGACCACATCCGCAGCATCAACAGCCGCGGGGTCATCGCGGTCGCGCGCAAGGACAACGAGATCGCCGCCGCCGACGTCGAGCGCGTGGTCGAGGCCGCCAAGGCCATCGCCATCCCGATGGACCGCGAGATCATCCACGTGATCCCGCAGGAGTTCCTGGTGGACGACCAGGACGGCATCCAGGACCCGGTCGGCATGAGCGGCGTGCGCCTCGAGGCCGAGGTCCACATCATCACGGGCGCGGTCACGAGCGCGAAGAACATCTGCCGCGCGATCCAGCGCGTGGGCCTGAAGGTCTACGACCTCGTGCTCGAGCCGCTGGCCTCCGCGCAGGCGGTGCTCGACGACGACGAGCGCGCCCTCGGCGTGGTGCTGCTCGACATCGGCGGCGGCACGACCGACGTCGCGGTCTTCCACGAGGGTTCGATCCGCCACACCGCGATCATCCCGTTCGGCGGGGCGAGCGTGACCAGCGACATCGCCATCGGCCTGCGCACCCCGATCGACAAGGCCGAGGCGCTCAAGCTCCAGTTCGGCTCGGCGCTCGCCTCGCTCGTGCCGGCCGAGGAGATGCTCGCGGTGGCGGGGGTCGGCGGCCGCACCGACCGCGAGATCTCGCGGCACGTGCTGGCGTCGATGATCGAGCCGCGCATGGAGGAGATCTTCGCGCTCGCCAACAAGGAAGTGCGCAAGAACCACTTCGCCGAGCTGCTCGGAGGCGGCGTCGTGCTGACGGGCGGCACCTCGCTGCTGCCGGGCATCGCCGAGCTGGCGGAGCAGGTCTTCGAGATGCCCGTGCGCCTCGGCGCGCCTCGCGGCGTGGGCGGGCTGGCGGAAAACGTCGCCGACCCGCGCTTCTCGACCGGCGTCGGGCTGGTGCTGCACGCCGCCGGGCAGGCGAGCGGGAACGGGATCTACACGGACAACGGGAGCTCGAAGCCGAAGCCGCGCTTCGATCTCTGGAACTGGTTCACGAGCCGCTTCTAGCGTCACGAACCACCGGGCGGCGCGGCCAGGACGGCCGCGGGCCGGCACAAGGAGAGGTGCCCATGTCGATGTTCGAGCTGGAGATGGAACGGACCGCCGCGGCGCGACTGAAGGTCATCGGCGTCGGCGGGGCGGGCGGCAACGCGGTGAACCGCATGATCGGCGCGGGCCTGCGCGGCGTGGAGTTCATCGCCGCGAACACGGACGTGCAGGCCCTCGGCGGCTCGCTCGCCTCGACCCGCATCCAGCTCGGCGTGAACGCGACGCGCGGGCTCGGCGCCGGCGGCGACCCCTCGCAGGGCCGGCTGTCGGCCGAGGAGGACCAGCAGGCCATCGCCGACGTGCTGGGCGACTCGGACATGGTGTTCGTCACCGCCGGCATGGGCGGCGGCACGGGCACCGGCGCGGCGCCGGTCGTGGCGCGCATCGCCCGCCAGGCGGGCGCGCTGACCGTGGGCGTCGTGACGCGCCCGTTCAGCTTCGAGGGCCGGCGCCGCATGCGCCAGGCCGAGGAGGGCCTCGAGGAGCTGCGCGCCGAGGTGGACACGCTGCTCGTCATCCCGAACGAGCGGCTGCTCGCCGTGGTCGAGCGCGGCACCCCGCTCTCGGAGGCCTTCGGCATCGCCGACGACGTGCTGCTCAAGGCCACCAAGGGCATCGCCGACCTCGTCACCGTGCCCGGCCTCGTCAACGTGGACTTCGCCGACGTGAAGAGCATCATGGCCGCGCGCGGCAACGCGCTCATGGGCACCGGGCGCGCGACCGGCGAGACGCGCGCGGTGGACGCGGCCACGGCCGCGGTCAGCAGCCCGCTGCTCGAGGACGTCTCGATCCACGGCGCCGAGGGCGTGCTGCTCAACATCACCGGCGGGCGCGACCTCAGCCTGCACGAGGTCAACGAGGCCTCGAAGGTGGTCACCGAGGCCGCGGGCGAGGACGCGAACATCATCTTCGGCGCCGTCATCGACCCGGCGCTCGACGGCGAGATCGTGGTCACCGTGGTCGCCACCGGCTTCGGCCCGGCGGCGCCGCACCTGCGGGTCGTGGAGCGCTCGCGCGCGAAGGTGGCGAACGCCGACGACGAGCCGAGCTACACCGAGCCCGCCTGGAAGCGGCGCGAGTCACGCGGCCAGTGGGGCCGGGGCAACGGCAACGGCGCCTCGCTCGAGGTGCCGACGTTCCTGCGCCGCCAGATGGACTGACGGCGATGCGGTTCCTGTCCTCGCTGGTCAAGTGGGGGCACACGCGGCACTACAACGCGGGCATCCTCCACTTCAACCGGGGGGAGTTCGCGCGGGCCGCCGAGTGCTTCGAGACCGTGCTCCGCGAGGTGCGGGACCCGAACGATCCCGACCACTGCCTCGCGCGCGTGCACGCCGCGGAGGCGCGCGCGAACCTCGGGCTGGCCCACTTCCACGCCGGCGACTTCGCGCGCGCGGAGCAGGAGTTCACCCGCGCGCTCGCCGAGAACCCGACGTTCCCCGACCTGCGCTACCACCGCGCGCGCATCTACGAGCGCTCGGGCCGCCTGGACGAGGCGATCGCGGACCTCGAGCGGGCGCTGGACGAGCACCCGCACTACCTCGAGGGCCGGCTCCTGCTGGCCGTGTGCCTCGGCCTGCGCGGCGACGGCGAGCGCTCGGCGGCCTCGCTGGCGGAGGCGCTCGAGCTGGGCTTCGAGGCCCCCGAGTGGGTGACGCCCGCGGTCGCGCGCGACTGGACGGGCGAGCAGTGGCGGCGGCTGCTGCCCGGCGAGGGCGCGAAGCGCGAGGCGCCCGAGGGCGGGGCGAGCCTCGACCGGGCTCTCGCGCGCCAGCAGGAGGGCGACCTGGCCGGGGCGGTCGCCGAACTGCGGCGGGCGGTGGCGGCGAAGCCGTCCTACGCGGACCTGCGCTGCCGGCTGGCCGGGCTGCTGTTCGAGGACGGCGCGCCCGGGGAGGCGCTCGACCACCTCAAGGTGGCGCTCGAGCTGAACCCGCGCTACCTCGAGGCGCGGCTGCTCGGGGCGAGGCTGGAACTGGAGCAGGGGCGCGCCGCCGCGGCGACGGCCCACGTCGAGGCGGCGCTCGAGGCGCACCCGCAGTACCCCGACGTGCACTTCTGGCTCGGCCTCGCGCGCTTCCGCGGCGGGGACCTCGAGGGCGCCGCGCAGGCGCTCGAGACCGCGACCGGCATGAACCGCCAGTTCGCGCGCGCGAACCGCCTGCTCGGGCTCGTCTACCACGCGCTCGGCCGCGACGACGAGGCCCTGCGCGCGCTGCGCCGCGGGCTCGCGCGCGACCGCGAGGGGCCCCGGCACGCGCTGCTCGAGGCGCAGCTGCTCGCCGAGGCCGGCGACCACGAGGGCGCGGAGGCGGCGCTGCTGCGCATGCTGGCCGTGCACCCGGGATACCCGGACCTGCACGTGCTCCTCGGGCGCGTACGCCGCGCGCAGGGCCGCGTCGAGGAGGCCGCCGCCGCCTACCAGCGGGCGCTCGAGCTGCAGCCCGGCTACGGCGCGCCGGCGCTCGAGCTGGGCAGCCTGTGGCTGCAGGCGAACCGGCTGGCGCAGGCCGAGACGGTGCTCGCGGGCGTGGCCGCGGCGCATCCACGCTGGGCGGACGCGCACGCGCTGCTCGGGCGCGTGCGGCTGATGCGCGGCGACGCGGCGGGGGCCGAGGGGCCGCTGCGCGAAGCCCTCGGGATCAACCCCGGCTTCGCGGCCGCGCGGGCCGACCTCGGCTGGACGCTGCTCCGGCTGGCCCGGCCGTCGGAGGCCGACGAGCAGTTCGCGCAGGCGCTCGAACTGGACCCGCTGGACGCGCTGCCGCGCCACCAGCTCGCGTGGCGCGACTGGCTGGCCACGCAGCGCGAGGAGACGGCCGGGGCCTGAGCGGGCGGCCGCGCGCGGAAAGCGAACCGGCCCGGCTCCCGCGGGGGGACCGGGCCGTTCGTACGTTCGGGCGCGGGCGCCGTCAGACCGCCGCGGTGGCCGTCGCGCGGCCGCGCACGGCCTTCTCGACCTTGCCGCTGCGCAGGCAGCGCGTGCAGACCACGACGTTCCGGGCGCGGCCGTCGACCCGCGCGCGGACGGACTGCAGGTTCGCGTTGAACGTGCGCTTGGTCTTGTTGTTCGCGTGGCTGACGTTCTGGCCGGCCATGCGACCCTTGCCGCACACGGAGCACTTCGCCATGGGACTCTCCTGAGGGTGTGACGCCGCGCCCCGGACCGGCGGACTTCCTCCGCGGGGCCTGCGGAGCTGAAAGAGGACGCGGGACTATAGAGGAGCCGCCCGGGCGCTGGCAAGCCGGGCCGCGGCCGGTGTGGGACGTCAGTGAAAATGACCCCGGCTAACGCGTCAGTGATTCTGTCC
>CAZUEM010000002.1:0-44167 GCA_964619155.1 uncultured bacterium
CATCCGCTCGTCCATCCGCAACCCGGAAGGCCGGAACGCATGCCGAATCCCACTCCCGCGCCGCTCGTGGACCTCACGGGCGAGGCGCTCCTCACGCCCGTCGCGACCGCGGACGCGGCCGCCGAAGAGGCGTTCCTCGCGCGGTTGCGCGACGGCGTCGTCGGCCACGACGCGCGCGTCGGGACGCCCGGGGGCGAGAAGCCGCTCCGGTACTTCGACTACACCGCCTCGGGCCGCTTCCACCGCGCGGTCGAGGACGCGCTCAACGAGGGCGTGCTGCCGTTCATGGCGAACACGCACACCGAGACGAGCGCCACCGGCCGCCGCATGACGCACCTCTACGAGCGCGCGCTGCGCCGCGTGGGCGAGTACCTCGGCGCCGGCGGGGGCGACGTCGTCCTGCCCGTCGGCTCGGGCTCGACCGGCGCGGTCAACCGGCTCATCCAGGTGATGGGGCTGCGGCTGCCGAGCCCGCTCGAGGACCGCTGGCACCTCTCGGCGCACATCCCGCCGGACGAGCGCCCGGTCGTGTTCCGCAGCCGCATGGAGCACCACAGCAACGACATCTCGTGGCGCGAGACCATCGCCGACACGGTGTACGTGCCCTACGACGCGCACGGGCGCGTCTCGCCCGAGCACCTCGACGCGCTGCTCGCGGGCTACGCCGGCCGGGCGGTCAAGATCGGCACGTTCTCGGCGGCCTCGAACGTCACCGGCATCCGCAACGACGTGCACGCGCTCGCGCGCGTGCTGCACCGCCACGGAGCGTGGGCGTTCTTCGACTTCGCGGCCGCTGGCCCGTACGTGGACATCGCCATGCACCCGAAGGGGCCGGACGGCCGGCCCGATCCGGAGGCGGCGCTCGACGCGGTGTTCCTGTCGGTGCACAAGTTCCTCGGCGGCCCGCGCGCGCCGGGGCTGCTGGTCGCGAACCGGAAGCTGTTCTCGAACCGGGTGCCCGTCGAGCCCGGCGGCGGCACGGTGCTCTACACCGCGCCCGACGAGCACGTCTACCTGAGCGACACATCGCACCGCGAGACCGGCGGCACGCCGTCCATCGTCGGCACCATCCAGGCCGGGCTCGTGTTCGACCTGAAGGCCTCGATCGGCGAGGCGCGCACGCAGCGCATCGAGCGCGACTACCTGCACCGCTTCCTCGCCGAGTTCGGGCGCGAGAGCGCGGTCGAGATCCTCGGCGACCTGTCGGTCGAGCGGCTCGGCATCGTCTCGCTCATCTTCCGCGGCCTGCACCACAACTTCGCGGTCGCGCTGCTCAACGACTTCTTCGGGCTCCAGGTGCGCGGCGGCTGCATGTGCGCGGGCCCGTACGGCCACGACCTGCTCGGCATCGACGACCGCGTCTCGCACGGCATCCGCCGCGAGTTGCTCGAGGGCCACTGCGGCCTGAAGCCCGGCTGGGTGCGGGTCAGCTTCTCGCCGGTGACGCGCGAGGAGGAGTTCCAGGCGCTGCTCGAGGGCGTGCGCTTCGTCGCCCGGGAGGGACACCACCACCTGGACGAGTACGCGCTCGACGACGCGACGGGGGAGTGGCGCCGCCGCGGCGCGGCCGTCTGAGACGCCCCGCGCGGGCCGCCGACTTGTCGGGGCCCCCGCGCGCCGCCTAGCATTCCCTCGTCCATCCGTCCCAACTCCGAAGGAGCCCCCATGGGGACGAGCATCCTCGAGACCTCCGTCGCCGACGAGCGCACGTACGAGCGCGCCGTCGCGCGCTTTCGTGACGCCAGGATCCTGCTGCCCACGTTCGCCCAGCTCACCGACCCCGGGCTCGTCCCGGACGCGGTGACGGCCCGGCTCGCGGGGGTGGACCCGGACGACGCCCACCCGCTCAACCTCTTCCGCGTGCACTGGTGGAACGACGCGAGCCGCCGCGGCCGGGCGCCGCTGCCGGAGCACGTCGTGCTGCCGAAGAGCCTGACCGGCGTGGACGCGCCCATCGTGGTCGCGTTCGGGGACCGCTTCCCCATGATCCACGCGCACAAGGTGCTCGCGGCCTACGCCTGCCTCGCGCCGCGCGTCGTGACCGGACGGTTCGACCCGACCGCGCAGCGCGCGGTGTGGCCGTCCACCGGCAACTACTGCCGGGGCGGCGTCGCGATCTCGCGCATCATGGGCTGCCGCGGCGTCGCCGTGCTGCCCGAGCAGATGAGCGCCGAGCGCTTCCGCTGGCTCGAGCGCTGGGTCGCGGACCCGGCCGACGTGATTCGCACGCCGGGCTGCGAGAGCAACGTGCGCGAGATCTACGAGGAGTGCGAGCGCCTCGAGGCGGACCCGGCGAACGTCATCCTCAACCAGTTCTCGGAGTACGCGAACCACCTCGCGCACTGGGCGGTCACGGGGCGCGCGCTCGAGGCGGTGTTCGAGTCGCTGCACCGCGCGAACCCGGCCCTCAAGCCGGCCGCGTTCGTCTCGGCCACCGGTTCGGCCGGCACGATCGGCGCGGGCGACTGGCTCAAGGACCGCTACGGCACGCGCATCGTCGCGGCCGAGGCGCTCGAGTGCCCGACGCTGCTCGAGAACGGCTTCGGCGACCACAACATCCAGGGCATCGGCGACAAGCACGTGCCGCTCATCCACAACGTCATGAACACCGACGTCGTGGTCGCGGTCTCCGACCAGGCCACCGACGCGCTCGGGCTCGTGTTCAGCCGCCCCGAGGGCCGGGAGTTCCTCGCCCGCCGCTTCGGCGTGCCCGAGGGCGTGCTGGCCGCGCTCCCGTCGTTCGGGCTCTCGAGCATCTGCAACGTCATCGCCGCCATCAAGGTGGCCGACCGCCTCGGCCTGGGCGCGCACGACGCCATCCTGACGGTCGCGACGGACGGCGACGCGCTGTATTCGAGCGAGCACGAGAAGGCGCTCGCCACACGCTTCGCGGGCGGCTTCGACGCGCGCGTCGCCGAGCGCGAACTGCGCCGCTGGCTGTACGAGACCCGCGCCGACCACGTGCTCGAGCTGACCGAGTGCGACCGGCGCCGCATCTTCAACCTCGGCTATTACACCTGGGTCGAGCAGCGCGGCGTCTCCATCCCCGACTTTGTCGCGCGGCGCGAACAGTCCTTCTGGCGCGGCCTGCGCGACGCGCTGCCGCACTGGGACGCGCTGATCGGCGAGTTCAACGCGCGCACGGGGGCGGCGGCGGCCTCGTGAAGCCCGCCGCCGCGACCCGCCTCGCGTGCGCCGCGTGCGGCGCGGCGCCGGGGCCGGCCGACCCGTACCCGTTCGCGTGCCCGAACGCCCGGCGCGACGGCGCCGACCACGTGCTCGAGCGCGTGCTCGATCCCTCGCGCGCGCGCTTCGAGCGGGACGGCGATACGAACCCGTTCGTGCGCCACCGGGCGCTGCTCCACTCGCACACGCGCGCGCTCGCGCACGGCATGGGCGACGCGGAGTTCGTGGCCCTCGTCGAGGAGCTGGACGCGGCGGTCGCGCGCGTGGACGGCGCGGGGTTCCGCGAGACGCCGCTGCGGCGCTCGGCGGTCCTGTGCGAGGCGCTCGGCGCGGAGGTTCGCGAGAAGGACGAGACCGCCAACGTGGCCGGCTCGCACAAGGCGCGGCACCTGTTCGGGCTCGCGCTCCACCTCGAGGTCTCCGAGCGCCTCGGGCTCGCGACGCGCGCCGGGAGCGACCGCCGCGCGCTCGCCATCGCCTCGTGCGGCAACGCGGCGCTCGCCGCGGCGGTGGTGGCGAAGGCGACCGGCCGGCCGCTGCGCGTCTTCGTGCCCACCGACGCGAACCCGGCCGTGCTCGCCCGCCTGCACGCGCTCGGGGCGCTGGTGGGCGTGTGCCCGCGCGACGCGCGCGTCGCGGGCGACCCGTGCGTGCACGCGTTCCACGTCGCCGCGCGCGAGGGCGCGCTGCCCTTCTGCGTGCAGGGGAGCGAGAACGGGCTCACGATCGAGGGCGGCATGACGCTGGGCTGGGAGCTGGCCGGGCAGCTCGCGCGAACGGGCGAGTCGCTGACGCGGCTGTTCGTGCAGGTGGGCGGCGGCGCGCTCGCGAGCGCCACCGTGCAGGCGCTGCGCGAGGCGCGCGCGCTCGGCGTGAACGGCCGGCTGCCGAGGCTGCACGCCGTGCAGACCGCGGGCGCCCGCCCGCTGCGCCGCGCGTGGGTGCGGGCGCGCGACCGTGCGCTCGGCCTGCTCGGCGAGCCGCCCGGGCCTCCGGAGCCGGACGCCTCGGCGGCCGCGGCGCTCGCCGCGCGGCTCGCGCGGCCGGACGCGGGCGACGCGGTGGACGAGGTGCTGCGGCACGCGCGCGAACACCGCGGCGGCTACATGTGGCCGTGGGAGAGCGTCCCGCACAGCGTCGCGCACGGCATCCTCGACGACGAGACCTACGACTGGCACGCCGTGCTGCGCGGAACGTTCGAGACCGGCGGCTGGCCGGTGACCGCGGACGAGGCGGCCCTGGTCGAGGCGCGCGAGCTGGCGAACCGCGCCGGCGTGCCCGCCGACGCCACCGGCGCGGCGGGGCTCGCGGGCGCGCTGGTCATGAAGCGCGCGGGCGCGTTCGCCTCCGGCGAGCGGCTCGGCGTGCTGTTCACCGGGCGGGACCGCGGATGACGGGCGGCGGCGCGGCCGCGGCCCCGGACGAAGGAGGCCGCTCGTGACGAAGCCGGTGCGGCGCGCCGCCGCCACCGTGCTGGCGCTCGCGCTCATCCTGTGGGGCGCCGACGGCCTCGACGCCGCGGGCGCGCGCGGCTGGCTCGCGTACGCCGCGCTCGCGGCGGCGCTGGTGCTGGCCTACTACGCGCTCACCGGGCGCACGCTCCTGCCCGGACGCGACGACGGCTGACGGCCGCGCCGCGCGCGCGACGCGTCCCGCGCGCGGCGCGGACGGTCAGCGGACTCCGGCGGGAACCGGCGGGCGGTTCACCTTCGAGTTGAGGCTGCCACGCAGGAACGTGAGCGCGAGCGGCCAGGCCGCCTTCGAGGCGCGCAGGTTGGCGCCCTCGCGGCCGGCCTGCTGGCGCAGGAAGCCGTGCCCGGCCCCCTCGAAGAGCCGCGCCTGGTACAGGCGCGCCTGGCGGCCCGAGAGAGCCTGCTTCGCGGGCTCGATCGTGGCGTTGACGCGCGCGTCGTCGGCGCCGTAGAGGCCGAGCACCGGCACGCGCAGCCGCCCGAGCAGCGAGTCGGCGGGCGAGGAGCCGTAGAAGACGACGGCCGCGTCGAGGTCCGGCCGGGTGGCGGCGTAATCGAAGCTGCGCGCGCCGCCCCAGCAGAAGCCGAGCGTGCCGCAGGTGCCGTTCGACGACGGCAGGGTCTTCGCCCACGCGCGCGCGGCGTCGAGCCGCTCCCACGCCATCTCGGGGGTCACGCGGCGGATGGCGGTGACGACGCTGTCGCGGCCGGGGAACGCCTCGGTGCCCCCGCCGCCCGGGCCGAGCCCCGAGAGCAGGTCGGGGGCCACGGCGATGAAGCCGTCGCGCGCGAGCTGGTCGGCGACGGCGCGGATCCAGTCGGTGAGCCCGTAGATCTCGTGGATGACCATCGCCACCGGCGCCTTGTCCTTGCGCTCGGGATAGACGACCCAGACGCGCAGCGAGCCGCCGCCCGGCAGCGCCACGTCCTGGAACTCGCCGTGGCGTGGCGAGCTCTCGAGCGCCGCCTTGGCGGTCGCCTCGTCGGCGGGCAGGTTGGGATCGCGCGCCGGGGCCGCGGCGGTCGCGGCCGGGGCGCCGTGGTCGTGGCCCTCGTGCCCGGCCTGCGCGAGCGCGGCGGCGGGGGCGAGGGCGAGGACGGCGAGAGCGAGGCAGGTCGAAACGCGCATGGGTCTCCTCCGGTGCGGGGTCGAGCGGGCAAATTGGCCGAACGGCCCGCGCCCCGGCAACCCCGTTCTTCGGGGACCTGTGAAGGGAGTGTTAGGGTGCGCCGGTCCGGGAGGTGCCCCATGCCCTTGATGCGATCGGTGCTGCTGGCGGCCTCGCGGTCGGCGTGGCTGCGCGAGCGCGCGATGCGCTCGGGATTCGTGCGCCGCGCCACGCGGCGCTTCATGCCGGGCGAGAAGCTGGAGGACGCCCTCGAGGCGACGCGCGCGCTCGAGCGCGAGGGCATCCCGACCATCCTCACGCGGCTCGGGGAGAACCTCGCGGGCGAGGCGGACGCCCGCGCGGTCGCCGAGCACTACGTGCAGGCGCAGGAGCAAGTGCGCGCCGCCGGGGTGCGCTCCGAGATGTCGGTCAAGCTCACGCAGCTCGGCCTCGACCTCTCGCCGGAGCTGGCGCACGCGAACCTGGACCGGATCGCGGCGCACGCCGCGACGCTCGGCCGCACCGTGTGGGTGGACATGGAAGGCTCGGCGTACACGCAGGCGACGCTCGACCTCTACCGCCGCGTCCGCGCCGGGCGCGCCAACGTCGGCATCGCGCTGCAGTCCTACCTGCGCCGCACCGCGGACGACCTCGAATCGCTGGTGCCCATGGGCGCCGCGATCCGGCTGGTGAAGGGCGCCTACGACGAGCCGGCGCGGATCGCGTTCCGCGACAAGCGCGAGGTGGACGAGAACTTCGTGCGGCTCGGCGAGCGCATGCTGAGGCCCGACGCGCTCGCGGCCGGCGTCTTTCCCGGCTTCGGCACGCACGACGAGCGCATCGTGGACCACCTCGCCCGCCACGCCGCGCGGCAGGGCGTGGCGAAGGACCGCTACGAGTTCGAGATGCTCTACGGCATTCGCCGCGACCTGCAGGCGCGGCTCGTGGCGGCGGGCGAGCCCCTGCGCGTGCTCATCAGCTACGGCGAGGCGTGGTTCCCCTGGTACGTGCGCCGGCTTGCCGAGCGGCCCGCGAACGTCTGGTTCGTGGTGAAGAGCGCGCTGCGCCGCTGACGGACGGGGATCCTCATTTGGGCACAGCCATATTTCCGTTGACGCCGTCCCGGCCGTGCCGTGACCCTCGGCGCGCCGACGGCCCGTCCTGACCCCGACAGGTTCCTCGGCCGCGGCTCCTCGACCCCCAACGCCCCCGAGGAGACCGGTCATGAGCCCCACCCGCAGGACCGGGCGCATCCGCGCCCTCCGCGTCGAAGCCCCCGCCGATCTCGCCCGCTGGCAGCGCCCCGCCACGCCGGCGACGCGTTCCCCGAACCGCGTGCGCGGGAACTGGCTGCTCGCCGCGCGGCCCGACACCGTGGACTTCCGCGACCGCATGTACGCGACCTCGCTCGTCGAGGTGCCGCGCGAACGGCCGCTCGCGGACTACCTGCGGTTCGGGCTCCCGGTCCTCGACCAGGGCCGCGAGGGCGCCTGCACGGGCTTCGGCCTCGCGACCATGGTCCACTACCTGCTGAGGACGCGCGCGCTGAGCGGCGGCGCGGCCGAGCGGCGCGCCGAGCGGGCATTCAACCGCGTGCCCGTCAGCCCGCACATGCTCTACCGCATGGCGCGCCGCTACGACGAGTGGGCGGGCGAGGACGACGACGGCTCGAGCGCGCGCGGGGCGATGAAGGGCTGGCACAAGCACGGCGTGTGCTCGTTCGAGGCGTGGTCGCGCGCGGGCGACGGCCGCTCGGACACGCTCTTCACCGACGCGCGCGCCCGCGACGCGCTGGCGCGGCCGCTCGGCGGCTACTACCGCGTCAACCACCGCGACCTCGTCGCGATGCACGCGGCGCTCGCCGAGGTCGGCATCCTGTACGCGACCTCGTGGGTGCACGCGGGCTGGAGCGCGGTGAAGGCCGACGGCCTCGTGAACCCGCGGCTCGACCGCGGCAACGAGGGCGGCCACGCCTTCGTCATCGTCGGCTACGACGGGCGCGGGTTCTGGATCCAGAACTCGTGGGGCCCCGGCTGGGGCCGCCGCGGCTTCTGCCAGGTCACGTACGACGACTGGCTCAAGAACGGCACCGACGTCTGGGTGGGCCGGCTTGGCGCGCCGGTCGGGCTCGCCTCGCGCACGCCCGCGGCGCAGGCGGCGTCGGCCGGCCAGACGGGCGGCGGCGTCCGCACGCCGCTCGCGGTCGCGGACCTGCGCCCGCACGTGGTCAGCCTCGGCAACGACGGGCGGCTGCGGGACTCGGGGTTGCTGGCGACCGACGCGGCCGCGGTGCACCAGATCTTCGCGGACGACTTCCCGCGGCTGACGAGCGGCTGGAAGAAGCGCCGGCTGCTGCTCTACGCGCACGGCGGGCTGTGCGACGAGGACGGCGCGCTCCACCGCGTGCAGGACTACCGGCGGGCGCTGCTCGACGCCGAGGTCTACCCGCTCGCGTTCGTGTGGAAGACCGACTGGTGGACGACGCTCCGGAACGTGCTCGAGGACGCGCAGCGCCGGCGCAAGCCCGAAGGGCCCCTCGACGCGACGCGCGACTTCCTGCTCAACCGCCTCGACGACGCGCTCGAGCCCATCGCCCGGCACGCGACCGGCAAGCTCGAGTGGGACCAGATGAAGCAGAACGCGCTGGGCGCGACGCTGCTCGCCGACGGCGGCGCGCGGCTCGTGGCGTCGTACGTCGGGCAGCTCGCCGCGCAGGGCGTCGAGGTGCACGTCGCCGCGCACAGCGCCGGCAGCATCCTGATGGCGCCGCTCGTGCAGTTGCTGGCGGCGAAGGGCGCGGTGGACTGGACCGGCCTGCCCGGCGCCGCGGGGCTCGCGCATCCCGCGGGCGACGCGGGGCTCGGCGTGTCCGTGAAGAGCGTCACGATGTGGGCGCCCGCGTGCACGATCGACCTGTTCGCGCGCTGCTACCGGCCCGTCGTGGACGCCGGGCAGGTCGAGCGCTTCGCGCTCTTCACGCTGACCGACAAGGCCGAGCAGGACGACCACTGCGCGCACGTTTACAACAAGTCGCTGCTCTACCTCGTCTCGCACGCGTTCGAGGCGGTCGCGCGCAATCCGCTCATCCCGGTGGGCAAGGACGGCGACCTCTCGCCCGCGGGGGTCGGCCTCCTCGGCATGGAGTGGTGGCTGACGCGGCACCCGGCCACGAAGAAATGGTTCGAGCGCCCGGACGGCGCGGGCGATCCGGCGGGGGAGGGTCGGGCCGTCTGGGTGCTGTCGCCGAACGCCCTGCCCGAGGGCGCGAGGAACGGTTCGGCCGCGAAGCATCACGGCGACTTCGACGACGACGCGGCGACCGTGAAGGCGACGCTCGCCCGCATTCTCGGACGCGCCTCGCTCGCCTCGGGGGCCGTGAGCCTGTCGTTCGAGCGCACCGCCGCCTCGCGCCGCGACGCGCGGGAGGCCTACAACCGGAAGTAGCGGGCCTCCCGCACCGCCCGCCGGGCGTGGCGATGGCCGCGCCCGGGCGGGGGCGCGCCCGCGCGCGGGGCGTGGTCGAGACGGCCCGCAGCCGCGAAGGCCCCGGCTGTGGCAGGATGCGCGGCCATGGGAACCGTCAGGACGCTCGCCGCCGCGCTCGCACTCGCGATGCTTCTCCCCGCCGCGCCGCCGCCCGCGCTCGCGGCCGCCGACTCGACCTGGTCGCAGCACCTGGCCGCCGCGCGCGCGGCGCTCGCGGCCGAGGACGACGCGTCCGCGCGCCGCCACCTGCTCGCGGTGGACTCGCTCGTCGGCGGGCACGCCGGCGCCAAGTCGGCGCTCGCGACGATCGCCGCGCGCGCGGGGGACCGCGCCGGGGTGCTGCGCTGGCTGGGCGCCTTCGCCGCGACGGGGCTGGCGCGCGAGGCCCTCGCCGATACGCTGTTCGCGCCCTGGCGCGGGGACCCCGCGTTCCGGGCGATCGCGACGCGGCTCGCGGCCAACGCCGCGCCGGTCGCGCGCGCGGCGGTGATGGACACGCTGCCCGACGCCTCGCTGCTCGCCGAGGACGTCGCGTGGGATGCGCCGCGCGAGCGGTTCCTCGTCAGCTCGATCCACCGGCGCAAGATCGTCGCGGTGGAGCGCTCCGGGCGCATCCGGGACTTCACGCCCCCCGGCGCGGGCGGCGCGTGGGGGATCTACGGCCTCGCGATCGATCCCGCGAACGGCCTGCTGTGGGCGACGACGGCCGCCGGCCCCGAGTGCGACGTCTTCACGCCCGCCGACTCGGGCCGCACCGCGCTCCTCGCCTTCAACCTGCGCACCGGGGCGGTCCGGCGCCGGGTCGAGCTGCCTCGATTGCGGACGCGGCAGGTGCTCGGCGACCTGACCGTGGGGCCGGACGGCACGGTGTACGCATGCGAGTCGCTCGGGGGCGGCATCTACCGGCTGCGCCGCGGCGCCGCCGCGTTCGACACGCTCGTCGCCCCGGGCGTGCTGCGCTCGCCGCAGGGCTGCACGGTGTCGGCCGACGGCCATCGGCTCTACGTCGCCGATTACGCGCGGGGCATCGCCGCGGTGCGCCTCGACGGCGGCGAGGTCGTGTGGCTGCCCCGGCCGTACACGCTCTCCTCGGGCGGCATCGACGGCCTCGTGCGCGACGGCCAGACGCTGCTCGCGATCCAGAACGGGCCAACCCCGAAGCGCGTCCTCGCGCTGATCCTCGACGAGGCCGGCGACCGCATCGAGTCTTGGCGGGTGCTCGAGCAGGGCAGCCCGCGCCTCGGGGAGCCCAACCACGGCACGGTCGTGGGCCGCGATTTCGTGCTGATCGGCGACAGCGGCTGGGACCGCGTCGGTGAGGACGGACGGCTGCGCACGCCGCCGGGCGCGCGACCGCCTGTGCTGCTGCGCCTGCCCCTCGGCCGGTAGCGCGAGGACGGGCCGGGCGCGGCGGCCCGCGCCGCCGCGCCCGGGATCGCCCGCGCGGGCGGCGTCAGCGCGGCGCGGCCGCCAGCTCCGCGGGGATGGCGCGGAACGCCTGCTCGAGGTCGGCGAGCAGGTCGGACACGTCCTCGATGCCCACCGAGTAGCGCACCAGGCCGTCGGTGATGCCGGCCTCGAGGCGCGACTCGCGCGACATGCCGGCGTGCGTCATCGAAGCCGGGTGTTCGATCAGGGTCTCGACCCCGCCGAGCGAGACCGCGAGCGTCGCCAGCTTCACGTGGTCCATGACCGCGCGGCCGGCCTCGAGCCCGCCCTTGAGCTCGAACGCGATCATGGCGCCGAAGCCCGACATCTGCTGCTTCGCCAGCTCGTGCTGCGGGTGCGAGGGCAGGCCGACGTAGCGCACCCACGCGACCTCGGGCCGCGCCTCGAGCCAGCGCGCGATCTGCAGCGCGCCCTGCTGCGCGCGCTCGATGCGGATGCCGAGCGTCTTGAGCCCGCGCAGCACGAGGAACGCCTGGTGCGGGTCCATGTTCGTGCCGAGCGCGATCATGAGCGGGCGCAGGCGGCGGTACATCTCTTCGGTCTTCGCGACCACGATGCCGCCCACCACGTCGGCGTGGCCGTTGATGAACTTGGTGACCGAGTGCAGCGACACGTCGGCGCCCAGGTCGAGCGGCTTCTGCAGGTACGGGCTCGCGAACGTGTTGTCCACGACCAGCGGGCAGCCGTGTTCCCGGGCGATCGCGGCGACCGCGCGCACGTCCGTGACCTGCATCGCGGGGTTGGAGGGCGACTCGACGTACACGAGCTTCGTCTCGGGGCGCATTGCCCGCCGGACGTTCGCCGGGTCGGACGTGTCCACGAACGAGGCGGTGACGCCGAAGCGCGACAGGTGCTTCTCGACCAGCGTGCGCGAGGGCCCGTACACCGAGGCCGTGCTCACGAGGTGGGCGCCCTGCCCGAGCAGCGCCATGTACACGGCCGAGACCGCGCCCATGCCCGAACTGGTGGCGATGCCGCCGAAACCGTTCTCGAGGTCCGCGACGGCGTCCTCGAGCGCGCGAATGGTCGGGTTGCCGAGGCGCGTGTAGATGAAGCCGTCGTCGGCGCCGTCGAAGAGCGCCGCGCCGTGCGCGGCGTCGCGGAACGCGAACGTGGAGGTCTGGTAGATGGGAACGGCCACCGACCCGGTGGAATCGGGGTGGTAGCCGCCGTGCACGAGACGCGTATGGAAACCCTGCTTCGGGGTCGTCATGGGGAAATCCTCGCGGCGGGACTCGGTCCGGTCGTGGGCGTCACGCCCGGGCCCGTCCCCAACCCGCGGGACCCGGCGGTGCTGGCACTGCGGTGCACGTGCGCAGGGTACACCCGCCGTACGGCTCCCGTCGCGCGCTCGGGGGCGCGGACCCGGGACGGGCGCGGAGCACGGCCCCGGGGCGCGCGCTGGTGCGAACGTCCCCGTCTCGCGCAGGATGTCCGTGCCCGCGGGCCCGGGGCGCGTCCGCGCGCCGCGCGCCCGCAGTCTCGCCGGCGGCCGCCGTGAGGGCCGCCGATTCCGTCCGCACCGAGAGGAGCCCCAGCATGATCCCGAACCCGCACCGCCTCGCCGCCGCCGCGCTCGCCGTCGCGCTGATGGTCACCGCGGGCCACGCATTCGCGCAGTCCGCCCCGGACTCGACCGGCACGGCCCCGCCGCCGGCCGCGCCCTCCGCCACCACCGCCCTCGCCGGCCTGCAGTCCGACGCACCGACCTCGCTCCTGCGCGGCGGCCCGCTCGGCGAGCTGATGTCCGTGTACCCGCCGCGCGGCAGCGACGAGGTGCAGCGCCAGCTCGGGTACGCGCGCGACCTGCAGCGCTCGGCCGAGGCCGAGATCGAGGGCAGCCGCCAGCTCGCCGTCGCGGCCGAGGGCCGCGTTCGCATCATGTCGGAGGAACTGCAGACCACGAAGACGCGTCTTTCGGTCGCGAAGAAGCTGAAGAACGACGCCGACCGCGCGAGCCTCGAGGCCGACGTCCAGCGGCAGGAGGCCGAGAAGAAGTACCTCGAGCGGCTGCGCGACGCGCTCCGGGCCGACGCCACGAGCCTCGACCGCCAGAAGGACGCCGCGCAGGCGCGCGTGAAGGCGCTCGAGCTCGAGCTCGACGTGGCGCGGCGCCACGCCCAGCTCGCGACGTCCACGGCGCCCACGCCGAAGGACATCGAGGGCTACCGGGAGCTGCTGCGCCGCATGCTGAGCGCGCAGTCGGGCTCCGCCGGGGCATGGAAGACGGCCGCGGACAAGGCCCAGGAAGTGGCGGACCGGCGCCTCAAGCAGCTCGACGCGCTCGCGAAGCTCGGGCAGCCATAGGTTCGCCGGCTGCCCCGCACGGGAAATGGGAACGGGAGGCGGCTCGCGCCGCCCCCCGTCGCCCGTCCCGCACGCGACCGCTCAGTCGCGCACGCTGTAGATCTTGAACCGGCCCTTGCGCTCCGCCGCCGAGCGCAGCCAGCCCCAGCGCTCGATGCCGCCGTGCTCGTCACGGGCCACCAGCACGAGCCCGTTGTGGAGCGAGAAGTTCCGGTAGCGCATGGTCGAGTCCGAGCGCTCGAAGCGCACGAACTCCCAGCGCCGTCCGCCGAGCTGCCCGACGGCGTCGGAGCAGCCGCTCTGCAGGCGCATGGACAGCACCCGCCAGCCGTCCTCCCACTGCAGCCCGGTGACCGGGCGGCTCTGCGGGAACTCGCGCCACAGGATGTCGCGGAACTCCGTGTCCGTGACGCACAGCGCCATCAGGGAGTCGCGGTCGCCGCGCGAGACCAGCCGGCACACGGCGCGGCCGAGGTCGTCGAGCGTCCGCGTGCCGCCGCGGAACGGCGTCGCGACGAGCGGCGCGTTCAGCCGCCGGCCGATGCGCACCGACGCCGATTCGGGATCGGCGACCGGGTACCAGCCCGGCGAGTCGCGCACCGACGGCGGCCGCTTCGGCGCCGTCGCGCGCGACGCCGAGTCGCCCCGCGCCGCCGGGGCGGCCGCGCCGAGGGCGGCCGAGCCCGCGAGCAGCAGCGCGAGCGCGACGAGCCCGGCGGCGCGCCGGGGGCGGAGCCCGCGGACGCCGCTCACGAGCCCACCGTCAGCGCCAGCGAGAAGCTGCGGCCCGAGCGGTACATCGAGACCTCGCGCTCGCCCTGCATCGTCCGCACCTCGCGGTCGAGCAGGTTCTTCGCCGCCGCCTTGACGCGGACGCCGTGGCGCAGCGTGGCGTTGAACGCCGCGTCGAGCGTCGTGAGCGGCTCGGCGTAGATGTCCGGGCTCGGCGAGATGCCGAGGGCGCGGAGGCGCCGGCCGGTCGCGTTGAGCATGAGCGAGAGGTCCGTGCCCTGCCGCGGCGCCCACGAGAGGGCGGCGTTCACGAGATAGTCGGCCTGGCCCTGCAGCGGGTGCTCCTGCGAGCCGAGCGGCGAGATCTGCGGCTTGAGCTTCACGCGCGAGGAGATGAGCGAGGCGTTGGCGTTCAGCGAGAAGCGCTCGGCGCGCTTCCACAGCCGGCCGAGCCCCGTGCGGGCCTCCAGCTCGAGGCCGAGGTTGCGGCCGTGGTCCGAGTTGCGGGGGATGAGGAGCAGCGGCGAGCCGGCCTGGATGACCTGCTCGATGGGCTCGTGGAGCTTCTTGTAGAACAGGCCGACCGCGAAGACCTCGGCCAGCGACGGGAACGCCTCGACGCGAAGGTCGTAGTTGTCGAGCTGCGCCCGCTGGAGCGACGGGTTGCCCAGCACCTGCATGCCGCCGATGTACTCGATGAACGGCGAAGGGGACAACTCGTTCAGGTCGGGGCGCGAGATCGTCCGGCTCGCCGCGAGGCGGACGTTGACGGCCTCGCTGACGCCCCAGGTGAGGTTCGCCGAGGGCAGCACGTCGGTGTTCTCGAGGCGCCCCTGCTGCAGGATCACTCCGGGCTCGAAGAGCGCGAAGCTGCGGACGTCCTGGTAGCCCGTCTCGATCCGCACGCCGACGTTCGTGCGAATGCGGCGGCCCAGCGGCACGTCGGCGCTGACGAACCCGGCGGTGGTGCGCTGGTCGGCGGCGTAGTTGTCGAGGCCGGTGGCCGGGTTGTTGAACGTCACGTCCTGCACGTACCCGGTGCCCGGCGAGCCGTCGAACCCGGACGGCGCGTAGATCGAGTCCGGCGACTGCTCGAGGTCGGCGTTGCGGTTCGCGTAGACGGCGAAGCGCCGGTAGAAGTTGTCGCGCTCCTTCTCCTGGCGGTCCCAGCCGAACTGCAGCTTGCCGTTGCCGAGCGCGGCGATCCGCCAGGGCAGCGAGGCGGTGACGGTGGCGCCACGGCCGTCGTCGTGCAGGTCGCCGTACTCGCGCAGCGTGCGGCCCTGCATGACCCAGTGGGCGGTGTCGCCCTCGTACCAGTAGCGCCGGTCGTAGGTGACCTCGCGCCGGTCGGGCTGCTGCCGGCGGGCGGCCGAGCGGCCGAGCTTCCAGTCGAGGCCGAGGCCGAAGAGCGCCGGGATCTCGTGGCGGCCCTCGAGCGAGCCCGAGAGGATGCTGCGCTGCACGTACAGGTAGCGGGTGTTGCGGCGCACGAGCCAGGTGCCGGTGACGGCCTCGATGCTGTTGTGGTCCTCGCCCTCGTACTGGCGGAGCTCGTCCTCGGCGGTGTTGCTGTAGAGGCCCCGCAGGTGCAGCGAGTGCCGCGGCGTGAGGCGGTAGCTGAGACCGCCGAGGCCGCCGAGCTGGACGTTCTCGCTCCAGCGCGAGACGGCGTAGGCGTAGGTCGTGTCCGTGGTGTTCTGGAACAGGCGCTGCGTCTCGTCCTGGCGGTCGAACGAGCGCGCGAAGCTCCACGACTGGATGAGCCCGAGGGGCCGGCCGAACAGCCGGAACTCGTCGCCGTAGTTCGCCGAATAGCTGGCGTTGGGCGCGGCGCGCTCGCTCGTCGCGTTCCAGTTGCGCGCGAAGGCCTTGCCGAGGCCGGCGAGCATGGAGCGCGTGCCCGTCGTGAGCAGCGGCAGCGGCAGGTTCCGCACGGCGTCCGGCATGCCGCGCGCGCCCGCGCCGAAGCCGAACGCGTCGTTGCGCGTCGAGGCGTACGTGCGGCGGTCCTCGAACGTGACGCCGTCGGCCCAGCCCTGGGACGCGGAGAACGACCAGGTCCGCTGTCCGGGGAAGTCCTTGGTGCGCACCTGCACGTCGCCGCCGCCGAACTCGGCCGGGCGGTCGGACGTGTAGGTCTTCTGCACGACGATGTTGTCGAGCAGGTTCGCGGGCAGCAGGTCGAGCGGCACGACGCGCTTGTTCTGCTCCGGCGTGGCGATGCGCACGCCGTCCACCTCGGTCGAGCTGTAGCGCTCGCCGAGCCCCCGAACGAACACGTACTTGCCCTCCGAGACCGACAGGCCGGTCACGCGGCGCAGCACCTCGGCGGCGTCCTTGTCGGCCGAGCGGCGGACCTGCTCGGCGCTGACCGCGTCGCCCACGGACGCGGACTTCTTGCGGGCCGAGAGCAGCGCGGCGTCGGTGTTCTGCTTCGCGCGCGCCTCGACGACGATTTCGTCCTGCAGGATCGCCTCCGGCGCGAGCGCGGTGCTGAACGGCAGCAGTTGTCCGGCCGCGATCACGATGCCCTCGACGCGCTTGCGCGCGTAGGACATCGCCGAGACCTGCAGCGTGTATCGGCCGGGGGCCGCCTGCAGCAGGAAGGTGCCGTCGGCGTTGGTCAGCCCGCCCACGGGGCGCAGCGTGGTGTCGGCCGGCAGCAGCCGGACGTCGGCGAAGCCGAGCGGCTCGCCGCTGTCGCTGGCGACGATGCGGCCCTGGATGCGGCCGGTGGGTTGTGCGAGGGCCGGCGCGACCGCGGCTGCGAGCAGCAGCGCGGCGAACGCCAGTGCCCGCGCGAGCGAACGCGGGCGGACGAGCGGGTTTGCGGGACGGACTTCCATGCGAAACGGCCTCCGATGGGGGCGTGGACCCCGGTGGTGGTCGAGCACGCGGCCCGGCGGCCTTTTCGGCCGCCGAGCCCACGTGTGTTGGGACCGGGGGGTGCGGTGCGAGGTGCGAGCGGTCCCGGATCCGCGGCGACGGGTCAGTCGATGCGGGCGATCTTGCCGGTGGACGACTGGCTGCCCGCGACGACGCGGTAGAAGTACATGCCGGCCGGCGTGCCGCGGCCGATGTTCCAGGTGACGCTCTGCGGTCCGGCGCTCAGCTCGCCGTCCACGAGCGTCTCGACGAGGCGGCCGTCGGCGGAGAAGACCTGCACCGAGACCGGGCCGGACTGCGGGAGCGTGAACGCGATGCGCGCGGTCTGGCGGGCCGGGTTCGGCATGCTGCTCGCGACGAACACGTTGCCCGAGCCGAGCGGGTTCGCGCTGAGCGTGCCGGGGCCGCAGAACAGCGTCGGGACGGCCGGCGCGGCGACGCAGTGCGCCTCCCACGTCGCGTCGTCCGAGATGCGGATGGCGTTCGATTTGAAGTTGTAGATGATGCTGTTGAGGATCGTGTAGCCGGTGCCGCGGCGGAGCTCGGCGCCCTGCGTCGCGCCCGGGTAGGCCGCGCCCACCCGCTTGTCGCCGATCAGCGTGAAGTTCGCGGCGACCACGTTCGAGCGGCCGGCGCACTGCGTGGCGTTGAAGTTGAACTCGTTGTTGTCGGCCTCGATGCCGCGCTCGCCGTTCTGCGTGCCGGCCTTCGACTTCTCGGGGGAGACGCGCACGATCACGAACTGCGCGCGGTTGCGGGCGCCCATCTGCGTGTCGTAGCCGTCGTCGCGGCCGTCGATGGCGACGAGGTGCGTCTGGTCCGACGTGCCGCCGAACCACTCGAAGCCGTCGTCGTCGCCGCGGAAGGCCTGCAGGTAGTCCGCCTTCGTGTTGCGGCCGACCGTGCACCAGGTGAAGGAGTTCAGCTCGTTGTTGGCGGTGATCTCCTTGCCGGCGTACTCGACGCGCACGTAGCGCAGCACGCCCGAGCCGTCGTTGTCGTCGTTGCCGCCGAAGTAGCCGATGGCGCCGCCTTCGGCCGCCACCGAGTCGCCGGCGCACGAGTTGACCTGGTTCGTGCGCGCGCGGCCGAGCAGGAAGATGCCGCCGACGTCGCCCGCCGCCTGGCTGCCGGGCGCGGCGTTCGAGGTGATGACGATGGGCTCGCACGCGTTGCCGACGGCGTAGATGCGGCCGCCGCGCTCCGCGACGATGGTGCCGAGCGTGGCGACGTCCTCGAACACCACGACGCCGGGGGCGATGGTGAGCGTGCCGCCGTTCTTCACGCGCAGCTGGCCGCGCACCTCGTAGTTGCTGTCCGGCCCGAAGTACTGCGCGCCCGTGATGTTGATGTTGTGGTAGATGGCGAGCGGCCGCGGGTCGGGCATGCCGGCCAGGTGCAGGTCCTGGCGGTTCGCGCCGGTCGAGTCCCAGTAGGTCCAGCCCTGCGTCCAGTCGTCGCCGGGGTTCGGGCCGATGGCGCCCTTCCAGCAGACCTGCTTGAAGAAGCCGTCCGCCGGCACGGTCACCGCGCTGCCGAAGGCGGGGCTGCCGAGCGCCGGCTGGAAGTTCGGCACGACGCCCGTCGCGTACGGGGCGTTCGGGAGCAGGGGATCGGCGTAGGTGTTGTGCGTGTAGTAGGTCGTGCCGAGGAGCGCGGTGGTCAGCGTGCCCGCGACGCCGCAGGTCGGCGCGCCGGCGCCGTTCGAGCCGGCGAACTGACCGGCCAGCGTGCCGGTGGCGTTGTTCTGCCAGAGCAGGTTGCCGTCGATGACGATCTGGGCCGACGCCGGCTGCGCCGCGAGCGCGAGCAGCGCGGCGGCCATCAGGCGCGTGGAGAGGGTGCGAAGTCCGGTCGCAGCGGTGAGTCGCATGGGGCCTCCGAGTCGGGTGTGCGTGAGAGGGGGGTGGACTTCGTCGCCCGGCCGGCATGGCGCGGTGCTCTGGCGACGGGGGCACGATGCCCCGCGGGAACGGCGGGGCGGGTTAGGGCCCGGCGACGCGCGGGTTAATCCGCGTTACCGGAGGGTTTCGCGCGCGCCCTCGCGATTCCGGCCATGCCGCATGGCGCGGATCGTTCCGCCCCGGCGCATCGCCGGAATGCGCGGGCCGTGTCGCCGGAATGCGCGGCGCCCCGGCGAGGCGCGCGGCCTCGGCGGCGCCCGTGCGCGATCGCGAGCGGACCGGCTGCATCGTGCGCGCGTGCGCGCGTGCGCCGCGCCGCGCTAGACTGCGCGCTCATGTCCGCTCCCTCGAAACCGCCGCTGCTGCGCCACGCGAGCGCCGTCGTGCACGGGCGCTATTTCGTGCGTCCCGCGGCCGCCGGCGCGACGGGCCTGTGGCTCGTCGGCTTCCACGGCCAGGGCCAGACGGCCGAGGAGTTCCTCGAACCGCTCGCGCGCACGCCCCGCTCGGACCGCTGGCTGGTCGCATCGGTGCAGGGGCTCAACCGCTACTACGCGGGGCGCTCGCAGGAGGTGGTCGCGAACTGGATGACGCGCCAGGACCGCGAGTACGCGATCGCCGACAACGTGGCGTGGGTGGACGGCGTGCTCGACCGGCTCGCGGCGGAGTTCGGCGAGCCGCGCGCGATCGTGTTCGCGGGCTTCTCGCAGGGCGTCGCGATGGCCTACCGCGCCGCGCTGCTCGGCCGGCGCGAGTCCGCCGCGGTCGTGGCCTGCGGCGGCGACGTGCCGCCCGAGCTGAAGCAGGACGCGCCGCGCCCCTGGCCGAGGGTCCTCGCGGCGACGGGGTCCTCGGACGGCTGGTACACGTCCACGCGGCTCGAGGCGGACGGCGAGTTCCTGCGGGCGGCCCGCCCCGACGTCCGGCTGCTCGTCTTCGAGGGCGGCCACGAGTGGGGGGAGGGGCTCGTCGCCGCGGCCGGGGAGTTGCTGGCCGAACTCGAGCACGCCCGCGGCGCCTGAAGGCCCCGAAGTTGGCCCTGTTCAGGGCCGGGGCGCATCGGGTACACTTTGTCCAGTTGCCGGACAAAGTCTCCATCGGCCGACCGAAACGGAGATCCTCGTGCCCAGGAACCGCACCCTCGCCGCAGTCGTCCTCGCGCTCCTCCTTCCGCTGGCGGACGGGGGCACGACGGCCTCCGCGCAGTGCATGCTCGCCAACCCGAGCTTCGAGATCGCCGGCCAGTCGGGCGCGGTCTTCGGCGGCTGGAACCAGTTCGGCCCGGTGGGCAGCGTGACGACCGCGCTGCACGGAGCCGTGGCGGCGCGAGTCTCGGGGCCCAACACGGGCGGCTGGGACATGGCCGGCTACTGGCAGGCGCAGACCTCGGCGGCGGGCGAGCGCTGGACCGCCGCGGGCTTCGTGCGTGTGCCCTCGTCGAGCCCGCTCGCGGGGCAGTCTCGGGCGCTGGTCAACGTGGAGTGGCGCGACTCGGGCGGCGGGCTCATCAGCTACGAGTCGCACGACGTCGCCACCGCGGCGACCGCGCGCGACACGTTCCTCGCCTTCTCGTTCACGACCGCGGCGGCGCCCGCGGGCACCGCGAAGGCGCGGCTGGTGTTCGGCGTGCTGCAGGCGCCCGGCGACCCGCAGCGGCAGGCGTACTTCGACCGGCTGACGTTCGAGAAGCAGACCACGCCGAGCCTCGATCAGACCCAGTGGGACGACTTCCCGAGCGGCCGCACCGTGTCGTTCTCGGACCGCACCTGGCGGGTGAAGGGAACCGGCTACTACGGGCCGGGCCCGAACATGTTCTCGAACGCCACGGACGCCGTGTGGGTGGACGGCGACGGCCGCCTGCACCTGACGATCAAGAAGGTCGGCGCGACCTGGTACAGCACCGAGGTCGCGCTCGTCGAGCCGCTCGGCTACGGCGACTACGTGTTCACGACCCGGGGACGGCTCGACACGTTCGACGTCAACACGGTCTTCGGCCTGTTCGTCTGGGAGTACGGGCCCTGCTACGACCCGGCCTACCTGTGGTGGAACCCCTACAACGAGACCGACATCGAGTTCAGCCGCTGGGGCGTCGCGGGCGGGCCCAACGCGCAGTACGTGACGCAGCCCTGGGACTGGGGCGGCAACCGGAACCAGTTCTCCATGTCGTTCGCCGAGGGCGAGGTGACCTCGCACGCGTTCCGCTGGCTGCCGGACCGGATCGAGTACCGCTCCTGGCGGGGCGGCACGCTCGACGAGGCGACCTCGGTGCAGGTCCGGGCGTGGACCTACGCGGGCCCGCACATCCCGCGGCCCGACCGGCCGCGCGTGCACCTGAACCTCTGGTACAACGTCACCGCGCCGCTGGCGGCGCAGGAGGCGGTGATCGAGCGCTTCCTGTTCTCGCCATGGCCCGCGCCGGTGCTCGACGCCGCGCCCGCGACGGCGCCGTCCGGGCTCGCGCTCGCGCCCGCCGGCCGCCATCCCTCGCGCGGCGGCGCGACGCTGCGCCTCACGCTTCCGCGCGCCGGGCGCGCCTCGCTCGCGATCCACGACGTCTCGGGCCGGCTCGTGCGCGAGCTGGATCCGGGCACGCTGCCCGCGGGCGTTCATGAGCTGGCCTGGGACGGGCGCGACGGCGCGGGCGTGCCGGCCGCCCCGGGCGTCTACCTCGCGCGGCTCGCGGCCGGCGCGGCGTTCGCGACGACGCGCCTGGTGGTGCTGCGGTGATGGCCCGCGCGCTGCCGCTCCTGATCGGGATCACGACCCTCGTGCTGCTCGCGGGCGGCGCGGCCTGGGCGGCGCGCGCGGGCGGCCCTCGGCGCGAGTCGCCGTTCGTCGTGCGGCCCTTCGCCCTCGGCGAGGGCGCGCGCTGGCTGGGCGACGCGGTCGCCTACGGCCCGCACCGCGACGGCCAGCGGCCGGGCGGCCCGGGTCCGGGCGTGGCCGAGATCCGCGAGGACCTCGCGATCATGGAGCGGCACTGGGGGCTGATGCGCATCTACGGCGCGATCGGCACCGGCGACACGGTGCTCGCGGCGATCCGCGAGTCGCGCTCGCCGATGAAGGTCGTGCTCGGACTGTGGCTCGCCGCCGAGGACCGGCGCGATTCGACCGGCAAGGTCCTCGAGACCTTCCCGGCGGCGGGCGAAGCCAACCGCCGCGAGATCGACGCCGCGGTCCGGCTGGCGCGCGAGCACCCGCGCACGGTCGTGGCGATCGCGGTGGGCAACGAGACGCAGGTGTTCTGGTCCGGCAACCGCGTCGCGACGGAGCGGCTCGTCGAGGCGCTCCGCGAGGTGCGCGCGCGCACGCGCGTGCCGGTCACCACCGCCGACGACTACAACTTCTGGAACAAGCCCGAGAGCCGCGCGGTCGCCGCCGAGTGCGACTTCGTCTTCACGCACCTGCACCCGCTGTGGAACGGCGCGCCGCTCGACGGCGCGATCGCGTGGATCGAGCAGCAGCTCGGCGCGATCCGCGCGCTGCACCCGGACCGCGAGGTCGTGATCGGCGAGACCGGCTGGGCGACGCAGCGCCACGACGAGGGCGACCAGGGGCGGCTCATGAAGGGCGCGCTCGGCGAGGCCGAGCAGGCGCGCTTCGTGCGCGACCTGCGCGACTGGCTGGCCTCCTCGCGCGTGCCGACGTTCACGTTCGAGGCGTTCGACGAGAACTGGAAGGGCGGGAGCGATCCCGCCGACGTGGAGAAGCACTGGGGCCTGTACCGGGCGGATCGCAGCCCGAAGCCGGCGGCGGAGGTGGGTTCGTGAGCCCGATCGAGAGCGCGCGCGGCGCGGCGGCGCGCAACGGCGGACGCGTGGAGTTCGAGGGACAGCAGTACCTGCGGATCGCGGGTTTCGACCGCCTGCCGCCGTTCCTCATGAGCATCCCGAGCGACACGGACCTGTGGATGTACGTGAGCAGCGCGGGCGGGCTCACCGCCGGGCGCACCGACGCCGACGGCAGCCTGTTCCCGTACGTCACCGTGGACCAGCTCCACGACGCGCACCACCACACCGGCCCGGTCACGCTTCTGCGCGTCCGCCGCGACGGCCGGCCCGAGGTGCTCTGGGAGCCGTTCGCGCCCGGCGCGGGGCCCGGCGTCGAGCGCAACCTCTACAAGCACGCGCTCGGCACCCCGGTCGTCTTCGAGGAGATCCACCGCGGCCTCGGCCTCGCGTTCCGCTACCGCTGGGCGGCGTGCGACGCGTTCGGGCACGTGCGCACGGCCTCGCTCGAGGAGCTTTCCGGCGCCCCGGCGACGGTCGCGGTGCTCGACGGCCTGCGCAACGTGCTGCCGTTCGGCGCGCCGCTCGCGCTCTACCAGCACTCGAGCTCGCTCGTGGACGCCTACAAGCGCAGTGAGGTGGACCCGGCGACCGGACTCGGCATCTTCTCGCTCACCTCGCGCATCAGCGACCGCGCCGAGGCTGCCGAGGAGCTGCGGGCGAACACGGTGTGGGCCGGCGGTCTGCCGGGCGCGCGTGTGGCGCTCTCGCTCGACGCCCTCGAGGCGTTCCGGCGCGGCGAGTCGGCCGCCCCCGAGCCGCGACTCAACGGCCGCCGCGGCAACTACCTGGTCACCGCCACGCTCGCGCTCGAGCCGCGCGGCGCCGCGCGCTGGCGCATCGCCGCCGACGCGGACCGCGACCACCTGCAGGTGGCCGCGCTGCGCGCGCGGCTGCGCGCGGCCGCCGGGGCCGGCGCCGCGGTGGACGACGCCCTCGCCGCCGCCGCCGAAAACCTGCGGCGCAACGTGGCGAGCGCCGACGGGCTGCAGCTGACCGGCGACTCCGCGGCCTCGGTCCACCACCTCGCGAACGTGCTCTTCAACAACATGCGCGGCGGCGTGTTCGCGCACCACCACTTCGTCCCGGCGGCCGACCTCGCCGCGTTCGCGCGCACGCGCAACCGCCCGGTGGCCGAGCGCCACGCCGCGTGGCTGGCGGCGCTGCCCGAGGAGCTGCCGGTGGGCGATCTGCTCGCGCTCGCCGCGCGCGCGGGCGACGCCGACCTCGAGCGGCTCGCGCACGAGTACCTGCCGATCCACTTCGGCCGCCGCCACGGCGATCCCAGCCGGCCGTGGAACCGCTTCACGATCCGCGTGCGCGAGGCCGACGGCTCGCGCGCCCTGCGCTACGAGGGCAACTGGCGGGACATCTTCCAGAACTGGGAGGCGCTGGCCGCGAGCTTCCCGGAGTTCCTGCCCGGGATCATCGCCAAGTTCGTCAACGCCTCGACGGTGGACGGGTTCAACCCGTACCGCATCACCCGCGACGGCATCGACTGGGAGGTCGAGGACCCCGATCACCCGTGGAGCAACATCGGGTACTGGGGCGACCACCAGCTCGTCTACCTGCTCAAGTTCCTCGAGGCCCTGCGCGCGGCGCGGCCGGGCGCGCTCGAAGGCATGCTGGACCGCGCGGCGTTCGCGTACGCGCAGGTGCCCTACCGGATCGCGCCCTTCGAGCGCATGGTCGAGAACCCGCGGGCGACGATCGCATTCGACCACGCGCTCGCGGAGCGCATCGACGCGCGGGTGCGCGAACGCGGCACGGACGGGCGGCTCGTGCACGGCCCCGGCGGCGGCGTGCTGCACGTGACGCTGTTCGAGAAGCTGCTGGTGCCGGTGCTCTCGAAGCTCTCCAGCTTCGTCCCCGACGCCGGCATCTGGATGAACACGCAGCGCCCGGAATGGAACGACGCCAACAACGCGCTGGTCGGCCACGGCGTGTCGGTGGTGACGCTGGGCTACCTGCGCCGCACGCTGGCGTTCCTCGCCGCGCTGCTCGAGCCGCGCGCCGGCGCCACGCTGCCGGTCTCGCGCGAGGTCGCCCTCTGGGCGCGCGAGCTGCGCGAGGTGTTCGAGTCGCGCTCGAGCGCCCCCTACCCGGGCGCGACCGGGGACCGCGAACGGTTCGAGACCATGGCCGCGCTGGGCGCCGCGTTCACGCGCTACCGCGAGGCGGTGTACGAGCACGGCTTCTCGGGCGCCGAGCCGTACGGGGTGGACGAGGCGCTGGCGCTGCTCGGCGCCGCGCTCGAGCACACCGACCACTCGCTGCGTGCCAACGAGCGCGAGGACGGGCTCTACCACGCCTACAACCTGCTCGAGTTCGGCGAGGACCGCGCGTCGGCGGCCGTGCACCGGTTGCCCGAGATGCTCGAGGGCCAGGTCTCGACCCTGAGTTCCGGCCTGGCCGGGCCCGCCGAAGCCGTCCGGCTGCTCGACCGCATGTTCGCGAGCCGGCTCTACCGCGCCGACCAGGACAGCTTCATGCTCTATCCCGAGAAGCGTCTTCCGGGCTTCCTCGAGAGCAACGTCGTGCCGGCCGAGCGCGCCGAGGCGGTGCCGCTCGTGCGCGAGCTGCTGGTGGCCGGCGACGGGTCCGTGCTCGTGCGCGACGCCGCGGGGTGCTGGCGCTTCGCGGCCGACATGAACGGCGAGGGTGCGCTCGCCGCGGCGCTCGACCGGCTCGCGGCGCAGCCGCGCTGGCGCGAGGCCGTCGCGCGCGACCGGCGCGCGGTGCTCGAGTTGTACGAGTCGGTCTTCCATCACCACGCGTTCACCGGCCGCTCGGGCACGATGTACGGCTACGAGGGCATCGGCAGCATCTACTGGCACATGGTGGCCAAGCTGCTGCTCGCCGTGCAGGAGGTGCACCGGCGCGCGGTGCGCGAGGGGGCGCCCGAGGCGGTGCGCGCCGCACTCGCGCGGCACTACTACCGCGTGCGCGCCGGGCTCGGGTTCGAGAAGGGCGCCGAGGCCTACGGCGCGTTCCCGACCGACCCGTACTCGCACACGCCGGCCGGGCGCGGCGCGCAGCAGCCGGGCATGACCGGGCAGGTGAAGGAGGAGATCCTCACCCGGTTCGGCGAACTGGGCGTCGTGGTCGAGGAGGGCCGCGTGCACTTCCGGCCACGGCTGCTGCGCGCGTCCGAGTTCCTCGCCGAGCCGGCGACGCTCCGGGTCTACGACTTCGGCGGCGCGGCGCTGGCGGTGGACGTGCCCGCCGGCGGGCTCGCCTTCACGTACTGCCAGGTGCCGGTGCGCTATGTTCGCGCGGGCGAGGCGTCGTTCGTGCGCGTCACCTCGCGGGACGGCGGCGTCGTGGCGCGGAACGGCGAGTCGCTCGACCCGGCCCAGAGCCGCTCGCTGCTCGAGCGGCGCGGCGAGATCGCCTTCGTGGAGGTCGGCGTCCCCGACCGCGTGCTGCTGCCGGACTGAGGAAAGGGGCCGCCGGGAGGGCGACCTTGACAGTCCCGAAACGCCCGAAGAGAATGTTCGCCGTCCGAACAAAGTCGTTCGACCAGGGGGATCCGTGCCCGCCGAACCGACCGCTGCCGCCCCGCCGCTGCTCGAGGTGAAGGGGCTTCGCAAGACGTACTCGACCGGGGGCCTGTTCACCTCCGGCCGCCGCGTCGTGGCGGCCGAGGACGTCTGCTTCCGCATCCACCGCGGCGAGGCCGTCGCGCTGGTGGGCGAGTCCGGCAGCGGCAAGAGCACGATCGCGCGACTGCTCATCCGGCTCGAGCAGGCCGACGGCGGCGAGGCGCTGCTCGACGGCGTGGACGTCTTCCGCCGCGAGCCGCGCCGCGCCTCGCGCGGCTACCGGCGGCGCGTCCAGATGGTGTTCCAGGACCCGTTCGGCTCGCTCAACCCGGCGCACGACGTCGAGCACCACCTGACGCGGCCGCTGCTGCGGCTGAACTCGCTCAACCCCGCGCACGACGTCGCGCACCACCTCGAGCGGCCGGCCGCGCGCCTGGGCGGCGACGGCGGCGCGCGCGAGCGCGCGCTCGCGCTGCTGCGCACCGTCGGCCTCGAACCGGCCGAGGAGTTCCTGCACCGGCACCCCTACGAACTCTCGGGCGGCCAGCGCCAGCGCGTCGCCATCGCCCGCTCGCTCGCGGCCGATCCCGACCTGCTGGTGGCCGACGAGCCGACCTCCATGCTGGACGTCTCGATCCGCATGGGGATCCTGAACCTGCTCGCGCAGCTCAAGCGCGACCGCGGGCTCGCGATCCTGCTCATCACGCACGACCTCGCCTCGGCGCGCTTCCTCGCCGAGCGCATCGTCGTGCTCTACCGGGGGCGCGTGGTCGAGGACGGGCCCGCCGCGACGGTGGTGGACTCGCCCGCACACCCGTACACGCGCGCGCTGCTCGCCTCGATCGCGGAGTTCGATCCCTCGGGCGGAGCGGACCGCGCGGGGCGCACCTCGACCGCGTTCGCGGGCCACGGCTGCCCGTTCGCCGACCGCTGCGCCGAGGTCCACGAACCCTGCCGGCGCGAGGACCCGGCGCCGCGCGAGCACGACGGGCGCCGGGTGCGCTGCCACCTCTATCCCGCGACGCCCGCGGCCGGGCGGCCGGCGTGAGCGCGCGGCCCCTGCCCGCCGGCTTCCTGCTCGGCGCGGCGACGTCCGCGCAGCAGATCGAAGGTTCGGTGCACGCGGACGGCCGCGGGGAGTCGGTGTGGGACCGCTTCGCGGCCAGGCCCGGCGCGATCGAGGACGGCTCCGACCCGGCGGTGGCGTGCGACCACTACCGGCGCTGGCGCGAGGACGTCGCGCTCATGCGCGAACTGGGGCTCGGCGCCTACCGCTTCTCGATCGGCTGGACGCGCGTGCTGCCCGACGGCCGCGGCGTCAACGAACGCGGCCTCGGCTTCTACGACGCGCTGGTGGACGCGCTGCTCGAGGCGGGCATCACGCCGTTCGTGACGCTCAACCACTGGGACCTGCCGCAGGCGCTCGATCAGCGCGGCGGCTGGGGCTCGCGCGAGACGGTGGACGCGTTCCTCGACTACGCGGCCGCCGCCTCGGCTCGGCTCGGCGACCGCGTGAAGCACTGGATCACGCACAACGAGCCCTGGTGCATCGCCACGCTCGGCCACGAGCAGGGCCACCACGCGCCCGGGCGGCGCGACCCGGCCGAGGCGCTGCGGGTCGCGCACCACCTGCTGCTCTCGCACGGCCGCGCCGTCCCGGTGCTGCGCCGCGAGTCGAAGGGCGCCGAGGTGGGCATCACGCTCATCCTGTCCGAGACGGGCGCGGCGAGCGGCTCGGAGGCCGACCGCGACGCCGCGCGCCAGCACGACGGCGCGTTCAACCGCTGGTTCCTCGACCCGCTCCACCGCGCGCGCTACCCCGAGGACGTGATCGCCGACCGCGTGCGCCGCGGGCACCTCGCCTCGGCCGAGCTGCCGTTCGTGCAGCCGGGCGACCTCGAGACGATCGCCACGCCCGCCGACTTTCTCGGCGTCAACTACTACAGCCGCGTCGTGCTCAAGGCCGGGCCCGCTGGCGCCCCCGAGGCGGTGCCGCAGGTCCCGAAGGACGAACTGACCGAGATGGGCTGGGAGGTCTGGCCGCGCGGGCTGCGCGACATGCTCGTGCGGGTCACGCGCGAGTACGGGCCGAAGGCGATCCACGTCACCGAGAACGGCGCGGCGTTCGCCGACGAGGCCGGCCCGGACGGCCGCGTCTCCGACCCGCGGCGCGTCGAGTACCTGCGCGCCCACCTCGAATCCGCGCTCGACGCGATCGCCGACGGCGTCCCGCTGCGCGGCTACTTCGCCTGGTCCCTGCTCGACAACTGGGAGTGGGGGCTCGGCTACGCGAAACGGTTCGGCCTTTACCGCGTGGACTTCGCCACGCAGCGCCGGACCCCGAAGGACAGCGCTTTCTTCTACCGCGATGTCGCGGCCGCACGGGCGGTGCCCGCCCCGGCGCGGCCGCTCGAAACCAGGAGGATCCCGTGAACCCCATCCGCCGGGGCGGGGCCGGCCTCGCGGCCGTGCTCGCCGCGCTCGCCGTCGCCGCCTGTCTCTCGCTCGCGCCCGCCGTCCACGCCGCGGACGCGCCGCACGCCGTGCGCGTCGTCACTGACGCCTCCGGGGCGCGGCTGCAGGTGGACGGCCGGGACATCATGGTCCACGGGATGAACTGGGACTACATCCCGATCGGCCACAACTACATGTACGACCTCTTCGCTCAGCCCGACGACGTGATCGTCGCCGCGCTCGAGCGCGAGATGGGGCTGCTGCGGGCCATGAACGCGAACGTGATTCGCGTCTACGCCGGCCTGCCGCCCAAGTGGGTGAAGTACATCTACGAGCGCTTCGGGATCTGGACCGTGATCAACCACCCCGTCGCCCGCTACGGGTTCACGCTGAACGGGGTGTGGTACCCGGTCACCGACTACTCCGACCCGACGATGCGCGCCGCGATCAAGGCCGACGTGATGGCCTCGGTCGAGCGCTACAAGGGCACGCCCGGCGTGCTGTTCTGGCTGCTCGGCAACGAGAACAACTACGGCCTGTCGTGGAAGTCGTTCGAGATCGAGGCCCTCCCCAAGGGCGAGCGCGACGCCGCCCGCGCCCGCCAGCTGTACTCGCTGATGGGCGAGATCACCGGCGCCATCCACGGCGCCGACCCGTCGCGTCCGGTTGCGATGGCCAACGGCGACATCCAGTACCTCGACATCATCGCCGAGGAGTGCAAGGACCTCGACATCTTCGGCACGAACGTCTATCGCGGCATCTCGGTCGGCGACCTCTACCAGCGTGTCTGGGACAAGATGCGCATCCCGGTCGTCTTCAGCGAGTTCGGCTGCGACGCGTTCAACGCCAGGACGGCGCGAGAGGACCAGCCGATGCAGGCCCGCTACCTGGCCGGCCAGTGGCGCGAGATCTACGAGCAGAGCGCCGGCAAGGGCGGGGTCGGGAACTCGATCGGCGGCATGGTGTTCCAGTGGAGCGACGGCTGGTGGAAGTACGGGCAGGACAGCCGCCTCGAGATCCAGGACACGCACGCCTCGTGGCCCAACGGCGGCTACGTCGAGGACTACGCCGAGGGCGAGAACAACATGAACGAGGAGTGGTGGGGCATCTGCGCCAAGGGCCCCACGGACTCCCGCGGCCTCTACGACCTCTACCCGCGCGCCGCGTTCTACGTGCTGCAGCGCGCGTTCGCGCTCGATCCCTACGCGCCCTCGACCGACCGCGCGGCGATCGCCGCGCACTTCGCCACGATCGATCCCATGTCGGCGACGCTGCAGGCGCGCGGCGACCGCGCGACCTCGCTCGGGGCGATCGCGGCGCGCGCGCGGTTGAGCGGGCTGCGCGTCCAGCTCGAGACCGTCGGCACCGGCGGCACGAACGTGACGACGCCCGCGGCCTCGGCGCCGCAGGCCGACCTGCCGTCGTTCCGCGGCTTCGACAAGTTCCAGTCGTTCTACGCCGACTTCGAGGGCCGGCCGACCGACCACGTGACCGGCACCGTCTCGGTCAACGTGCTCGGCCAGGTGCCGACCAACCCGATCAACGAGATCTTCTACGAGAAGCGCGGTCTCGACCGCACCGTGCTGGGCGCCGACTACGCCGCGACCGCGATCCGCGGCGAGCGGGTGAAGGTCCACCACGCCACGATCTCGTGGGAGGACCGGCTGTTCCAGCTCGACGGCTTCTACCGCACCGGCCACTACCACTGGGGCTACGAGGGCGATTTCTTCGGCCTCTACCGCGACGCCTACTACGGCACGAACACGGACGTGTACGACGCGGACGCGCCCGTGGGCTTCGAAGTGGCGGGCAAGCGGCAGTTCGACGGCCTCAAGCTCGCGTTCGGCCAGGAACTGTGGTGGGGCGCGAACCCGGCGATCATCGGCAAGTACCGGCGCGTCATCGGTCCCGTGACCGCGACGGGCATCTACCAGGAGGACATCGCGACCGCCTCGACGCGCGCCGCCGTGTCGTCGGCGCTGCCGCAGCCCAAGACGCGCAAGGCGACGCTGGCGCTGGAGCACGCGCGCGGGCCCTTCGGGCTCACGCTCGGCGGCATCTGGTCGGGCAGCCCGAAGGTCGGCCGGTCGTTCAACTTCATCAAGTCCTCGAACGGCGACACCACGACCTGGCAGGACGAGATCGTGGACATGGACGCGTTCGGCGCCAAGGCGAAGGTCACCTACCAGCGCGGGCGCTGGAACGCCTACCTGTCGGCGGCGCGCATGGGCCTCGTGGCGGACGGCGGGCCGACCGCGGCGATCACCTACACCGGCTGGAGCCTCAAGGACGTCGGCACCGGCAACCAGAGCAACGTCAGCCTGGGCGCGCTCTACAACCTCGGGCCCTGGCAGATCGCGCCGAACGTGCTGTGGCAGAAGCCGCTCGTGGGGCCGATCCCGGCCGGCTCGCCCTCGCCCGCGATCCCGCGCAACGTCGAAGTGGGCGGCGACCCGTTCGCCGTGCGCGCGAACCGCGAGATGCTCGGCCTCGAGCTGCTGATCGGCTACGACCCGACGCCCGCGACCTGGATGTGGGCGTGGGACAACGACATTCGCGAGGACGCGCCGTTCGCGGCGAGCCTCGACTTCGTCTACCGCAACATGCCCACCACGATGGACGTGGCCACCTACGTGCCCAAGCCGATCGCGGGTCTGCTGTGGACGCAGTCGCCGCAGATGTTCCCCGGCGCGACGCCGCCCCGCGACCTCTGGGAGCTGCGCGGGCGGGTCGTCTCGCGCATGGGCACGAAGGGCCGGATGGCGGCGACGATGTTCGTCGGCGACGGCGAGCCCAACGGCGAGAACACGCGGGTCGTGCACCGTTATGGCGGCGACGCGCGTGTGGCCTACCGCTCGATGGCGTTCTCGGGTTCGGCGCGCTGGAACGACTGGGGCCCGTACGACTACCACCGCGACTTCAACCTGACGTTCCCGCAGCAGTACTCGGGCGACATCGGCTACGTGCTGGGCTCGCCGCGCTGGCTGAGCACGACGCCCCAGACGAGCGTCGGCGTGCGCGGCGTCTACCGGACGCTCGACCAGTACTCGCCGCGCTACTCGCCGGCGCCCGGCAGCACGGCGCGCGGCAGCGAGTGGGAGTTCCGCACCTACCTGAACTTCACGCTCTAGCAGGACGCGCGGCGCGCGGCGCGGGGGACGCCGCGGCGACGCACCGGACGCCCGCCGTGCACGCACCGGCGGGCGTTCCGGCTTTCCGGGGCGCGGCCGGGCCCGGAGCGGGCGGCCGCTACTTCGCGACCGGGCAGGCGCTCCAGTGGCCGGGGGCGACCTCGAGCAACGCCGGACGCTCGCCGCGGCAGGCGTCCACGGCCAGCGGGCAGCGCGGGTGGAAGCGGCAGCCGGCGGGCGGGTTCTGCAGGCTCGGGGGCGAGCCGGGGATGCTGGTCAGCTCGGTCATGGGGCCGCGCACGTGCGGGAACGCGTGCAGCAGGCCGCGCGTGTACGGGTGGCGCGGCGCGCCCGCCATGGTCGCGGCGGGGCCCACCTCCACCATGCGCGCGGCGTAGAACACCGCCACGCGGTCCGAGAACTGCAGCATGCGCGCGAGGTCGTGGGTGATGAAGATCACGGCGAACCCGAGCGAGCGCTGCAGCGCGCGGATCTGCTCGAGGATCTCGCGCTCCACGATCACGTCGAGCGCGGTGGTCGGCTCGTCGAGAATGACGAGCGCGGGCTCCAGGGCCAGCGCGAGCGCGATGCCGACGCGCTGCCGCATGCCGCCCGAGAGCTGGTGCGCGTAGCCGCCGAGCCGGTCGGCGGGAATGCCGACCCGCTCGAGCAGCTCGCCGGCCCGGCGCTTCGCGACCGCGGCGCCGACGTTCTCGTGCGCCAGGATGGTGTCGGCGATCTGCTCGCCGACGGTGATGACCGGGTTCAGCGCGTCCATCGCGCTCTGGAACACCATCGAGATCCGCTTCCAGCGCAACTGGCGCAGCTCGGACTCGCCCATGGCCAGCACGTCGCGGCCTTCGAACGTGACGGTCCCGCGCGAGATCACGGCGGGCGGGGGCAGCGTCCGCAGCAGCGCCTGCGCGAGCGTGGACTTGCCGCTGCCCGACTCGCCGGCGACGCCGAGGATCTCGCCCGGCGCGAGGTCGAGGTCGAGCCCGTCCACGGCGCGCACGGGCCCGCGGTCGGTCACGTAGTCCACGCACAGGTCGCGGATCGAGAGCAGCGGCGCGCCCGCCACGGCGCCCCCGCTCGCGCCGGCCGCCCCGGCGCCGGGCCGAAGTCCGCTCACGATTCCCTCACGACGGGCGTCGAGCGCCCGGCTTCCTGCCCGTGCTTCTCGACGTGGGCGCGCCATGCGCGCTCGAGTTGCAGGCGGGGGTTGGTGATCTCGTCGAACCCGGAGTTGAGCATGGTCAGCGCGAAGCCGACGAGCGCGACGCACAGGCCGGCGGGCGCGAACGTCCACCACGAGCCGGTGAGCAGCGCCGAGTCGTTCTGCGCCCAGTAGAGCATCGTGCCCCAGGTGACGCGCGAGACGTCGCCCAGGCCGAGGAACTCGAGCCCGACCTGCGCGCCGATCGCGTACACGGTGCTGCCGATCACCTGCGCGACCAGCACCGACATCATGTTGGGCAGGATCTCGACCAGCAGCACGCGCAGGTCGGACTCGCCGGCGACGATCGCGGCGGCGACGAAGTCGCGGCGGCGCAGCGCCAGCGTCTGCGCGCGCATGACGCGCGCGTTCCACGCCCAGCCGGTCACGATCAGCACGAACGCGATGGTCGCGGGCCCGGACGGCAGGTAGGCGGCGATGACGATGGCGAGCGGCATGCCGGGCAGCACGAGGAACACGTTCGAGAACACCGACAGCGCGCCGTCCACGCGCCCGCCGAAGTAGCCGGCGGTCACGCCCACCAGCGCGCCGAGCAGCACGGCCGCGAGCCCGACCGCGAACCCGATCGCCAGCGAGACGCGCGTGCCCACGATCAACTGCACGAGCACGTCCTGGCCCTGCCCGTTCGTGCCGAGCCAGTGCGCGGCCGACGGGGCCTGCAGCGGGATGCCGACCAGCGCGGTCGGGTCGCCCACGAAGAACGGGCCGAAGAGCCCCACGGCCACGAAGCCGGCGAGGAGCGTGGCGCCGATCATGGCCTTGCGGTCGCGCCGGATCGCCATCGCCCAGGCGCCGAGGCCGGCCGCGCGCGCGCCGTTCGCGCCGCTCACGACGCCGAGTCCCGGGTGCGCGCGTCGAGCCACAGGTAGACGAGGTCCACCAGCCAGTTCGCGCCCAGCACCGCCAGCGTGATGACGAGGAAGATGCCCTGCATGAGCGAGTAGTCCTGGTTCCGCACGGCCTGCACGAGCAGGTAGCCCTGCCCGGGGTAGCTGAACACGATCTCGGTCAGCAGCGAGCCGCCGAGCACGAACCCGAGCGCCATGCCGAAGCCGGTGACGCTCGGCAGCAGCGCGTTGCGCGCCGCGTAACGCAGCGCCACGCGCGCGGGCGGCAGGCCCTTGGCGCGCGCCAGGTTCACGTAGTCCGAGCCGAGCACCGAGATCATGGTGTTGCGCATGGACAGCAGCCAGCCGCCCAGCGTGGCGAGCACAATGGTGCCCATGGGCAGCGCCGCGTGCCGCAGCACGTCGGCGGCGAACGCGAGCGTCCAGCCGGGCGTCGCGTCGTCCGAGTAGGCGTGCCCGAGCGGGAACCACTGGAACTTGAAGCCGAGCACGTAGAGCGCGGCCATCGCCAGCCAGAAGTAGGGGAACGAACCGAGCAGCACGAGGATCGCGGGCACCCAGCTGTCGGCCCAGCCGCGCCGCCACCAGGCCGCGGAGACGCCCAGCAGCGTGCCGATCGCGAAGCTCACCACGACCGCGCTGCCGGCCAGGAACAGCGTCCAGCCGAGCGCGGTGGCGATCACCTGCGAGACGGGCGCGGGGAAGTAGGCGATCGAGACGCCCATGTCGCCGCGCAGCACGTGCGCGAGGTAGGTCACGTACTGCTTCCAGAGCGGCGCGTCCGTGAGACCGAACGTCGCGCGCAGCGCGTCGATGGCCTCGGGCGCCAGCTTGCCCTTGAAGCGCGCGAACAGCGCGGTCGCGGGGTCGCCGGGCATGAGGCGCGGCAGGAAGAAGTTGATCGTGAGCGCCGCCCACGCCGCGACGAGGTAGAAGCCCAGGCGCTTCAGCAGGTAGCGCACGGCGTCACCTCGGCCGGAGCGAGGTCAGCACGAGCAGCACCTCGCCTCGCTCCATCTTGTTGGGGGACGGGTCGGCGTACGGGTTCTCCGCCGTGGGGAAGCCCTCGACCCGGCGGGTGTTGAACTCCGCCCACGTCGGGTTGGGGTAGAGCGGGATCGCCGGCGCCTCGGCCACGAACGCGTGCTGCATGGCGCTCGAGAGCCGCTGCTGCTCGGCCGGGTCGGTCGCGGCCTCGAACGCGGCCAGCAGCGCGTCGGCCGCCGGGCTCGAGTGGCGGTGCCAGTTGCCCGCCGACACCTGGCCGACCGGTTTGATCGTGGCCGACGACATCAGCCAGCGGTACAGGTGCCAGGGCGTGGGGCCGTCGATGCACCAGCCGAGGCTCAAGTCGAAGTCGCCCTCCTGGACCTTCTGGAACCAGGCGCCGAAGTCGTAGGTGCGCACGCTGGCGTCCACGCCGGCGGCGCGCAGGTTGCGCACGATGATCTGCGAGGCGCGCACCCAGTCGGACCACCCCGAAACGGTCAGCACTTCCCAGCGCAGCGGACGGCCGTCCGGCATGCGGCGGATGCCGTCGGCGCCGCGCGCGTAGCCGAGCGAGTCGAGCATGGCGTTCGCGCGCGGCAGGTCGTGTTTCACCCAGTCGCCCGCTCGGACGGCCGAGGAATCGAGCCACGCCGTGTAGGAGGCGCTCATGCCGGTCGCGTCGGCGGGGTGCGTGTAGCGGAACACGGCCACGTCCACCATCAGCTCGCGGTCGAGCGCCATGCTCAGCGCCTTGCGCACGGGCGCGTCCCCGAACGGCGGCCGCGTGGTGTTGGGGTACAGGAACACGACCCCGGCCGTGAGCGGGAACCAGTACGCGTGGTGCTTCGGGTCGCGGCTCACGAACACGCGGTCGATGGCGGGGATGAAGTTGGCGGCCCACTCGACCTCGTCGAACACCAGCGCGAGGTTGGCGCGGTCGTTCGACGGGTAGGCCGGGAACCGCAGCGCCTCGAGCGCCGGCTTGCCCGGCTGCCAGTAGTGCGGGTTGCGCCCCAGCTCGTAGACCTGGTTGCGGAACACGCGCACCTCGGTGAAGGGACCCGTGGCCACGGGGTTCTCGTTCGAGAACGTCACCGGGTCGGGGACGTCCTTCCAGACGTGCTCGGGCACGATCTGCTGGGCGGCGAGTTCGTCGAAGCCGGGGATGAACACGCGCTGGAACGTGAAGTCCACGGTGCGCGCGTCCACGGCCCGTACGCCCTCGAGGAAGCCCCACACGCCGCGCCGGTCGAGGGCGGGAAATCGGCGCAGCAGGTCGAACGTGAACGCCACGTCGCGAGCCGAGAACGGCGCGCCGTCCGACCAGCGCACGGAATCGCGGGTGGTCAGGCGCAGCACGCGGTTGCCCTCGCGCCACTCGCGGCCGGTCGCCAGCCACGGCACCTGGCGGGACTGCACGCTGTTGAAGACGAACAGCGGTTCGTAGATGCCGGCCAGCGTGGGCCAGCGCGCCGCGGCCGCGGTCGTCAGCGGGTTGAAGTTGCGCACCCACGACGCCGTCTGCTCCTGGGTGACGACGAGCACGCCGCGCGGCGGGTCGGAACGCTTCGGGGCGCAGCCCGCGAGCGATGCGGCCGCCAGCAGCCCGAGAGCGAGGACGCGGCCGCCGCGCGGGATCATGAAGCGGACAGGCTGTAGACCCGGACGTAGTCCACGAGCAGCGTCTGCGGGAACACCGTGGAGGCGTCGGGGGGGCCGACGTAGTTTCCGCCGACCGCGAGGTTGAGGATGATGAAGAACGGCTTGTCGAACACCCACGCCGCGCCCGCCGGCAGGCTGGCGGGCGTCACCACGTAGAAGGGCACGTTGTCCACGAAGTAGGTGATCTGGTTCGTGCGCCACTCGATCGCGAACACGTGGAAGCCGGTGTCGAAGCGCCCGCCGTTCGGCAGCGTGTAGGAGCGCGTGCGCGCGGCGCCGCCCGAGTAGCCCGGGCCGTGCAGGCTGCCCGCCACGACGCCCGGCTCCTGGCCGCGGTACTCCATGATGTCGATCTCGCCGCAGGCCGGCCAGCCGACCGTCGAGAGGTTCGTGCCGAGGAGCCAGAACGCCGGCCACAGGCCGCGCCCGGTGGGCATCTTGATGCGCGCCTCGAACCGCCCCTCCTTCTGCGAGAAGAGCCCGCGCGTGTTGATGCGGCCCGACGTGTAGGCGCTGCCCATGTAGTCCTCGCGGCGCGCCGTGATCGCGAGGTTGCCGGCGCCGTCGAGGGAGACGTTCGAGGGCCGGGCGGTGTCGTACTCGAGCTGGGCGTTGCCCCAGTCGGTGCCGACGTCGAACGTCCAGTGCGCGGCGGTGGGCAGGCTGCCCGCGGGCCCGGAGAACTCCTCCGACCACACGAGCCGTCCGCCGCCGGTCGCGGGCGGGGTGGTGGCCACGGTCGAGGCCGGGCCCTCGCAGCCGGCGGAGGTCACCAGGAAGAGCAGCGGCAGGAACGCCGTCCAGCGCCTCATCGGGCCGCCTTCGCCGCCTTCGCGGGCGCGGGCGCCGTCGCGGGGAAGAGGCGCGGGTTCGCCAGCGCCTCCTTGAGCACGAGGCTCGCCGCGCCGACGGCGACCGACTGCGGCCCGAGCCCGCTCATCACGATGCTGGCGCCCGCCATCGAGCTGACGCGCGTGCGCACCCGCACGGTCTCGCGCAGCGGCTCGAGGAACCGCTCGCCGAGGCCGGTGATGCCGCCGCCGACGATGACGACCGAGGGGTTCATCAGGTTGAGCATGCCGGCCACCGCGACGCCGAGGTACTCGGCCGCCTCGCGCGTGACGCGCAGCGCCAGCGGGTCGCCCGCGAGCGCCGCCGCCTCGACCGAGGTCATCGTCAGGTCGCCGTCCTCGAGCATGCCGCCCGGGTACTCGGCGAGCAGCGCGCGCGCGCGCTTGACCAGCGCCGGCGAGCCGACGTGCGTCGCCAGGCAGCCGCGCAGGCCGCAGATGCACGGCTCGCCCTGCGGGTCGATGGACAGGTGCCCGATCTCGCCGGCGAAGCCGGTCGAGCCGCGGTAGAGCTCGCCGCCGATCACGTGCCCGGAACCGACGCCGGTGCCGACCTTGACGTACGCGAAGTCGCGCACGCCCTGGCCCGCGCCCCACCAGTACTCGGCGAGCGCGCCCAGGTTGGCGTCGTTGTCCACCATCACCGGCGCGCCGTAGCGCTCGCCCAGCGCCTCGAGCCCGCTGCGGCCCTTCCACAGCGGCAGCACGATCTCGGAGAGCGCGAACGGGTGCTGCGGGTCCACCGGGCTCGGAACCGCGACGCCGACGCCGACCAGGCGCTTCACGAGCCCGCGGTCCCCGGCGAGGCAGGCGTCGCACAGCTCGGCGATCACCCGCCGCGTGCCCTCGGGGTCGTTGCGCACCGCGTGGTTGCGGTGCTCCCACTGCCGCACGCGCCCGCGCAGGTCGGTGCGCGCGACGGCCACGTGCGAGGCGCCCATCTCGACGCCGAGGATGCAGCAGGCCTCGTCCTCGAAGTGCAGCATGATCGGCCGGCGGCCGCCCAGCGACTCGCCCGGCTCGCCCTCGCTGACGAGCCCGGTCTTGAGCAGGTCGCCCACGACCTCGGACACCGTCGAGCGCGACAGGTCCGCGCGGCGGGCGATCTCGGCGCGCGAGATCGTCCGCTCCTGCCAGATGAGCCGCAGCACGCTGTCGGCCAGCGGCCGCGAGCGTGTCCCGTCCGCGGACGGCGCGCCGGGGCGCGCCGTTCCGTTCCTGCCGCTCTTCGCCGAATGCCGACGGGCCACCGAACCTCCGCCTACTTGTGGAAGTAGATGTTGTCCACGTACACCGAGCCCACGTCGCCGGCGAGGATGAGCTGGGCCAGGTGCCCGCGCGTGGTCAGGCCGGTGAAGTTCGAAAGCGGGATCTCCAGGCTGCTCCACACGCCGGGCTGGAACGCGGGCGTCGTCCCGGCGTTGAAGGTCAGTTCGTGCTCCCGGTCGTCGCCGCCACCGAAGTTCCCGTTGGCGCCGAAATCTACCAGCTTCACCCGGAACGTGGTGCCGGTGGCCGCCCAGACGTCCAGGTGGAAGTGCGTCATGGCGGTCGCGTTGATCGTGTTGGCGCCGGTGAACTCGGCGGCGGCGTAGGAGAGGATCGAGTACAGCTTGACGTCGTCGCCGAAGAGCTTGGTGTCCGTGACGTCGGCGCCGTCCCAGGTCGTCGACCAGTTGTTCACGGCCACGTTCGAGTAGGCGTTGCTGAACAGCGAGATCACGTCCGCGGCCGGCACGGTCGGCGCCGGAGCCGCCGACAGCGGGGCGGGTTTCGGCGTGACCGTCAGCACGCCGGTCGCCGGGAGGCCCCCCAGCGAGGCGGTCACCGTGGCGGTGCCGAGGCCGACGGCCTTCACCGTGCCCTCGCCGCCCACGGCCACGCTGTCGGCCGACGAGACGAACGTGAAGTAGCCCTGCATGGCGCCGACCAGGACGTCGCCGCCGTCCACCGCGAACACCACCCGCGTGCCCGGCACGGTCACGAACGAGCCCACGTCGGGCGTGAGCGTCGCCGTGTTGATGGCGGGCCGCGGGTTCGAGACGGTCAGCGTCTGCTCGAAGCGGATGTCGTCGAGCCAGAGCGTCGCGCCCTGGCCCGCCTCGGGGCCCTCGGCGAGGTAGAACATGCCCCTCTCGTCGACGAGCCGCGAAGCCAGCGGGATCGGGATGACGATGCGCGTCCAGTCGGTGCCGATCGTGACGAACGTGCGCCTGGCTTCGTAGCGCGACGTGCCGGTGTTGTCGTTGCCGAGGCCCGCCACGTCCAGGTTGAGCGTGCGGTTCGCCTTGGCCCAGAACACCAGCGCGTCGTAGCCGGACAGGTCGCGGGCGCGGTTGGTGGTGAACGCCCCGCCCGAGTAGGTCCCGCTCGGGTCGCCCGCGGCCGGCACCACGAAGCGCAGCGACGTCGAGCCGCTGTGCGCCTCGGTGGAGTCGATGGCGATCGCGTCGAGCTTCGAGCCCGCGAAGGCCTGGTAGTCCACCGCGATGCCGAAGCCGTCGTCGAAGACGACCGGCGCCTTGAACGTCGGGGCCGGGACGCCGGCGTGCTTGGCGCACCCCGCGGCGGCCAGCGCGAGCACGGCCGCCGCGACGAGGACTGCTGACGTTCTGCTGGACATCACTTGCCTCCGCAAGGGGCCTCCTGGCCCGGACAGTCGCCTCCGCTGGACGCTAGCGGGCGAGCACGAGGTTACGGGTGAAGCGGCCGGCCGAGGTCTGGAGCACGGCATGGTACACGCCGGCGGGCGCGCTCGAGCCGTCCTCGGCGCGGCCGTCCCACGTCGTCGCGTGCGGGCCGGCCTCGGCCTCGCCGCGGAACAGCGACGCGACGCGGCGGCCGGTGACGTCGTACACCGTGACGTCGGCGAAGCCGCGCTGCGGGAGCGTGAAGTCGAGGCGGGTCGTGCCGCGGAACGGGTTCGGGGCCGCGGGCCGCAGCTCGAACACGCCGGCGGCCGGGGCGCCCACGTCGAGCGTGCCGGAGCGGAACCAGTAGATGTTGTCGTAGAAGACGCCCGACGAGATGTAGCCCGTCGCCCGGTTCGCGAAGCCGATCTGCAGGATCTGGCCGACGAGGTCCGCGGTGATCGGGAGCGAGATCGTGAACGTGCCCCAGGTGGCCGGGAGGTTCGTCGTGTCCACGAACAGGTAGTTCGTGGTCGCGTATCCGGCCGCAGGGTTCACCGTCTTGATGAACGCGGTTGCGGTCGAGGGCGGCAGCAGGTTGCCCATCTTGGCGTCGAACTGGAACGTCCACAGGCCGCCGACGTCGCCGGCCGCGATGGTCTGCTCGCGGAACACGTTCGACTCGACGATGTTGCCGTTGGCGTGGTCGGTGTTGTTGTAGTCGCTGTACACGCTCAGTTGCTGCGCGCCCTGCTCCGGGCCGCCCTGGCCGGCGTCGATCGAGCAGAAGTTGCTGGTGCCGTTGGGCGCGGGGAAGGTGCCGTAGCCGTAGAGGTACGTGCCGCCCGGCGTGTAGACGTTGCCGTAGACGACCCAGCCGTCGCCGCCGAGGGCGGTCGGGCTCGCGAGCACGAGGCCTTCGAAGTTCTGCGTGTAGGCGGTGATCGCCGCATGGCTCACGGCGGGGACGGCGGCCAGGAGGGCCGCGGCGAGGAGGGTGCGGACTCGGCGAATCATGTTGGGACCTCCCGGTGGAAAAGGCTGCGTGGCGCTGGGGCGGGAGCGGTCCGTCGCGGGCGCTCCCGAACGACCTGCGGGCAATCCTAGGCTATGTTCGCCAATCGAACAAAGTGATTTCTTGGATCCGGGGAGATGGCCGGGGGGCGCCCCGGCCGGGCGGGGCGGGCCGGCCGTTACCCCTGCGGCTTCGGGGCCGCGGGCCCCGAAGAATTTACCGGCCGGGTCGAAAAAAGACTTTGTCCGGCAACCGAACATAGTCTAGCCTTGTGTCCGTTGGGGAGCAGTCGGTCCCCCGGGATGCGACCTGCGGTCTCCTCCTGCGCTTCGTCCACGCAGCACCCGTTTCGCCTCAACCGGAGGTCAGACATGAGAGCACTCGCTACCACCGCCATCGCCGCCCTCCTCCTGGTCGCGCCCCTCGCGGCGCACGCCGACGTCAACGTGACCGTGGACCCGGTGACCATCACCAACGCCTACATGAACGTCTTCGAGCTGCCCGTGAACGGCGGCGGCTTCGTGTTCGGCACCGGCTGGGGCGTCCCCGACCTGGTGGCGACCTGGGCGGGCGGCAACGTGACGCTGAGCCCCAACACCATCGGCGACCCGAATCCGTTCTGGTACATCGGTGGCGGCGCGCCCGGCAGCCCCGGCAACAAGATCATGGAAGCCAACCTGTACGCGGAGCCCCCGGCGCTGTCCGGCCAGACCCTGACGTTCACGGGCAACGTGCTCTCGAACACGCTGGCCCCGTCGCACGTCTCGATCGCGTTCATCAAGGACTTCGCCCCGGACTTCTCGTCGTTCGTGCAGAGCACCGTCGTGCTGCCGGCGTCGGGACCGTTCAGCATCTCGCTGGCCACGATCGCCGACCCCGCGCGTCACGTGCAGTACGGCTTCCAGACGACCGGCCCGTGCGTGTGGTTCACCGACGTGGCGCCGTTCGGCTCCGTCACCATCGGCCCGAGCCTGCCGACGCCGACCGCGACCACCTCGTGGGGCCGCGTGAAGTCGCTGTACCGGTAGTTCGCCCCTGCAGCAGGCGAGGCCGCCCGGTGGGGACCCCGGGCGGCCTCGTCATTTCGGGGCGCGGGCGCCGCGGCCGGGCTAGGCCTGGTCGAGCTTGAGCCGCCGGATCATCTCCGCGTAGCGCGGGTCGTGGCGGATCGGGTCCAGCCGCGGGTGGACGCGCAGCAGCACGAGCCCGGTCGCGTGTTCCTCGATCGCCGACTCGAGCCAGCGGAACGCCTCGTCCACGTCGCCGAGGCAGGCGTGCACGGCCGCGATGCCCCACGCCGAGACCACGCGCCCGGCGCGGGCCGCGACCAGTTCGGCGAGGATGCGCCGCGCCTCGGGGGCGTCGCCCCGGCTCGCCGCCAGGTGCGCCAGGCCGAACGACGGCCCCGCCACGCTGCCGCCCAGCCGGCGGCCCTCCTCGTAGTGCGCGAGCGCCTCGTCGAACTGGCCCAGCGCCTCGAGCGAACGCGCCAGATCGGTGTGCGCGCCGTCGAAGCGGGGATCGAGCTCGATGGCCTTGCGGTACCAGCGCACCGACTCCTCGTACTCGCGCGCGTAGTAGTAGGCGTCGCCGACGGCGGTGTGGATGATCATCGAGAGCGGGTCGAGGCTCACCGACTTGAGCATCGCCTCCTTCGCCTCGGCGTGCCGCTCGACGATGTAGTAGCCGCGCCCGAGCACGTACCAGGCGGCGGAGAGCCCCGGGTTCAGCCCGATCGCGCGCCGCAGGGCCTCCAGCGCGCGCGGGTAGTCGTGGTCCCGCTGGTGGACGTGCCCGAGCACGACGTGCGCCTCGGCCAGCGTCGGGTCCAGCTCGAGCGCCTTGAGCGCCGCGCGGCGCGCGTCCTCCATGGCTTCGGCCGGCGGCGCCATGCCGCGCGAGGCGCGCGTCGTGTGGCACTCGCCCAGGCCGGCCCATGCGGCGGCGTGGCCGGGATCCAGCTCCAGCGCGCGCTGGAAGTAGCGGATGCTCAGCTCGATCGCCTGCGGCGAGGTGGCTTCGGCCGTGTGCTTGCCCTTCAGGTACTCGATGTGCGCCTCGGCGTTCACGTGCCGCCTCTCGGCGAGGCGCGTCGCTTCGCTCGGCGTCACGATGAGCGCGATCTTGCGCGCCACGGCGGCGGCCACCTCGCTCTGCAGGTCGAGCACGTCCTCGAGGCTGCGGTCGTAGCGCTCGCTCCAGAGCGTCTCGTCGCGCCGCGCGTCCACCAGCTGGACGTTGATGCGCACGCGATTGCCGAGCAGCAGCGCCGAGCCCTCGAGCACGGCGTCCACGCCCAGCTCGGCGGCGATGACGGGCAGCGGCTTCGTGACGCCCTTGTAAGCCATGGCGCTGCGGCGCGAAATGACGCGCAGGCTCTCGAGCCGCGCGAGGTCCGAGATCAGCGCCTCGGTCATGCCGTCGGCGAAGTACTCCTGCGCCGGGTCGCGCGAGACGTTCTCGAGCGGCAGCACCGCGAGCGACCGGATGGCTCCCTGGTCGCCGGGCGCCGTGCCGCCCGTGGCGGGCGCCAGCGCCCCGCGCAGGGCCCGCAGCGCCTGCGCCACCTCGCGCGCCGTGGCCGGCCGCGCCTTCGCGTCCTTCTCGAGGCACTGCAGCACGAGCCGCGAGAGATCCGCGGGCAGGCCGGCGCGCAGCTCGGCGGGCGGGCGCGGCGCGTCGCGCAGGATCGCGGTCGTCACGTCGGCCAGCGTGTCGCCCGCGAACGGGTGCCGCCCGGTCGCGAGCTGGTACAGCAGCACGCCGAGCGCGAACAGGTCCGTGCGCGCGTCCACCGCGGCGCCGCGCACCTGCTCGGGCGCCATGTACGGCACCGTTCCGAGCACCTGCCCGGCCACCGACAGCGCCTGCTCCGTGGGCGCGCCGCTGTCCGAGGGCACCGAGGACTCGCCGGCCGGCCGGGCGAGGCCGAAGTCCAGCACCTTGACGCGGCCCTCGGCCGAGACCATGACGTTGCGGGGCTTGAGGTCGCGGTGCACGACCCCGCGCTCGTGGGCCGCCGAGAGCGCCTCGGCGAGCGGCGTTCCGAGGTCGAGCAGCCGCTCGAGCGGCAGTCCGCCCGGCCGGACCTCGTCGGCGAGCGTGCGGCCCTCGACCAGTTCCATGGTCAGGAACCGCACGCCGCGGTCCTCCTCGATCGAGTGCAGCACGACGATGTTCGGGTGGTTGAGCGCCGCGACCGTGCGGGCTTCTCGCTCGAAGCGGGCGAGCCGTTCGGGGTCGGACGCGACGGCGCCGGGCAGCACCTTGATCGCCACCTCGCGTCCGAGCCGGCTGTCGCGCGCCCGGTACACCTCGCCCATGCCGCCGGCGCCGAGCGGCGCGACGATTTCGTAATGAGCGAGCTTCTGGCCGGAATGGAGCGGCATGGAAACCTGCGTGGGAGTCGTCGGAAGGGCCGCGCACCCGCGCGGCGCCCGGGCGGCGCAGGATAGCAGGGCGGCGTCCCGGGCGTCGCGGCA
>CAZUEM010000002.1:44267-74446 GCA_964619155.1 uncultured bacterium
GACGCGCGAGCGCGCGCGGCTCGGCGCCGACCAGATCGGGCGCATCGAGTCGATCCCGAAGCGCGAGGGCGCGACGTTCCGCAGGGGCGACGTGCTGCTGCGGCTCGATGCCGACGCGGCCGGGAGCCGCCTCGAGCTGGCGCGCGGCGAGGCCCAGGCGGCGCACGGCGCCGTCGCCGAGGCGCGCGCGGGGGCCGCGCTGGCGGACCGCGACTTCGAGCGGCTCGAGCCGCTCGCCGCGAACGGGCTCGCCTCGCCGGGCGAGCTGGACGCGGCGCGCACGAGGCGCGACCGCGCCCGCGCCGCGCTCGAGGCCGCGGTCGCGCGCGAGGCCGCGGCGCAGGCGTCCATCCGGCTCGCGCGCACGGCGCTCGCGAACCTCGCCATCGTCGCGCCCTTCGACGGCGTGGTGAGCCAGCGCTTCGTCGAGGTGGGCGAGATGCTCGCGCTCGGCCAGCCTGCGCTCGAGGTGCTGAACCCGCGGCGGCTCTACGTGAGCGCGCCGCTCGACGAGATGGACATCGCGCGCGTGAAGGTCGGCCTGCCGGTGCGCGTCACGCTCGACCCGTTCCCCGGCCGCTCGTGGCAGGGCGCGGTCACGCGCGTCGCGCCGTTCGTGAACGACGTCGTGCAGCAGAACCGCACGCTCGAGGTCGAGGTGGACCTCGTGCTCGGGAAGGACGGCCCGCTGCCCAAGCCCGGCACCTCGGCCGACGTCGAGATCATCCTCGACCGCCACGACGGCGTGCTGCGCGTGCCGAGCTTCGCCGTGATCGAGGGCCGCCGCGCGCTCGTGATCGAGAAGGGCCGGGCCGTCGCGCGCGACGTGCAGGTCGGCCTGCGCAACTGGGAGTGGACCGAGGTCACGGGCGGCCTCCGCGAGGGCGAGACGGTGGTCACGAGCCTCGACCAGGCCGGGGTCAAGGCCGGCGCCGCGGTGCGCGCGAAGGCGGCGTCCCCCGCGGCGTCGCCGCGGCGGGCGCCGTCGTGAGCGGCGGCGCGCCCCTCGACGCGGCGCCCGGCGCGAGCCCCGCGGCCGCCGCGGACGAGGTCATCCGCCTCGACGCCGTCACGCGCGTCTTCCAGGTCGGCGACTCCGAGGTGCGGGCCCTGGACGGCGTCTCGCTCGTGGTGCGGCGCGGCGAGTCCATCGCGCTCATGGGGCCGTCGGGGTCGGGGAAGTCCACGCTCCTCAACGTGCTCGGCTGCCTCGACACGCCGACCTCGGGGCGCTACGTGCTCGACGGCGAGGCGGTGGAGAAGCTGAGCGACGACCAGCTCGCCGACGTGCGCCAGCGCAAGATCGGTTTCGTGTTCCAGGCCTACCACCTGGTCGCGCGCATGACCGCGGCACGCAACGTCGAGCTGCCGATGATCTTCGCCGGCGTGCCGCCCGCCGACCGCCGCCGCCGCGCCGAGGAAGCACTCGCCACGGTCGGCCTCGCGCACCGCCTCGGGCACCGGCCCGACCAGCTCTCGGGCGGCGAGCGCCAGCGCGTCGCCATCGCGCGCGCCACGGTGATGCGCCCGAGCATCCTGCTCGCCGACGAGCCGACCGGGAACCTCGACAGCCGCTCGGGCGGCGAGATCCTCGCCGCGCTCGAGGCGCTGAACGCCGCCGGCCTCACGCTCGTCCTCGTCACCCACGACCCGAACGTGGCCGCGCGGGCGCGGCGGCAGCTGCGCATGCGCGACGGCCGCCTCGTCGAGGAAGGCTGATGCGCCGGCCGCTGGCGGTGCCCGACCTCGCGGCGCTCGCCGCCGAGTCGCTCGCCGGCCACCGGCTGCGCACGGCGCTCACGCTGGTTGCGACCGCGATCGGCGTCACCGCCGTCGTGCTGCTCACGGCGCTCGGCGACGCCGCCAAGCGGTACGTCGTGGACCAGTTCGCCAGCGTCGGCACCAACCTGGTCATCGTCCTGCCCGGCAAGACCGAGACGAGCGGCCTGGCGGGCTCCTTCGGCGGCACCATCCGCCCGATCACGCTCGAGGACGCGGTCGTGCTGCCGCACCGCGCGACGCTGGTGCGCCGGGCGGTGCCCATGTCGCTCGGCTCGGCCGCGCTCGAGTACGGCGGGCGGAGCCGCGACGTGTACGTGCTCGGCACCACTTCGGACTACCTCGAGATGCGCAAGCTCTCCATGGCCGCCGGGCAGTTCCTCCCCGAGACCGACCTGCGCCGCGGCGAGCGCGTCGCCGTGCTCGGCCGCAAGGTGCAGCGCGAGCTGTTCCAGGGCGAGAACCCGCTCGGCAAGCCGGTGCGCATCGCGGGGGCGCGATTCCGCGTCATCGGCGTGCTGCAGCCCAAGGGCATGGGCATGGGCGTCAACATGGACGAGATCGTGCTGATCCCGGTCGCGACCGGCATGCGGCTCTTCAACCAGAAGGGCCTGTTCCGGCTGCTGTGCCAGTCGCCCGACGCGGCCTCGGTGCCCGCGGTGGTCGCGCAGGTGAAGGAGGTCATGCGCGAGCGGCACGACGACCAGGAGGACTTCTCGATCATCACGCAGGACTCGATGCTGGCGACCTTCACCAACATCATCGGCGCGCTGACCGCCGGGCTCGCGGGCATCGCCGCCATCTCGCTCGCGGTCGCCGGCATCCTGATCATGAACGTCATGCTGGTGTCGGTCTCCGAGCGCACCGGCGAGGTCGGCCTGCTCAAGGCGCTCGGCGCGCGGCGCGGGCAGATCCTCGCGATGTTCCTGACCGAGGCGCTGATGATCTCGGGTCAGGGGGCGCTGCTCGGCGTCGCGGCCGGCGTCGCGCTCGTCTACGCCGCGGCCGGGATCTTCCCCGACCTTCCGCTCGCGCCGAGCCCGCTGTGGATCGCGATCGTCATCGCGCTCGCGCTGGCGGCGGGCGTGACGTTCGGCCTCATGCCCGCGCGCCGCGCCGCCACCCTGCAGGCGGCCGCCGCGCTGAGGGCCTCGAAATGACCGCGCTCGACCTCGCCGGGCTCTCGGCCGAAGCGCTGCGCGCGCACCGCCTGCGCTACGCGCTCTCGGCGCTCGCCATCGCGGTCGGCATCGCCGCGGTCGTGCTCATGGTCTCGCTCGGCGAGGGCATGCGGATCTACATCACCGACCAGGTGGCCTCGTTCGGCACCACGCTCCTTTCGATCAACCCCGGCAAGGTCGAGACGAGCGGCGGCATGCCCGGCGCGGTGGGCGGCAGCGTGCGCAAGCTGACGCTCGACGACGCGCGCGCCATGAAGCGGCTGCCGGGGGTGAGCCGCATCGTGCCCGTGGCCTACGGCACCGCGCTGGTCGAGTACGGCAACCGGGGGCGCGACGTCTTCGTCTACGGCGTCTCGCACGAGATGCCGGAGGTGTGGTCCATGCCCGTCGGCTCCGGGCAGTTCCTCCCGGAGCTGGACTACGACCGCGCCGCGCCCGTCTGCGTGCTCGGCCCCAAGGTCAAGCGCGAGCTGTACGGCGAGGCCAACGCGCTGGGCACCCACGTGCGCATCGGCCGCGCGCGCTACCGCGTGGTGGGCGTGATGGCGCCCAAGGGCCAGTTCCTGGGCTTCGACCTCGACGACGCCGCGTACATCCCGATCGGCAGCGCCATGCGGCTCCTCAACCGCAGCGAGGTGGACGAGGTGGACCTGCTCGCCGCCTCGCCCGAGGCCGTGGACCCGGTCGCCGAGCGCCTCCGGGCGCTCATGATCGACCGCCACGACGGGCACGAGGACTTCACCATCGTCACCCAGGCCGAGGGCATGCAGATGGTGAACAACATCCTCGGCGTGGTGACCACGGTGGTGAGCGCGATCGCCGCGATCAGCCTGCTGGTGGGCGCGATCGGCATCCTCACGATCATGTGGATCGTCGTGCGCGAACGCACCACCGAGATCGGCCTCGTCAAGGCGATCGGCGCGCGGCGCGGGCAGATCCTGGCCTGGTACCTCGCCGAGGCGGCGGTGACCGCGCTCGCCGGCGGCATCGGCGGGCTCGCGCTGGGCGTGGGGGGCGCCGCGCTGCTCACCGCCGCGGTCCCCGGCCTGCAGAGCCACACCTCGCCGCTCGTCGTCGCGGGCGCGCTCGCCGTGGCCTGCACGGTCGGCATCGCCTCGGGCGTCGCGCCGGCCCTGCAGGCGGCGCGGCTCGACCCGGTGCAGGCGCTGCGCGGCGAGTGAGCGGGCCGCGGGCGGCCCGGGTCCGCGGCCCGCGCCCGCGCTGGTCGCCGAATCGCCGCGCGCGGGCGCAAGGGGTTGTCAATCCTTGCCCTCCGCGGGCACATTCGGCGGCAAACCCGCCCGTGCAGCCGCTAGTGTGCGGTTCGGTTGGGGCACGGGTGCTGACGGAGGAAGTGATGAAGCAGGTCATGCCGGGCGCGGCGCTGTTCGCGACGCTCGCCCTTTTCGCAGTGACGTCGGGCGGGTGCTCGTCGAGCGGCCGCGCCGAAGGTGGCCCCGGCGGCGGGCCCGGGCGGCGGCCGCAGGTGGTGCCGGTGGCGGCGGCCGAGGTGCGCCCGCGCGACCTCGCGCGCACGGTGACCGTGACCGGCCCCGTCGAGCCGCTGCGCAGCGTCTCGGTCAATGCGCTCGCCGCGGGCACCGTGACGCGGGTGCTGGTCGAGGAGGGCGCGCGCGTGCGCTCGGGGCAGCTCCTCGCCGAGCTGGACGCGCGCGAGATGACCGCGCAGTACGAGCGCGCGCAGGCCCTGCTCGCGCGCGCCGAGGCCGAGTACAAGCGGGCCGAGCCGCTGCGCGCGAAGGACATCATCTCGGACGCCGACCTCGAGGCTTCGCGCTCGTCGTTCCAGGCCGCGCGCGCCGACGCCGAGCTGTGGCGCACGCGCCTGGGCTTCACGCGCATCACCGCGCCCGCCGCGGGGATCGTCACCGCCAAGCACGTCGAGCAGGGCGGCGCGGTCTCGGCCAACACGAAGATGTTCGACCTCGCCGAGGACGCGCAGCTGGTCGTGCGCGTGCAGGTCTCCGAGTTGGACGTCGTGCGCCTCTCGCCCGGGGCGCCGGTGCGGCTGCAGCTCGACGCCTACCCGGGCGAGCGCGTCGAGGCGCGCATCCGACGCATCTTCCCGAGCGCCGACCCGACCAGCCGGCTGGTGCCGGTCGAGGTCGCGCTCGGCCGCGCCCCGCGCGGCGTGGTGCCGCGGCCCGGCTTCCTCGCGCGCGTCGAGTTCCCGGTCGAGCAGCGCCGCGGGGTGCTCGCGGTGCCCGCGGCGGCCGTCGGCGTCAGCGAGGGCGCGTCGTTCGTGTACGTGGTCAGCGCCGACACGCTGCTGCGCCGTCCGGTCGAGACCGGCCTGACCGCCGCGGGCTGGATCGAAGTCACGCACGGCCTCGCCGCGGGCGAACAGGTCGTCAGCTCGGGCCACTCGAGCCTGCGGCCCGGCGTCGCCGTCAAGATCAGCGCGGACAAGCTCTGAGCGGGGGAGCGTCGCGATGAGCGAATCGAAACGCCAGGGACTCACCAGCCTCTCGATCCGGCGCCCGATCGGCGTGCTCGCCGGCACGTCCGTCATCGTCGTCGTCGGGCTCTTCTTCCTGAGCCAGCTCTCGCTCGACCTGCTGCCGCAGATCGTCTACCCGCAGGTGCGCGCGCGGGTGAGCTACCCCGGCGTCGCGCCCGAGGTCATGGAGGAGCAGGTCGCCAAGATCCTCGAGACCTCGCTCGCCACCACCGAGAACGTCACCGAGATCGAGACCGAGATCTCCGAGGGGCAGGCCGACGTCAGCCTGCACTTCAGCTACGGCACCAACGTGGACTTCGCGCTGCAGGACGCCTCGAAGAACCTCGATCGCGCCCGCTCGCGGCTGCCCATCGAGGCCGAACCGCCGTCCATCTTCAAGTTCGACCCCTCGCAGATGCCCGTCTACGAGGTGGGCTTCAGTTCGCCGAGCCGCGACCCGGTCGCGCTGCGCAACTGGGTGGACCTGCGGCTGCAGCCGCAGCTGCTGACGGTCGAGGGCGTGGCGGCCGTGGACGTCTCGGGCGGGCTCGTCCGCGAGATCCGCGTCACGCTCGACCAGGAGCGCCTGCGCTCGTACGGGTTCGCGGTCTCGGACGTGATCGAGCGCATCCGCGACGAGAACCAGGACGTCGCGGTCGGCAACATCACCTCGCCGACGTTCGAGATCGTCGGCAAGACGGCCGGCAAGTTCGCGAGCGTGGACGACATCCGCAACGTGCTGCTGACCGTGCCGGGCGGCAAGGCGCGCATCCCGCTGTCCGAGATCGCCGACGTCGCCGACACGCACCGCGAGCAGCGGCTCTGGTCGCGGCTCGACGGCGTCTCGGCCGTGAAGGTCTCGGTGCGCAAGCAGCCCGACGCCAACACCGTCGCGGTCGCCGAGGGCGTCGGCCGGCGCATCGCCGAGCTGCGCGAGTCGCGCTTCATCCCGGCGGACATCCATTTCGAAGTCGTGGCCGACCAGTCGTTCTTCATCCGCAACGCGGTGAACGGCGTGACGAGCGCCGCAATGGCCGGGGCGGGCCTCGCCATGCTGGTCGTGCTGCTGTTCCTCGGCAGCCTGCGCAAGACCTTCATCATCGGCCTGGCCATCCCGCTCGCCGTCCTCGCCACGTTCATGCTCATGGGCCTGAGCAAGCTGTCGCTCAACATCATGAGCCTCGGCGGGCTGGCGCTCGGCGTCGGCATGCTCGTGGACAACTCGATCGTGATGCTCGAGAACATCTTCCGGCACAAGCAGGCCGGCAAGCTCGACGCCGAGGAGGCCGCGCACGAAGGCGCGGGCGAGGTCGCCTCGGCCGTCATCGCCTCGACGCTCACGAACCTCGCCGCCGTGGTGCCGTTCCTGCTCATCACCGGGCTCGCGGCGCTCATCTTCCGCGAGCTGATCCTGACCATCTCGTTCGCGATCGTCGCCTCGGTGGCGACCGCGCTGACGCTGGCGCCCATGCTCTCGGCGCAGCTCGCGAAGATCCAGCGGAGCAGCGGGCTCGAGCGGAACCCGGTCATCCTCGCGTTCGACCGCGGGCTGACGCGCTTCAACGCCTTCTACCGGCGCTTCGGCGCCCGGGCGGTGCGCCGCCGCTGGCTGGTGCTCGGCTCGGCGTTCGGGGCGCTCGCGGTCGTGGTCGTGCTGTCAGGGCGGCTCGGCTACGAGTTCCTGCCCACCGTGGACGACGGCAACGTGACCGTGTTCGTGCGCATGCCTCCCGGCACGTCGCCCGAGCGCACGAACCAGGTGTGCCTGCAGCTCGAGGACGTGGTCTCGAAGATGCCGCACGTGAAGCACGTGTTCACGACCGCGGGCGGCATGTTCTTCGGCGGCTCGACCATGTCGCGCGGCGGGCGCGGCTCGCTCAGCGTGCAGCTCGAGTCCGCGAGCCGGCGCCGCGGCATGCCGGCGGCGAAGTGGGTGGCGATGGCGCAGGCGAAGATCACCGAGCTCGGCATCCCGGGCGCGCAGATCCGCGTCATCCCGCCGCGCATCCGCGGCCTGCGCACGAGCTCGTCGGGCACCGACGTTTCGGTCGCCGTGCAGGGCGACGACCTGCGCGAGCTGCAGCGGATCGCCAACGAGATCCAGCGGCGCATGCGGCCGGTGCGCGGCATCGCCTCGGTCGAATTGTCCACCGAGGAGGCGAGCCCGCAGCTCTCGGTCGTCATCGACCGCCAGCGCACCGCCGACCTGCGCCTCGACGCGGCGACCATCGGCCAGACGCTGCGCACGGCCATCGACGGCTCGGTGGTGACGCGCTTCACCGACGGCAACAACGAGTACGACGTGCGCGTGCGGCTGCCGCGCGAGTCGTTCACCAGCGCCGAGGACCTCGGCGCCATCGCCATGTTCCCCGGCAACGACCGGCCCGTGTACCTGCGCGACATCGCCACGGTGAAGCTCGGCACCGGGCCGACCTCCATCCTGCGCGTCAACCAGAACCGGCAGATCCGGGTGTCCGGCGACGTGGACGACGCCGTCAGCAGCGTCGGCGAGGCCACCCGGCGCGTGCGCGCGGCGCTCGCCGACCTGCCGCTGCCCGATGGCTACGGCCTCCTGTACGGCGGCGAGGAGAAGACCGCGCGGGAGAACCAGCGCAACCTGACGATCGTGACGCTGCTCGCCATCTTCCTCGTGTTCGTGGTGATGGCGATCCAGTACGAGAGCCTGACCGACCCGCTGGCGATCATGTTCTCGATTCCGCTGGCGCTGGTCGGCGTCGGGATCGGCCTGTTCGTGACCGGCCTGCCGGCGAGCGCGCCCGTGCTGCTGGGGGTGATCCTGCTCGCCGGCATCGTCGTCAACAACGCCATCCTGCTGGTGCAGTACGTCGAGATCGCCCGCCGCGAGCACGGCCTGCCGCTCGAGGAGGCCGTGATCGAGGCCGGCTCGGTGCGCCTGCGGCCGATCCTCATGACCACCGCCACGACCGTGCTCGGCATGACGCCGCTGGCGCTCGGGCTCGGCGAGGGCTCCGAGATGATGCGACCGCTCGCCGTCACCGTGGTTTCCGGGCTCTCGGTCTCGACGCTGCTGACGCTGGTCGTCGTGCCCTGCGCCTACCTGGTCGTGCACTCGGTGGCGGGATCGCTGCGCCGGGTGATCGTCGGCCGCCGGCGCGAGGAGCCCGTCCCCGCGGCCGCCGCGGAGGCCGGGACCGCGGAGTAACCCGGCCGTGCCGTCGCCCGCCCGCCGCATCGTCCTCGTGGTGGCCGCCGCGCTCGCCGCCGCCTACGGCCTCGCGGGGTTCCTCGTCGCGCCCGGCCTCGTGCGCGGAGCGCTGCTGGACGGGATGGGGAAGGCGCTGGTCGCGCGGCCCGACCTCGCGCGCGTGCGCGTCAACCCGTTCGCGCTCTCGCTGACGCTCGAGGGGCTGCGCGTGCGCGACGCCGCGGGCGACAGCGTCGCGGGCTTCGACCGGCTCTACCTGCGCTTCGATCCCCTGGGCTCGATCTTCTCGCGGGCCTGGACCCTGGCGCGGCTCGAGATCACGCGGCCCTCGGTGACGCTCGAAGTCCTGCCCGACCGCACGCTCAACATGATGCGGCTCGTGCGCCCGCGGCCGGCCGCGGCGGACTCGGGGAGCGGGGCGCCCGCCTGGCGCATCGGGCGCTTCACGCTTGCGGACGGCTCGCTGCGGTTCGCCGACCGCTCGCGCGTGCCGGCGTTCGGCAAGAGCCTCGGGCCCATCCGGCTCGAGCTGACCGACTTCGGCAACCTCGACCGCAGCCGCAATGCCAGCGCGTTCGAGGCCCGCACCGCGCTGGGCGAGACCCTGTCGTGGCGCGGCCGCTTCACGATGCAGCCGTTCCGATCCGAGGGCGAGCTGCGCGCGGGGGCGCTGCGCGCGAAGACGCTCGCCGACCTGCTCGGCGAGGGCTCGCCGTTCGTCATCGCGGGCGGCACGTTCACGCTCGCGTCGCGCTACATGCTCGACGCGGCGGCGACTCCGGCCGACATGCGGCTCACGGACCTCGCGCTCGACGTGCGCGAGGCCGCGCTCGCGGACCGCGCAAGCGGCGACACGGCGATCACGGTGCGCGCGCTCGTGAGCGAGGGCGGCGCGTACGACCTCGTGCGTTCGGCGCTCGAGCTGGGGCGCGTGCGCGTCGACGGCGCGCACGTGCGGGCGGCGATGCTGCCCGACGGCCAGCTCGACCTCGCGCGCTGGGCCGCGCCGGCCGCGGCGGCGGCCGGCGTGGCGGACGCGACCGCCCCGCGCGCGAGCGGCGTCGCGGCCACGCCCGCCCCGGCCGCCGGGGCCGCCGCGCCCGCCGACAGCGCCCCGCCGCTCGTCACCTCGATCGCGAGCGCGACCGTGCGCGGTCTCGAGTTCGAGTTCGAGGACCGCCGGCTGGAGCCCCCTGCGGTGATCGGCCTGCGCGGCGCCACCGCCGAGATCGCCGGCTTCTCGACCGCGCCCGACAGCGCCTTCGCGCTCACGCTCGCCTGCAGCCTCGGCGCGCGCGGCCACGCCACGGCGAAAGGACGGGTCGTGCCTTCGGCGCCGTCGGCCGACCTCGCGCTCGAGGTGCGCGGCTTCGACCTCGCGGCGCTCGAGCCCTACGTGCAGGCCTTCGCTCGCATCCGGCTCGCGGGCGGCGCCGCCGACGCGAAAGGCCGGCTGCTCTTCAACCGCTTCGGTGCGAAGGGGCCGCTCGTGCGCTTCACCGGCGACGCCCGCTCGAGCGGCTTCGCCGCCGTGGACCACAAGCTCGGCACCGAGCTGCTCGCCTGGAAGACGCTCGTGCTCGAGGGGCTCGAATACGACGCGCTGCCGGGGCGGATCGCGCTGCGGAACGTGAACGCGACGCAGCCCTACGTCCGCATGGTGGTGGCGCCCGACCAGACCACGAACTTCCAGGCCACGCAGGTGCCGCCCGACTCGGTGCCCGCCGCGTTCCGGCCCGCCGCGGGCGCCGCGCCCGACACGATGCCGGTGCGCATCGGGCGCGTGAAGGTGGTGGACGGCTCGATGTACTTCGCCGACCTCTCGCTCACGCCCAGCTTCGCGACCGGCGTGCAGCAGATGAACGGCGAGATCACCGGCCTCTCGTCGGCGCAGGCCGCGAGCGCCGAGATCCGCATCGAGGGCAAGGTGGACGCCTACGCGCCCGCGCGCATTTCCGGCACCGTGAACCCGCTCAACGGCCGCGCGCGCACCGACGTCGCGGTGACGTTCGAGAACATCGAACTGACGACGTTCACGCCCTACTCCGGCAAGTTCATGGGCTACCGGATCGAGAAGGGCAAGCTCGACCTCGACCTGCGCTACCGGATCGAGAACCGGCAGCTCGACGCCACGAACAAGGTGTTCGTCCGCCAGCTCACGCTCGGCGACAAGGTCGAGAGCCCCGACGCGACCAAGCTGCCGGTCAAGTTCGCGATCGCGCTGCTCAAGAACCGCGAGGGCAACATCGACCTGAACCTGCCGGTGAAGGGGAACCTCGACGACCCGAAGTTCAGCGTGATGCCGATCGTCATGAAGGTGCTGGTCGGGCTCGTGACCAAGGCGGTCGCCTCGCCGTTCGCGCTCCTGGGCGCCGTGTTCGGCGGCGACGAGCCCGCCGCGCCCGACGTCACGTTCGGTTTCGGAAGCGCCGAACTCGACACCGCCGCCGTGCGCAAGCTCGAAGTCGTGCGGCAGGGCCTGGCCGACCGCCCGAACCTGCGGCTCGAGATCGAGGAGCCGGGCGAGGTGGCGGCGGACTCGCTGGCGCTTTTCGCGCGCGGCTACGCCGCGCTGCTCGGCGCCGCCGCCGGCGCGCCCGTGACGCCGCCGCCGGCGCAGGTCGAGGCCGCGAAGCTCCTCGCGCCCGCGGGTTTCACGCCCGAGCGCTGGGCCGCGCAACTGACACGCGCCTACGTCGCGCGGCACGGCCGCGTGCCCGGGCTCGAGGGCGAGGTGCGCCGCGCGCCGCGTGGCGCACCGCCCGACCCGAGCGAGGTCGCCGCCGAGGCGCGGCGGCTGCGGTTCATGGACGACCGCGTGAAGGCCGCGGTGCGCGTGGACGCGGCCGAACTGCACGGCCTGCCGCGGGCGCGGGCCCAGCACGTGCAGGGCGTGCTGCTCGCCGGCGGCGCGATCGCGCCCGAGCGCGTCTTCATCACGAGCCGCGCCCGGCCCGCCGTCACCGACAGCGCCGGCGTGCGGGTGGAGCTCAAGCTGGCGGAGTAGGGGAGCGCACCCGGGCCGCCCGGCGGGCGCCGACCGCGTTCAGCCACGGCGAAGCGGGTTTAGGCTCGCCGCGGTGCGCGGCCGCATTTCATGCGGCAAATCGCTGATTCCTGTGTTTCACGACCCGCGCCCGGGCGTATCTTCCCGCGGTCGGTCGCGCCCCCCGCATCCGACGTGAGTCGCCTTCCTGTCCCACTCCGTCCTCCCAGGAGGCTTCCATGTCGCTGTTCCCGCCTGCCCGCCGCATCCGTCGCGGCGCGAGCGCCGCACTCGCGCTCCTCATCACACTCGCCTCGCCCGCCGCCGCGCGCGATCCCGCCGACCTCCTGCTGCCGCCGCTCGGCGCGCCCGCGGGGCCGGCGCCCACGCGCGAGGACCTCGGCACCGCGACGCTCGAACCCGCGACGCCCGGTGCGCGCGCCGCCGCGATGCCCTCGCGTCTCGCGCAGCCGGCCAACGTCGTCTCGCCCGCCGGCTGGTCGTTCGAGTCGAACGTCGCGAACCGCACGCTCGGCACCGGCGCGCAGCCGGCGGGCGACCTGAACGGCGACGGCATCGGCGATTTCGCCGCGCTCGGCAACGTCAACTCGTTCAACACCGCGCTCTACGTGTTCTTCGGCTCCGCCGCGGGACCGGTGCTCGCGCCCGGCTATCCGGTCACGAACCTGCCGGCCGACGGCGGCCTCGCGCCCGCGGGCGACGTGAACGGCGACGGCCGCGACGATCTCGCGCTGTTCTGGTACGGCAACGGCAACCTGAGGCTCTACTTCGGCAGCGCCTCGGGCGTGGACCTCGTCGGCTACAACGCGCTGAACGGCTACTTCGGCGTCAACGCCTTCGGCCTGCACGGCGGGCCCGCCGGCGACGTCAATGGCGACGGTTACGGCGACGTCATCTTCGGCCTGCCGAACTTCGGCGGCACCTGGCCGTGCGCGGCGTCGCCCAACAGCGGCCGCGCCGACGTGCTGTTCGGCTCGCCAACGGGCCTCAGCGCCGCCAGCAACTGGTTCGTGGCCGGCTGCTACGCGAACGGTCCGGGCTCGTTCCTCGGCTCTTCCGTGGCCGGCGCGGGCGACGTCAACGCGGACGGCTACGCCGACATCGTCGTCGGCATCCCCGGCGCGGACATCCCGCTCGAGGGCGTGCTCGGCCAGGTCTGCGTGTTCTACGGCTCGGCGACCGGCCTGCCGCTGCTGCCCGGGTTCTCGAACATGGGCTCGGTCACGCAGGGCACGCGCATCAACGGGCACCACCTGTACGCGAGCTTCGGCGGCGCGGTCTCGGCCGCCGGCGACCTGAACGCCGACGGCTACGCCGACGTCGCGGTCGGCGCGCCGACCGACGACAACTACGGCAACGACGCCGGCATGGCGTTCGTCTTCCGCGGCAGCGCCGCGGGCGTGGACACCGCGACCGCGAACCTCCTGTGGTGGGAGAGCGCCGGCGTGCCCGGCGCGCGGTTCGGCGAGCGGATCGCCCCGGCCGGCGACGTCAACGGCGACGGGCGGCCCGACCTGCTCGTCGGCGAGACCTCGCGCGTGAACCTGGCGCAGGGCGCGGGCGGCACGCTCGTCATCGTCCAGTCGCTGCTGCACGCCTCGTCGGGCAGCGTCGTGCGCACCGCCGGCGACGTGAACGGCGACGGCTTGAGCGACGTGCTGGTCGGCGACTTCAACCACTCGAACGGCGAGGCGCTCGAAGGCCGTGTGCTCGTCTACTCGGGCGTGGCCGATCCGCCCTCGCTGTTCGCGAACTGGACGCTCAACCAGAGCGCGATCGACAACCCCAACCTCGGCTGGTCGGTCGCCGCGGGCGACGTGAACGCCGACGGCTACGAGGACGTCATCGTCGGCTCGCCCACCTGGTACAACTTCACCGTCGGCGGCAGCACCAACAACGGCCTGCTGATGCTCTACTACGGGCACGCCACCGGGCTGTCGCCGAGCTACGACTGGTTCTACTACGGCGCCAACAACGACCAGGTCGGCCTGTCGGTCGCGACCGCCGACGTGAACGGCGACGGCTTCGCCGACGTGCTCGCGAGCGCGCACACCGCCGCCGGCAACACCGGCCAGGTGCGCGTCTGGTACGGCAGCGCCTCGGGGCCCTCGGTCAGCGGACCCAACCTGAACATCACCGGCCCCGATCCCGGCGGCTACTTCGGCGCCTGCATCGCCGCGGCCGGCGACGTGAACGGCGACGGTTACCCCGATGTCATCGTCGGCGCGAACTACGCCGAGGACCCGCTCACGCCGCTCACCGACGAAGGCCGCGCCTACGTGTTCCGCGGCAGCGCCGGCGGTCTCGTCACCACGCCGATCTGGGCGAGGAGCGGCGGACAGCCGAACGCGCATCTCGGCACGTCGGTGTCGGGCGCCGGCGACGTGAACGGCGACGGGTTCGCGGATGTCGTCGTCGGCGTCCCCGACTTCGACACCGTGGATCTCCTGAGCAACCCGGTGCCCGACGGCGGCAAGATCATCGTCGCGTTCGGCTCGCCGGGCGGGCCCTCGACCGAGTCCGGGCGGCTCTCGCTCGCCCCGTGGCGCTACGGCGCCGCGGTGGCCGGTGCGGGCGACGTCAACGGGGACGGCTACAGCGACGTCATCGTCGGCGCGCCGTCGGCGACGAACACGATCAGCGGCGAGGGCGGAGCGCAGGTCATCGCCGGCGCCTCGTTCGGGCTCGGTGGCGTCGTGTGGACGCAGTACGGCGGCGAGGCGTTCGGCGGTTACGGTTCGGCCGTTTCGGGTGCGGGCGACGCCAACGCCGACGGCCTGAGCGACGTGCTGGTCGGCGCCGTGTTCCAGGACATGGGCGGCCCGCAGGACCAGGGCCGCGCCTACCTCTACAAGGGCCCGCTGCCCGCGGGCGCCGCGCCGATCTGGACCGGCAGCGGCGGCTCGACGTTCGCGAATCTCGGCCACTCGCTCGCCAACGCCGGCGACGTGAACGGAGATGGCTGGACCGACTACGTGTTCGGCCTGCCGGGCTACAACGGCAGCGGCTGGCGGCAGGGGCAGGCGCGAGTCCACCACGGCTCGCAGGGCGGCGGCACGTTCCAGATCGAACTGGCCTACCACCTCACGGCCCCGGGGCACGTGATGCAGCCCGACATCCAGAGCGACCCGGGCAGCGTCGCGCTGCTCTCGACCGCGCGCTCGTCCGCGGGCCGCTCCCGCGTCCGCCTGCAGTACCGCGTGACGCCCGTCGTCGGCCTGCCCGCCCCGGCGCAGTCCGGGTTCTCGCCCTGGGTGCTGACGAACGCCCCGGCCGCGAACGGGAGCCTCGCCGGCATCATCTACGGCATCGGCGGCCTCACCGCCGGCGTGCCGTACGCCTGGGAAGTGCGCACGCACGCGAGGAACCTCTACTTCCCGAGCGGGCCGTGGCGCTCGCCGCCGCGCAGCGGGCGGCGCGAGACCGATTTCCGCGTGCCCGGCAGCTACCTCGACGTGGCCGGCGGCGCGTCGCGGGGCGAGTTGCTGCTCGCCGACGTGCGCCCGAACCCGATGCTCGCGCGTGCCGCCGTGGTCTTCACCCTCTCGCGCGCGGGCGACGTCTCGCTCGCCGTGCACGACGTGATGGGCCGGCGCGTGCGCATGCTGGCGAGTGGCGCCATGGCCGCGGGCGAGCACCGCGTCGCGTGGGACGGTCTCGCCGACGACGGCGGAGCCGCGAGCGCCGGCGTCTACCTCGTACGGCTCGAGGCCGAGGGCCGCGTGCTGAGCCGCAAGATCGTCCGCCTCCGATAGCGCGCTCGGAATCGTTCCCCGCGAGGCCTCCGGCCGCATCGGCCGGGGGCCTTCGCCTTGTCTGCCCTTTCTGCCCGGGCGGCGGCCGAACCGCCCGCCGCCGCTCCGGCGGTCAGATTGCTGCAAAGCGCCGCGAAAGGGCTTGGGGCCGGGCGCGGCCGCGGTGCATGCTCCCGGCACTGGCGCGCGTTCCCCGACTCCCCGGAGCCGCGCGCCGAAAGGAACGCACCATGAGGAGTCCCGATCTCGCGGCCCGCGCGTCGAGCGCGGGCGCGCTGGTCCTGGGCCTCGCGCTCGTCGCGGCGGCGACGTTGCTCGCCGTGCCCGCCAGCCGGGCGCAGGGGGAGGGCGCGCGCCGCGAAGGCCCCGCCTGGCGGGAGGCCGGCCGCGGGGGCGAGCGCGCCCGGCAAGGCGGCGAAGTCCGCTCGAAGGGCGACGGCGGCCGCACGCGCGGCGGCGAGAGGATCTCCCGGGGCGGCGATCGTTCGCGCAGCGGCGGCGACGTCCGCCGGCGCGGCGACGGCGGACGCACGCGCGGCGACGACCGCGCGTACCGGGGCGGCGAACGCTCGCGCACCGGCGGCGACGTCCGCTGGAAGGGCGACGGCGGGCGCCCGCGCGGCGGCGACTGGCGCGACCGCGACCGGCGGCACGATCGCGTCCGCGTTTACCGCGACGCGCCACGCTACTACGGCGGCACGCGGTACTACCGCGACTACGGGCCGCGCCGCTACTACCGCGAGTGGTACGACGCGCGGCCGTACCTGCACCGCTACCCGCGCACGATCACGTACGTGAGCTTCGGGCTCGGGCTGCCGTACTACTGCCCCGTCCGCTACCGGCACGTCGAGTATCGCTACCCGGTCGTGCGCTACGCGCACGAGATCGACGTGGACAACCTGCCGCCGCGCGGCTGCTACTACTACGACCCGCACTGCGACGTGGAGTTCCCCGACCTCGACAGCTACACCGAACACTTGGACCACGAAGGCCATGGAGTCACGATCGAGATCCGCGACCTCGACTCGGGCGGCTACATCCGCACGCTGGAGTTCGTGGGCGGCTACTGGGTGGTGCAGCGATAGGCCGGTGGCGAACCGGGTCACGAAGGGCGAACGCCCGCGCGTGGGAACGCGCGGGCGTTTCGCTGGGGGGGGCGGTGGGCGCACGGGATGGCGGGACCGGCGGAGGGATGGGCCGAGCACATCGCCGCGACCCGCGAGACTTGCGGAGCACCCGTAAGTTCGTGTATCTACGCCCGCGGAGAGGTGCGAGAGTGGCTGAATCGGGCGGTCTCGAAACGGAATAGGGACCGATTACAATCGAACGCACGAAGTCGTGTCGCCATCTACATCTACGCGAAGCCCACGGGACTGCGGTCCCGTGGGCTTCGTGCTGGAAGCGGGACACTGGTGGACACCAGAGGACAGTAGAGGACTCTGAAGCAGTAGCGATTCAGTAGCAGCCACGCCGGCCAACCACGGCGCGACGGAAGATGCGTTCCCCACCGGGTGGACGCATGTTGCGCAAGGGGGGGGGGGCGCCGGCCTACCGTTCTCCCCGATCGATCCGCACGTCGAGTTCAGCCGATCGCCGCGCCATCCCCGCTGACCGACTCCGCGACGCCCGAGACCGAGGTCCGAAGGTCCACACCCGGGAGGTCGCCAATGATCCCGCATCCGCGCTTCCTAGCGCGTTCTTCATCCCTTGTCGTCCTGTCCTGCGTTGTCGGCCTCTTCGGCTCCGCACCGGCGATGGCCCTGCAGTTGCGCTGGAGCACTGGAACGACCGACCTGACGGTCAACCAGAACACGCAGGCGGTGCTGGTTGTCCAAGCGGATTCGGCCGAGACGGCGTTGCCGAACTCTTGGCGCCTGCTGTGGACCGCCGACTCGCTCGGCATCCAACTCCTGTCCTCCGATCAAGCGTGCCTCGTGGATACGGCGAAGGTCGACTCGATTGCTCCGCCCACGACGCCCGCGGACAGCGCCGCCAATCAGATCACGGCGCACTTCTGCTCGTCGGGAAGCGGCAACGCCACCACGGCAGCCTGGCTCATTGACCTCCCTGCCGGCGGCCACGGGAAGCTGAAGGTCGTGGCGCTCAATCCCGCAGACACGTCGAAGGTGATTGAATCGAACGAGGTCGCATTCAATGGAGGGATCGGTGGCGACTACCAGCCACTTGTCTTGTCGGCCACCCAATCCCGATCGGCGAACACGATCAGCGTGAGGGCTGTGGGCGCCGGGCTGAACTTGGCCACCCAGGCACGAATCGTCTCGCGCGATGCGGACTGGAGCATCCCCCTCGCGACCACGAGTCAGAGTTCTGAAGTTCTCGTTGCGGCAGCTCAGGTCCCCGCCTGCCTACCGCCAGCGGTGCTGGAGCTTGGCGGTGTGTCAGGGTACGCATCGTCCGTTCCTCTTCCTGGCGATGTCGTCCAAGCGCCAACCGCGGCCTACTCCTACGGCAAGTTCCATGATCCTATTGCGGGAACGCGCCCAAAGGACTTCTCATTCTTCTACGACAACCTCGGCCACTTCCATCTCTTCTTCATCAACACGTATGTCGGCATGCCGCTCGACCCTCACAACGAGCGCTATTTCGGCCACACGAAGGGTACCGACCTGCGAGACGACTGGAGCGCGCCCGACACCTCCTTCCATCGGCAGGGTACGGGGTGGGAGAGCCAGCACGTGTGGGCGCCGACCATCATGCAGCTCGGCCCAACCTACTACATGTTCTACACGGGGGTAGATCAGCAGTCGAACCAGTCCATTGGCGTTGTGAGTACAGACGATATCAACAATGACCCAATCAACTGGGGCACCCGCCCGAGCTCACCTATCGTCTCTCGTGCGAACGTCTCGTGGATCGACCGGGTCGGCTCGGCCCAATGCAGGGATCCGTTCATCATGCGGGCTCCCTACGACAGCACGATCTACGTGATGCTTTACTCGACGCAGTACTACGATTCGTCGTCCAGCTCATCCAAGACCACGATCGGCATCGCCCACCAGCGCTCCAATATGCTGACGCAGACGTGGTTCGACGACGGACGACTCCAGGTGACGGATGTGCCAAGCGCCGCGCTAACCGCGAGGGCGGAATCGCCGCACGCCTTCGTTCACATCAATGCCCGTGGCGATACTTCGTACTACGTCTGCGCCAGCGGCAATGACGAGGCCTTCCCAGGTCGGGAGCGCCTGTTGCGCAACCGCAGGAGCCCTTGGGACTACACCGCGGACACGACTGCAGGCCACTGGAATCTAATCTCAAGCCTCTACGACCAGTTGGGCTGGGCCACATTGGATCAGGACGTATTCAATGACTTCAATGCGTCGGAATACTGCAAGATGTACAACCACGAGTATCTTGCGGGTGTCAATGCGACCATTGGCGTCGATAGCACGTATGCCGTCTGGATCACAATGATCCAGTGGCTCGACGGCGGCTCTGATCCGGACGTGATGGCCCTGCTCGGGCCCGTGACTGGTGTCGGGGGCAAGGACCAACGCGGCGGCCAGTCGGCGGAGCAGCTTCGGCTGTTGGGGCGGTCGCCGGGACAAGGGTCGGTAGTGTTGGAGATGAGCGTTCCTCGGGCTGAACATGTCGAGCTGGCCATCTACGATATCGCGGGGCGGACGGTGAAGCGGCTTGCTAGCGGAACCCAACTGCGTGGAAGTTGGAGGGTGCCATGGGATGGGCGTGACGAGTTGGGCATCGCGATGGGAAGCGGTGTCTACTTCGCTCGGATGTCGTGGCCTGGCGGAGCACGGGTGGCACGGGTTGTCGTGCTACGATGAGTGCAGCCCGCCGCTCCCGCGGAGCAAGCGGCTGGCTCGGTCCCCGCGCGAGTCGCTTCGATGGAGTTCGGGGCTGCTGCCGTCCAGTGCACCGAGGGTGAGTTGCCTTGTGGACTAACGCCGACCTGCGTGAAGAACATCGACGGCGGCATGCGCGAGCCATCTTCTGGTTGGCCATCCTCGCTTGGACTGGGATTGCGCGGATTGCCGAAGGTGCTGCAGTCCCATGGAGCGGCGGCTCCCTGCCGTTGGCGACTAACGGGGCCGTCAACGGCTTCGCCTGCATTGGAAGCACGCTCTATCTCGCCGGCTCGTTCACCTCAGTTGGGCCGAATACCGGTGGAGGTGTGCCGGTCGATCCCTCGTCTGGCGAGCCGGTTCGGTGCTATGCGCGGGTGAACGGCACCGTCTACGCGTGCGTTTCCGATGGACTCGGTGGTTGGTTTCTCGGCGGTGACTTCACTGCGGCAGGCGGCGTCTCCCGAATGAACCTCGCTCACGTTCGAGCGGACGGAAGCGTTGCATGCTTGAGAGCCGACACTGACGGGGCAGTGCGTGCCCTGGCGCTTGATGGAGAAACGCTCTTCGTGGGCGGCGACTTCACTCACGTAGCCGGCGAGGATCGGGACCACCTCGCAGCGGTTTCAGTCAGGACCAGCGAACTGACCGCCTGGAATCCCGAGGTGTCGGGCATTGCATGGTACTTCACGACTGTGTACTGCATTCTTCCCACCGCCGGAGCCGTGTACGTGGGCGGGGACTTCACCAGCGTACAAGGCGAGAATCGTTCCTGCCTTGCTGCCCTCGATCGCTTCACTCCCAGCGTCCGCGCGTTTGACCCGGCGCCGGACGGTCCGGTGCACGCCATGGTCAGCTCAGACAGCAGCTTGTACCTCGGTGGCACGTTCTACCACGTGGATCAGCAGCCATCCCGAGGGCTTGCGCAGGTCAGCGCCTCCAGCGGCGCGCTGCGCCCATGGAGTGGCACCATTGCGAGCACCGAGTACGCCCATGATGTGCCCTACTACGTCTCCTCGCTGGCCATCTGCGATACCTCGCTCTACATCGCAGGGCACTTCACGCGAGTGGATGGAGAGGTCAGGGGCGGAATCGCAGCGCTGAATCTCGCCACGGGGCAGGTCCAGGCGTGGAACCCGAATCCCATCGACGAACTCCGTCTGACTCAGGCTCCGTTCGTCCATTCCATCGCCGTGAGTGGTGATGTGGCTTACGTGACCGGGCAGTTCAGGGTGCTCGGATCTGTGCCACGCATGTTCGTCGCTGGGATCTCACGGTCTACGGGCACGATTGGTGGTTTTGATCCGCGGGCGAACGGGGAGGCGTACACGATTGGCGTCGGTGAGGGCAGTGTCTTCGTAGGCGGGCGGATGAGCAGCCTCTGGGACTGGCAAAGTCGCGATCAACTCGCCGCCATCGACCTCGACACGGGCACGCTGAAGCCATGGCATGCTGAGCCGGATTGGCAGGTGATGTGCATTGCCGCTGATGAGCATGCCGTCTACGTCGGCGGCAGGTTCACTTCCATCAGCGGCGTCGCGCGTCAGAACATCGCGGCGCTGGATCCGGAGACAGGCGCGCCCACGAGCTGGAATCCTGGCGCGGCCAACGGGTCCTTCACGGCGGTCTACTCTTTGGCGACCGGAGGAGGACGGGTCTATGCCTGCGGCGATTTCACGACCGTGGGAGGCCTGCCCCGCAGTTACGTGGCCGCGATTGAGAGCACGGGAACCGTGAGCCCGTGGAGCCCGAACCCGGATTTCTGGGTGACCGCTATCTGCCCCGTGGGACCGACTGTTTACGTCGCGGGGTACTTCGCACAGATCGGCGGCCAACCGCGGTCCGGGCTTGCTGAACTCGACGCGGTCACGGGACTTCCGACAGGCTGGAATCCTGGAACGGATGGGACCGTCGTTGCGCTTGCAGCATCGGGGGACGTGGTCTATGTGGGCGGCCAGTTCCGAAACCTTGGTGGTTCCGCGAGAGCGTCGCTCGGCGCGGTTGATCGGGTGTCTGGGATAGCCACGGCTTGGGACCCAGGGGCCGGAGGCTCGCCATATTCGAGCGCCCCCATCATTCGGGCGCTCCTGCCCTCAAATGGTGCGCTCTATGTCGCCGGGGATTTCGCTCAGATCGGCGGGGCAACGCGCTACTTCGCTGCAGCGCTCGACACGGGGTCTGCCACGGCCCTTGACTGGAACCCCGACATTTCTCTCGACCTGGCCGCATCTGCAGGGCCGTTGTGGTGCCTGCTCGAGCGCGATGACACGATCTTCTTTGGCGGGCTGGTGACTCGGTACGGTGCTGTTCCAGCGGGAGGATACGGGGCATGGCCCGCGGTCGACGCCGCTCCGGTTGCGAGCGATCAGCCGGTCGTCCGCGGGTGCTATCCAAACCCGGCGACTGCGGGCGCGATGCTGTCGTTCGCACTTCCGGCCGCGGCGCAGGTCAGTCTGACTGTGTTTGACCTGCAAGGCCGGCGAGTAGGGCGGCCCATCGCGAGCGAGATGCGGCCAGCTGGGGATCAATGCGCCTCCATCAATGTCGCTGGCTGGCTTCCGGGTTGCTACCTCTGCCGGCTCGATGTCGGTGGCCGCGTGTTCACTCGGAAGCTGATCGTGCTCCGAAAGTGACGTGACTGGGCCACCCTCGCACTCGTTGGGCAGTAGCAGCAGTAGTAGCCCTCGGGATCGAGCGTCGGTTGCAGAGCGCGTCCTTGCGCTTGTCGCACGCCAGTTTACGAGGCTCGGCTCGGCGTTCGATCGCGGATGAATCGGGCGGTCCATTCGCCGCCCCGATTTCAACTCCCCCGGTCGGCCGCGTGTGGCGCGTCAACCCCTTGCGCTACAAGCGACAGCGTGATAGAACCGCCCGCGGAGAGGTGCGAGAGCGGCTGAATCGGGCGGTCTCGAAAACCGTTAAGGGCGTAAGTCCTTCGAGGGTTCGAATCCCTCCCTCTCCGCCAGCCGGCGGCGCGGATCGCGCCCCCAGCTCGCCCTGACTCGAGCCCGCCAGGATGGCGGGCTTCGTCGTTTCAGGCCCCGACGGTCGCGCCGGGCCTCCGCCGGCCGCCGTGCCTCTGCCGACCGCCGCGCCCCGCGGCTCCCGCGCCCTTCAGCCGGCCGCGCCCTCGTCGCCCTCCGCCCGCCCCTTCAGCGCGGCGTACGCGGCCAGGCCCGAGCCCACGTCCACCGCGGCGTGCACGACCATCGCGGGCACGAGCGAGCCGCTGCCGAGCACGATGCCGCTGAACGCGAGCCCCACGGCCGCTGTGCGCAGCACTCCCGTCGGGCCCTGGTAGCTGTGCGCGAACCCGAACGCGATGCACGAGCCGGCCACGGCGAGCGGCAGGCCGATCCAGCCGGCCAGCAGCGCGGTCAGCACTCCGCGAAACAGCCACTCCTCGCAGATCCCGGCGGTCACCGAGAGCCCGAGGAACCACGGCAGCTCGCCCGGCGTCCGCGGCATGAGCGACTCGAGGTCGCCGACTTGCCGCCGCACGGTCGCTCGCGCCGCGGCGCTCGCGCGCACGGCGATCACCTGTTGCGCCATGAGCGCCACGGTCCCGACCGCGAGCAGCGCCCCGAGCCCGAGGCGCCAGGACGGCTCGGCCGCGAACGGCAGCCGCGCCCAGTCGTGGCCGCGATAGGCCCACGCGACGAGCGCGAACAGGCTCATGGCCCACTGCGTCGCGATCCCGAGCTGGTAGCTGGCCACCCGCACCCCGGCGGGCCCGGATGCCACGTCGCGCAGGAACCGCGGCCACGCGATCGCGTTCTCCCACACCGGCCACAGCACGGTGATGCTGGCCACGATGAGCAGGTCGAGCAGGTTCGGCACGCGAGCCTCCGGGGCGGGGCGAAACGAGGCCCGCACGGTAGCCCATCGCCCTCGAGTGCGCCGGTGGTCTGAACGCCGGCCCGGCGCCGCGCCCCGCCTCGCGCCCCGCCTCGCGCCCCGCCTCGCCCCGCGCCTCGTGCCCACGCCCCGCGCCGCTCACCCCGCGCCCGACCTCCGCGGGGCGAAAATCCCCTAAACACCAAAGGCGGGGAGCGTGCTAACGTCCCCCGCGAGGCTCAACAGGATCGAGCCGAGTTAGTTGTCGCGCGGCCGACCGGGGTCAAGCCGAGTTTCCCCCGAAAACCGGTTCCGGGCGGACCGCGCGACCTTTTCCGCAGGGCGGGCCGGTACGCAGCAACGACCGGACTGGCCCACCCACAAACCAGAAAACGCCCGCGAGCGGCAAACCGGTCGCGGGAATGTCGGGGGAGGTCCGGGCAGGCCGCCGGGACTGGCCCGTGGTGCACCGCCGGTGCGCTTCGGCCGGACCGCCGGCGGGAACCCGGGCGGGCTTCCACCCCCGGCGGATCGGCAGCGCCGATGGGGGATCGGGTGGCCCGGATCGACCTGGGTTCGACGCTCGCTCTGGTCGAGCGCGCCCGCGAGGGTGACCGCGCGGCGCTCGAGCAGATCGCGGAGCGCTACCGCGCCGACCTGACGCGCTTCGCCCACGGCCGCCTGCCGGCCCACGCGCGCGGCCTGAGCGACACGAGCGACCTCGTCCAGGTGGCGATCGTGCGAATGCTCGACCGCCTCGAGGGCTTCGAGCCCTCGTTCAAGGGCGCGCTGCTCGCCTACCTGCGGCTCGTGGTGCTGAACCAGGTGCGCGACGAGATCCGCCGAGCCCGTCGCAGGCCCGCGGGCGGGCCGCTCTCGCCCCAGTTCCCCTCGCCGGGCCCCGACCCGCTCCAGCAGGCCATCCGCGACGAGGATCGCGAGCGCTACGACGCCGCGCTCGCCACTCTCCCCGCCGAGCAGCAGCGCGCGTTCCTCATGCGCCTCGAGATGGACTGCAGCTACCGCGAGATCGCCGAGGCCCTCGGCCGTCCGACCGAGGAAGCGGCGCGCTCGCTGGTCCGCCGCGCGATCGCGGCCGTGGCCGAGGCGCTGCGCCGGAGCGGGTCGTGAGTGGATCCGACCCCGAACCCCCGGACGATCTCGAACGCGTCGTCCGCGCGATCTCCGAAGGTCACCCGGTCGAATGGGAGGCCGAACTGGCCTCCCGGCCGCAGGAGGGCGAAGAACTCGCGGCCCTGCGCCTGATCGACCAGGTGGCGCGGGCGAACCGCGACGCCCCTGCCGCGGGGCCGGACGCGCCGCCGGAGCCGGCCGCCTGGGGCGGCCTCGAGATCCGCGGCCGCATCGGCGCGGGAACGTACGGCGAGGTGTACCGGGCGTTCGATCCCGGGCTGCGGCGGCAGGTGGCGCTCAAGCTCTGGCCGCCGGCCGCCGACCCGCGTGTCGTCGAGCGCATCCTCGACGAGGCGCGCGCGCTGGCGCGAGTGAGCCACCCGAACGTGCTCGCGGTGTACGGCGTGGACGAGCGCGAAGGCCGCGTCGGCATGTGGACCGAACTGCTCGAGGGCGTGACGCTCGAGCACCTGCTCACGAGCTTCGGCCCGTGCACCTGGCGCGAGGCGGTGATGTACGGCGTCGAGATGTGCCGCGCGCTGGTCGCCGTGCACGCGCAGGGCCTGGTGCACCGCGACGTCAAGGCGGCGAACGTCATGCGCGAGCGCGGCGGCCGCGTCGTGCTCATGGACTTCGGCAGCGCGGGCCCGGGCGAAGGCGCCGCGAGGAGCGTGCAGGGCACTCCGCTCGCGATGGCGCCCGAGGTGCTGCGCGGCGAGCCGGCGACCGCGGCCTCGGACGTCTACAGCCTCGGCGTGCTGCTCTACCGGCAGCTCACCGCGCGTTACCCGTTCGAAGCCGAGACGCTCGAGGCGCTGCGCGCGCGGATCGAGAGCGGACCGGCGCCGTCGCTGCGCGAGGGCCACCCCGACGCCCCGCTCGCGTTCGCCCGCGTGGTGGACCGTGCGCTCGAGCGCGACCCGCGGGCGCGGCCGGCCACCGCGGCCGAGCTCGAGCGGCTGCTCGCCGAGTCGCTGGCCGCGGACTGGGGGCTCGAACTCGCGCCGGCGCGCGGCGCGAACCCGCCGCGGAAGCCCAACGCCGCGCGGCGCGCGCTGTTCTGGGGCGCCGCCGTCGCGGCGGGCGTGCTGCTCGGCTGGGGCGCGTGGCGGCTCACCGCGCCGGTGGGCGGCGACCGGGGCCGGCCGATGCAGTTCACACTCAAGCTGCCGCAGGGCGAGCAGCTCGAGCGGTACGCCAACCTGGCCATCTCGCCCGACGGCCACGCGGTCGCGTTCGCGAGCGTGGATTCGCTCGGGCGCCGGGCGCTGTGGGTGCGGCGCTTCGACGCGCTCGGAAGCCTGCGCATCCCCGGCACCGAGGGCGCGATGTACCCGTTCTGGTCGCCCGACAGCCGGAACGTCGGGTTCTTCACGAACACGCACCTCAAGCGCGTGGGCGTCGAAGGCGACAGCGTGCGCGTCGTGTGCGCGACCGAACTGGGACGGGGAGCCACCTGGAACCGCTCCGGGACGATCGTCTTCGCGGGCTCGACGCAGGGGCCGCTCCAGCGTGTCGCGGCCGGCGGCGGCACGCCGGTCCCGGCGACGACGCTGAACGAGGCCGAGGCCGAGGTCTCGCACCGCTGGCCGAGCTTCCTGCCGGACGGCGAGCGCTTCCTCTACGTCCGCACGCCCGAGCGCGACGGCACCTACAGCCTGTACGTGGGCTCGCTGCGCTCGGAGCGCCGCGTGTACGTGGGCGAGGTCGAATCGGGCGCGGTCTACGCCTCCGGGCTGCTGGTCTACCTGCGCAACCGCTCCATGGAGGCGCGGCCCTTCGACGCGCGCACCCTGCGCTGGAAAGGCGACCCGGTGGCGATCTCGGACCTGCCCGCGACCGGCGGGTCGCTCGCCGAGCCGCACGCCAGCGTTTCGCAGGACGGGACGCTCGTCTACACGTTCGTCACGGCCGGGGTGAGCCGGCTCGAATGGGTGGACGTCGAGACCGGCGTCGCGCGGCCGCTCGCCGTGGGCGCCTACTTCGACCCGGCGCTCTCGCCGGACGGCCGCCGCATCATCGCCGAGCGCGGCGAGGGCACGGGTAAGAGCAACCTCTGGATGCTCGACGCCGAGACCGGCGCGGCGGCCCGCTGGACCGACGCGTCGGCCCTGAATCGCAAGCCCGTCTGGTCGGCGGCCGGGGACTCGGTGATCTACACGTCGAACCGCAGCGGCAGCTACCAGTTGTTCGCGCGCGCGACGAACGGCGCGTTCGAGGACAGGGCCGTGCTGTCGCCCCCGCGGGCGCTCCTCCTGTGGGCGGACGAGTGGCGGCGGGACGGCTCCATCCTGTTCGACCGCTACGAGCCGGTCACGGGCTACAACGTCTACGAGCTGCGCGACGGGCGCGTCACGCCGGTCGTGGTCACCGAGGCCGACGAGATGCGCGCCGCCCGCTCGCCCGACGGCCGCTGGCTCGCCTACGACAGCAACGTCTCGGGCGTGACCCGCGTGCACGTGGTGGAGCCCGGGTCGGCGCGGCGCTGGGAGATCACTCCGGGCGGCGGCATGGCGCCGCGCTGGGTGGCCGCGACGGGCCGGCTGCTCTACCACACGGAACTGGGCGAGGTCGTCGAGGTGACGCCGGCGCCGGGCCGCCCGCCGGCGGAGTGGCCGTCGCGGGCGCTCTTCCGGACGGGCCGGCTCTCGGGGTTCGCCGTGGACCCGCGCGGCGGGCGCGTCCTGTGCTGCGTCCGCACGCCCTCGGACCGCCCGGCCGAAATCGGCGTGCTCGCCAACCTGCCGCAGGCCGTCGCGCAGGGCCCGTAGCGCACGGGCCGCGGGCGCGCGGCGGCGCCACTGGGCCGCGCGGGCGCTCCGCGGGCGGCTCCCGCTCTGCTACCTTCCCGGCCATGTCGCACGAGGACTCGAAGGCGCGTCCGCATCCGCTCGGCTTCTGGGAAGAGCGCTACGCCGAGACGCCCTACGCCTACGGCAAGGAGCCGAACGACTTCGTCCGCGAGGTCGTGGACCGCCTGCCGGCGAAGGGGCGGGTCCTGTGCCTGGGCGAGGGGCAGGGCCGCAACGCCGTCTTCCTCGCGCAGCGCGGCTTCGAGGTCACGGCCATGGACCAGTCGCCGATGGGGCTCGCGCGCGCCGAGGCGCTGGCGGCCGAGCGCGGCGTCAGGATCACGACCATCGCCGCCGACCTCGCCGAGTTCATGATCGAGCCGCTCGCGTTCGGCGCGATCGTCTCGGTGTTCGTGCACCTGCCGCAGGCGTTGCGGCGCGAGGTTCACCAGCGCGTCATGGGCGGGCTCGCCGAGGGCGGCGCGTACGTCCTCGAGCAGTACGGACCGGAACAGTCGCGCTACAAGACGGGCGGTCCCGACGACCCCGACCGCCGGCCGGGCCTCGACACGCTCATGGAAGAGCTGTTCCGGCTCGAGTTCGAAATCGCCCGCGAGGTGGTCCGCGACGTGACCGAGGGCGTGTACCACACGGGCCCCGGCTCCACGGTCCAGGTGCTCGCCCGCCGCCCCCGAGGCTGAGGGCCGCCGGGCCGCCAGACCGGACCTCGCCCCGCACGGATTGGGCCGGATCGCCCGATGCCGCTTCGGCTTCGCGGCCTGCCGGTCTTGAACGCTCACGCGCGAGCGGCTACCTTGCGGCCCGAGCGGTCATGCGGCGCATCCATCCGGCGCTCGCGGGGAGGTCCTCCATCGGCTTCCGCGCAGGCGTCCCGCGCCGTCCACCGTCCCCGGAGCGGACTCGCGAGGACCGTGCGCGAGCCCGAAGCCGGTCCGCCGGGCCGACGGCGGAGGCAGCGCGTCGATGCGGAGAGATGTCCGAGTGGTTGAAGGAGCACGATTGGAAATCGTGTAGGCGCTTATACCGCCTCGAGGGTTCGAATCCCTCTCTCTCCGCCATTTCCTGTGTTGGGGCGCCGGCGCCAAGAGCGAACGCCGGCGCTGGAACGGCGATCCCCGCCATCGTGCCCGCGCAGCGCGCACGGGGCTCCCCGCCGTGGCGATCGCTCGGGAGTCTCACGGCATGGAACGAAACACGGCCCAGCGCAGGGCCATCCACAAGGCCCTCGAGGACGCGGCCCGGCCCATGGGCCCGAACGAGATCTTCGAGGCGGCCCGCGGCGAGGTGCCGGGCCTCGGCATCGCCACCGTGTACCGCGCGATCAAGCAGCTCCTCGACGGCGGGTTCCTCGCGCAGGTCGAACTGCCGGGCGAGCCGCCCCGCTACGAGATCGCGGGGAAGGACCACCACCACCACTTCCGCTGCAATCACTGCCGGAAGGTGTTCGACGTGGACGGCTGCACCGACTCGTTCCGCCAGATGCTGCCGAAGGGCTTCAAGCTCGACGGGCACGAGGTCTACCTGTTCGGACGCTGCAGTACCTGCGCGGCCTGAGGCGCGCGCGAGCCGGCCGCGGCCCGTTCGGGGCGCCCACGAGCGCTCGAACGGGCAGCCCCGCGCGGCCGCTTGACCGCGGCTCGTTTATGGCTAGAATGCCGGGCCGCAACGCACCGCCCCTGACCTCCTCGGGGCGGAAGCCGTTCAAGAGCACAGATTTCGGTGGGGATGTAGCTCAGCTGGGAGAGCGCCTCGTTCGCAACGAGGAGGTCGTCGGTTCGAGCCCGATCATCTCCACCACCTCTTTATATGGGCCAGGCCCAGCGCAACCCGACCTTGTGAACCCCGTCAGGACCGGAAGGTAGCAGCGGTAAGCAATCCTTCGGGTGTGCCGCTGACCCCCTGGCCCTAAACTGCGCCCATGGCCCATCGTGCGTTGACCCTCAAGTACCGCCCGCAGGTCTTCGCCGACCTGATCGGCCAGGACCACGTCAGCGCGGTGCTCGCGCGGGCACTCGAATCGGGCCGCGTCGCGCACGCGTTCCTGTTCACCGGCGCGCGCGGCGTGGGCAAGACGACCTCGGCGCGCATCCTCGCCAAGGCGCTCAACTGCGAGAAGCGCGCGGCCGGCGTGCAGAAGTCCGCCGACCCGTGCAACGCCTGCACGAGCTGCACCGAGATCACGTCCGGCGTCTCCCTCGACGTGGTCGAGATCGACGGCGCCTCGAACCGCGGCATCGACGACGTCCAGAACCTGCGCGAAAAAGTGCGCTTCGCGCCCACGCGGGGGCGGTTCCGCATCGTCATCATCGACGAGGTGCACCAGCTCTCGAAGGACGCGTTCGCGGCGCTGCTCAAGACGCTCGAGGAGCCGCCGGCGCACCTGGTGTTCATCTTCGCGACCACCGACCCGCAGAAGCTGCCGGACACGATCCGCTCGCGCACCCAGCGCTTCGACTTCGCGCGCGTGGCGCTGCGCAAGGTCGCGGACCGGCTGCTCGAGATCCAGAAGCGCGAGTCCGCCGACGCCGAAGGCGTGAAGTTCACGCTCGCCGACGGCGCGGCGCTGCTCATCGCCCACAAGGGCGAGGGCTCGATGCGCGACTCGGTGAGCGCGCTCGACCAGGTGGTCTCGGCGGGCGAGCCCGAGGTGACCGAGGAGCTGGTGCGGCGCGTGCTCGGGATCCCCGACCACGAGGGCTTCTTCCGGCTCGGCGCGGCGATCACCTCGCGCGACCCGAAGGGCACGCTGCAGGAGCTGCACCGCGCGTTCGAGAAGGGCATGGACCCGCGCGACCTCGCCGAGGGCCTCGCCGAGCACTTCCGCGGCCTGCTCGTCATGAAGGTGGACCCCGAGCGAGGAGGCGACCTGCTCGCGGTGAGCCACGAGGACCTCGAGCGGCTGCGCGCGCAGGGCGCCGAGTGGAGCCAGGCCGACCTGCTGCGGCTTGTGCGCATCGCGGCCGAGTGCCAGTGGCCGATGCGCGATTCGCCGCAGCCGATCGTCCACCTCGAGGCCGCGGTGCTGCAGATGGCGACGCTCGAGCCGGCCGAGTCGGTGGCGGCGCTGATCGAGCGGCTCGAGGCGCTCGAGAAGCGCCTCGGCGGCGCGGCCTCCGCCGCGGCCTCCGCCGCGCCCGCGTCGCCGCGCTCGGGCTCCGATGCATTGACCCCAAAGGCCTCCGTTCTCTGCGTCTCGCATGC
>CAZUEM010000003.1:0-46180 GCA_964619155.1 uncultured bacterium
AGCGCCGGCCGCGACCGCCGCGCCGCCGCCGCCGCAGTCGCAGCCCGCGCGGCACGCGCCGCGCGTCGGCCGCAACGACCCGTGCTGGTGCGGCAGCGGCAAGAAGTACAAGAAGTGCCACATGCCCAGCGACGAGGGCGTGGAGAGCGGCACATGAGCGGGCGCGACGGGGCGGACGGCGTGGCGCGGCTGCTGCGGCTGCTCTGCGACAAGCTCGAGGACCACCTGGAAGGCGACGATCTCGCGCTGGAAACGCTCGGCGAGGCGATCGAGGAGGGCGGCTTCGGCGCCGAGGACGTGCTGTCGGCCGTGCTCGCGATCCGCTGCATCGCCGGCGGCGGCGAGGGCGCGGGCTGGATCGCGGCCGCACCGGGGCGCCACGCCGCGCGCGTGCAGAGCGCCGAGGAGCGCGAGTCGCTCAGCCCCGAGGCGTGGGGCTACCTGCTGTACCTGCGGCTGCAGGGCACGCTCGATGCGGAGCAGTTCGAGCGCGTGATCGAGACGCTGACGGCGAGCGGCGTGCGGCCCGTGAGCATCGAGCAGGCGCTGGACGTGGCGTCGCGCGTCGCGGTCGAGCACGCGGCGGGCGGACTCGCGGGAGAGGGCGGGCATGGCGACGTCGAAGTCGCGCACTGAGCGCGCCGCGGCCCCGAAGGGGTCCGCGAAGACGGCCCGGAAGAAGCCGGCGAAGCCGGCCGCGAAGGCGGCCCCGAAGGCCGCGCGGCGGGCCGCGCCCGCGCGCGCCGGCGCCGCGACCGCGGTGCGTCGCAAGGCGGCGGGCCGCGGGGCCGCGCCGGCACCCGAGGCGCCCCTCGACGAGGCCGCGATCGAGGCCGCCGTCGGCAGCAAGGCCGAGGGCAAGAACCTCGTCATCGTCGAGTCGCCGACCAAGTCCAAGACCCTGCACAAGTTCCTCGGCCGGGACTTCCTCGTCCTCGCGTCCAACGGGCACGTCATGGACCTGCCCAAGAGCCAGCTCGGCGTGGACGTGGACAACGACTTCGAGCCGCAGTACGAGATGATCCCGAGCAAGCGGCAGGTCGTGGCGAAGATCCGCGCGGCCGCGAAGCACGCCGCGAACATCTTCCTGGCGCCCGACCCCGACCGCGAGGGCGAGGCCATCGCCTGCCACCTGGCCGGGCTGCTCAAGGGCGCGAAGCGGCCGATCCGCCGGCTGACCTTCAACGAGATCACCCAGCGGGCCGTGACCGAGGCGCTGCAGCACCCGCGCGACCTCGACATGAACCTCTACAACGCCCAGCAGGGCCGCCGCGTGCTCGACCGCCTCGTGGGCTACAAGGTCAGCCCGTTCGTGTGGAGCACGGTCAAGTACGGGCTGTCCGCGGGCCGCGTGCAGAGCGTGGCGCTGCGCCTGATCTGCGAGCGCGAGGCCGAGCGCGAGCGTTTCGTGCCCGAGGAGTACTGGACGCTCGAGGTGGACTACGAGACGCCCGGCGGCGAGCGCTTCACGGCCCGGCTCGTGCGCGTGGACGGCGAGAAGCTCGAGAAGGACCAGCTGCGCGGCGACGGCGCCGGCGCGCGCGCCGAGGCGCTGGCCGGCGAGCTGCGCGCGACGCCCGCGCGCATCACCGGCATCGAGACGAAGCCGAAGAGCAAGGGCGCCGTGCCGCCGTTCAACACCAGCGCGCTGCAGCAGGCCGCCTCGAACCGCCACGGCTTCACCAGCCAGCGCACGATGCAGATCGCCCAGAAGCTCTACGAGGGCATCGAGGTCAGGGGGCAGGGCAGCGTCGGCCTCATCACCTACATGCGCACCGACTCGTTCCGGCTCTCGGACGAGGCGCTCGCCGAGACCCGCGCCTGGCTGGGCCGCGAGTTCGGCCCCGAGTACGTGCCGCCGAAGCCGAACTTCTACCGCAGCAAGAAGGGCGCGCAGGAGGCGCACGAGGCGATCCGCCCGTCGTCCATCGAGCGCACGCCCGCGTCGCTGCGGCCGTTCCTCACCGACGAGCAGTTCAAGCTCTACGACCTCATCTGGAAGCGGGCCGTCGCCTCGCAGGCCACGCCCGCCGAGTACGACGCGACCACGGTGGAGATCGAGGCCGGCCGGCTGGGCCTGCGCGCCTCGGGCAGCGTGCTGCGCTTCCCGGGCTGGCTCAAGGTGTACGGGCGCGACGAGGAGGACGAGGCCGAGGAGGGCCGCCTGCCCGCGCTCGAGTCCGGCACCGGCCTGCGCGTCGCCGCCGAGCCGCTCGCGGACCACGAGCAGCCGGTGCGGCCTGAGCAGCACTTCACGCAGCCGCCGCCGCGCTACACCGACGCCTCGCTGGTCAAGGCGCTCGAAGAGGAGAACATCGGGCGGCCGAGCACCTACGCCACGATCGTCTCGACCATCACGCGCCGCGACTACGTCGAGCGCGAGGGCCGCTCGCTCAAGCCCACCGAGCTCGGGCGGCTCGTCACCGAACTGCTCGTCGAGCACTTCCCGGACGTCTTCAACGTCAAGTTCACGGCCGGGATGGAGGAGGAGCTCGACGAGGTCGAGGAGGGCAAGCGCGAGTGGCACTCGGTCGTGCGCGACCTGTGGGCGCCGCTCTCGAAGGACCTCGAGCACCTGAAGGGCAAGGCGGGCGCGATCAAGAAGAACCTGCAGAAGCCCACCGACATCGACTGCCCGTCGTGCGGCCGCAAGCTGGTCAAGAAGTTCGGGCGCAACGGCGCGTTCCTCGCCTGCCCGGGCTACCCCGAGTGCAAGCACACGCAGCCGGTGGACGAGTCGGAGCTGCCCGTGCCGGTCGAGGGCGAGTGCCCCCTGTGCGGCAGCAGCCTGGTGGCGCGCAACGGCCCGTTCGGGCGCTACATCCACTGCTTCCGGCGCCCCGAGTGCAAGTTCACGAAGCCGTTCACGCTCGGCGTGAAGTGCCCGAAGTGCGGCGAGGGCGAGATCGCGGAGAAGCGCAGCAAGCGCGGCAAGACCTTCTTCTCGTGCACGCGCTACCCGCAGTGCGACTACGCGCTCTGGGACCGGCCGCGGCCGGTGCCGTGCCCGAGCTGCGGCGCGGCCTTCCTGGTCGAGAAGGTGAGCAAGGCGGGGACGAGCCTGCAGTGCGTGACCTGCAAGTCGCGGTTCCCGGCCGAGACCGCAGGTGCGTGACGCGCTCGGGGACTTCCTGCGCGAGCTCTCGGCGACGCGGCGCGCGTCGGCCCACACCGTCGCGGCCTACCGCCGCGACCTGACCGCCCTGCTGGACTTCCTCGCCCGCGACGCGCGACGCGCGCCGGGCGCGCCCGTGGACGCCGCGCTCTGGACGCGCGAGGCGCTCGAGCGCGCGCAGCGCGACCTCTACCGCACCGGGCACGCGGCGACGAGCGCGGCGCGGGCGCTCGCCGCCTGGCGCGGGTTCGAGCGCTTCCTCGTGCGCCGCGGGCACGCCGTCGGCGACCCGGCGAAGCGCCTGCCGTCGCCGCGGCGGCCGAAGCGCCTGCCGCGCACGCTGCCGCGGCTCGACCTCGCGGAGGCGCTGGACCGCCTGGCGGCGGCGACCGACCCGCAGGCCGCCCGCGACTCGGCGCTGCTCGAGATGGCGTACTCGGCCGGGCTGCGCGTCTCCGAGCTGGTGGGGCTGAACCGCGGCGACCTCGACCGCACCGGGCTGCTGCTGCGGGTGCGCGGCAAGGGCCGGCGCGAGCGCATCGCCCCGCTCGGCGCCCGCGCGCTCGCCGCGCTCGACCGGCTCCTCGCCGCGGAGGGCCGCGCGAATCCGGGCCCCGGCGAGCCGCTCTTCGCCGGCCGCGCCGGCCGGCTCTCGGTGCGCACGGTGCAGCGCGCGGTGGCGCGCCGCCTCGCCTCGGCCGCGGCCGGGCTCGGCGTGACGCCGCACGCGCTGCGCCATTCGTTCGCGAGCCACCTGCTCGACGCGGGCGCCGACCTGCGAGCGATCCAGGAACTGCTCGGCCACCGCTCGCTCGCGACCACCGAGGTCTACACCCACGTCTCGCGGGCCCGGCTGCGGGCGGCGTATGCGCAGGCCCATCCGCGCGCCTGAACGCCGCGCCGCGCCCGCGGCGCTGCTCGGCCTGTGCGCCCTCGCGGCGCTGGCCGGCTGCGCCAAGAAGGCGCCGCCCTCGGGCGGGCCGCCCGACCTCGAGCCGCCGCGCATCGTCGAGGTCTCGCCCGACTCCGGCGCGGCCGGCGTGCCGCGCGACGCGCGGGTCTCGATCACGTTCAGCGAGAACATGGAGCCGCGCGGCACGGGGGAGTCGGTGGAGTTCTCGCCGCCGCTCGGGATCCGCCAGCGCCGCTGGTCGGGGCGCACGCTGACGCTGGTGCTCGCCGAGTCGCTGAAGGCCGACCGCGCCTACACGCTGTTCGTCGGCGGCAACGCGCGCGACCGCCACGGCAACAACCTCGCCGACTCGCGCACGGTGGTGTTCACGACCGCCGCCGTCTTCCCGGCCGGGGTGCTCGAGGGCGAGGTCGAGGCGACCGGCTTCCCGGCGCAGGGCACGCTGCTCTGGTGCTACCGCGACGGCCGGCAGCCCGACAGCACGGCGCGCGACTTCGACGCGCTCGGGGTCGCCGACCGGAGCGGCGCGTTCCGCATCGCCGGCCTCGAGACCGGCGTCGCCTGGCGCGTGTGGGCGTTCGCGGACCTGAACCGCAACCGCTCCTACGAGCCGACCGCCGACCTGCTCGAGCCGGCGGACGCCGCGGTCACGCCCACGGACGAGAACCCGGTCGTGTCGGGCGTACGGCTCAAGCTCGTGAACCAGCGCGCCCAGGGCCGCTTCCTCGGCGTCGTGACGGACACGGTGAGCGCCGACGCGGCCGGCTCGCTGCGGCTCATCGTCACGCCGCTCGCCGACTCGACGCGCCGGGTGCTCTACGAGGTCCCGCCCTCGGGCAGCTTCGACCTGCGCTGGGATCCCGGGCTCTACCGCGTGCGCGCGTTCCGCGACCGCGACCGCGACCGGGCGTGGAAGCGCGAGGCCGAGCCCGCGAGCTTCGAGACCGAAGTCCGCATCCCGCCGGGCGGCGAGGTCAAGGGCGCGGTGTTCGTGCTGTTCTTCCACCGCGGCGGCGTGGACCGGCCCGAGGCCGGGCCGCCGCCGGAGCCGGAGCCGCCGCCGGAGCCGAAACCGGAGGAGGGGCGGTGAGGATCGCGTTCGCGAAGATGCACGGCGCCGCCAACGACTTCGTGGTGATCGACCACCGCGAGCCGTTCCTGCCGGCCGACCCGAGCGCGCTGTTCGCGCGGCTGTGCGACCGCCGGCGCGGCGTGGGCGCCGACGGCGTGCTGGTGCTCGAGCGCGACCCGGCGCTCGACTTCGCGATGCGCTACCACAACGCCGACGGGGGCGAGGCCGAGTTCTGCGGCAACGGCGCGCGCTGCATCGCCCGCTTCGCGCTCGCGCTCGGCCTGGGCCGCGGCGGCGAGGTCGCGTTCCGCACGGCCGCGGGCGCCAAGCGCGCCCGGGCGCTGCCGGACGGGCGCGTCGCGCTCGCGTTCGGGGCGGTCTCGGCGGGCGAGCGCGTGCGCGTGGAATCGGGCGGCGCGGCCGTGGAGGGGCGCTTCGTGGTCGCCGGCGTGCCGCACTTCGTGGTGCCGGTCGCCGACGTCGCCGCCGTGGCGATCGAGCGCGAGGCCCCGCCGCTCCGCCGGCACGCGCGCTTCGGCGCCGGCGGCGCCAACGTGGACTTCGTCGCGCCTCGGCCCGACGGACGCGTGGCCATGCGCACGTTCGAGCGCGGCGTCGAGGGCGAGACGCTGGCCTGCGGCAGCGGCGCGATCGCGACCGCGCTGTGGGCGGTGCTGGACGGCGGCTCGGCCGCGCCGGTCACGGTCCGGACCGCGGGCGGGGACGACCTCGTGGTGGCGTTCGAGGACGGTCCCGAAGGCCGCCTCGCCACGCTCACGGGCCCGGCCGAGACGGCTTTCACGGGCGCCTGGGAGACGGCCGCGTCCTGACGCGGGCGGCGCCGCGCCCGGGCCGCGGGCCGGGTGCCGAACGCCGCCAAGTCCACTAGGATGCCGCCACCGGCGCGGCCCGCGCGCCGGACCCGACGACCTCCTGACAGGAGCGCGAGATGTTCGAAGGCCTTTCGGTGGCGATGGTGACGCCGTTCCGCGGCGGCGAGATCGACTGGGACGCGACGGCGAAGCTCGTCGACTGGATGATCGAGGGCGGCGTGCAGGGCCTCGTGGTCAGCGGCTCGACCGGCGAGGCGGCGACCTGCACCGTCGAGGAACGCCGCAAGCTGTGGGCGTTCGTGAAGGAGCGCGCGAAGGGCCGCGTGTGGATCGTGGCCGGGACCGGCACCAACTCGACCGCCGATTCGATCGCGCTCACGCGCATCGCCGAGGATCTCGGCATGGACGGCGCGATGGTGGTGACGCCCTTCTACAACAAACCGACGCCGAAGGGGCAGGCGGCCCACTTCGCGGCCGTGGCGAAGTCCACGAAGCTGCCCGTCGTCCTCTACAACGTGCCCGGGCGCACCGGCACGAACACCACGCCCGACGTGCTGGCGGCGGTGCAGGACGTGCCGAACATCCAGGCCGTCAAGGAGGCCTCGGGCAACCTCGACCAGATGTCGCAGGTGAAGACGAAGACGCGCTTCACGCTGCTCTCGGGCGACGACTCGCTGACGGTGCCGTGCATCGCCGTGGGGGGCGAGGGCATCATCTCGGTCGTCGGCCAGATCGTGCCGCGCGAGATGCGCGCGCTCACCGACGCCGCGCGCGCCGGGCGCTTCGCCGAGGCGCGGGCGATGCACGAGAAGCTCGCCCCGCTCTTCAAGGCCGCCTTCGTCGAGTCGAACCCCGGCCCCGCGAAGTTCCTGCTCTCCGAGATGGGTCTCATCGCGAACGAGCTGCGCCTGCCGCTGGTGCCGGTCGAGCCCGCGAGCCGGACCGTGATCCTCGAGGCCGCGCGCGCGACGGGCGTCGCGCTCGCCGGCGCGGGCGCGCGCGCGTGATCCGCGTCGTCGTGGTCGGCGCCGCCGGGCGGATGGGCCGGGCGATCGAGGCCGCGGCGGCGGGCGCCGGGGAGCTCGCGATCGCCGCGCGCGTGGACCGCGCGGAGGCGCTCCCGGCCGGCGCGCCGGGCTGGACGCCGGACCTCGGCGCCGTGCTCGAGCCGGGCATGGTCGTGATCGAGTTCGCGACCGGCGATGCGGCCGCGGCCGCCGCCGCGCTGTGCGCGGAGCGCGGCGCGGCTCTGGTCTCCGGCGCGACCGGCCTCACCCCGGGGCAGGAGGGCGCGGTGCGCGCGGCCGCGGAGCGGGTCGCGGTGCTACGCGCGAGCAACTTCAGCGTCGGCGTGGCCGCGCTGCGCCGCGCGCTGGCCGCGGCGCTGGCCACGGTCCCGGCCGGCTGGGACGCGGAGATCGTCGAGCGCCACCACCGCATGAAGAAGGACAGCCCCTCGGGCACCGCGCTCACGCTGGCCGGCGACGTGCTCGCCGCGCGCGGGCTCGGCCACGACGCGCTGCGGCACGGGCGCGAGGGCGCGGTGGGCGCGCGGCCGGCCGCCGAGGTGGGCGTGCACGCGGTCCGCGGCGGGACCTGGGTCGGGGACCACACCGTGCTGCTCGCCGGCGAGGGCGAGTGGCTCGAGCTGCGCCACGTGGCGCAGGACCGGGCGGCGTTCGCGCACGGCGCGCTGCGGGCCGCGAGATTCGTCGCGCAGGCGGGGCCGGGGCTGTATGGTCTCGACGCGCTCCTGACCGGGGCCCGCACCGCATCCTGACCGGACCAACTCCCCCGGAGGCTCGCGCCCGCATGCGCCTCGCGTGCGTCCTGCTCGCCGCGCTCGCCGCCGCCGCCGCGCTCCCGCGCCCGGCCGGTGCGCAGGCGTTCGGCCAGAACAAGGTCCAGTACGAGCGCCTCGAATGGGCGGTGCTCGAGACGCCGCACCTGCGGCTCCACTACTACGCGCAGGAGGAGAGTCTCGCGCGCTCCCTGGCCGCGTTCGCCGAGAGCGTCGCGGTCGAGTTCGACCGGCGCTTCGCGCTCGCGTTCCGCAGGCCGGTGCCGCTGCTGCTCTACTCGACCCATCACCTCTTCCAGCAGACGAACGCGACCCCCGGGATGGTGTCCGAGGCGACCGGCGGGCTCACGGAGCTGATCAAGGGTCGGGTGCTGGTGCCGCACACCGGCTCGTGGTCGCGCCTGCGCTGGGTGACGCGCCACGAGCTGGCGCACGCCTACATGCTCGAGAAGATCGCGCAGGTTCTGAAAGCCCGGAAGAAGCCGCCGTCGTGGCTGCCGCCGCTGTGGTGGATCGAGGGCCTCGCCGAGTACCTCGGCACGTCGTGGGACGCCGACGCCGAGGGCCTGCTGCGCGACATGGTGGTCTCCGGCGTCGCCGTGCCGCTCACGCGCAGCGAGGCGATCACCGGCTCGGTCCTGATGTACAAGGAGGGGCAGTCGTTCATGCTGTGGCTGGCCGAACGGCACGGCGAGCGGCGCATGTTCGAGCTGCTCGAGAACGCCTGGCGCGCCGAGGACTTCGAAACCTGCTTCCGCCTGACGTACGGCCGATCCGTCGAGGAGGAGGACGAGGAGTGGTTCCGCTCGCTGCGCAAGCGCTACTTCCCGGCCGTGAGCGGGCGGGCGAGGCCGGGCGACGTGGCGCGGCCGTTCCGGCAGGAGAGCCGCTTCAACCTCGGCGCGCGTGCGCTGCCCGCGCCGGGCCTGCCCGACTCGGCGGTGCGCTTCTGCGCGTTCGTGGTCGACGACGGCGCCGTGGACCTCGTCGTGGACGAACCGCTGCCGGGCGGCGGGCGGCGCTCGCGGCGGCTGCTGCGGAGCGGCGGCACGCCGATGTTCGAGTCGTTCCACCTGTTCCAGAACCGCCCGGGCGTCTCGCCGTCGGGGCTCGTCGCGGTCTCGGCGCAGCAGGGCGGGCGCGACGCCGTGCTCGTCCTCGACCCGGCGCACGGGCGGGTGCTGCGCGAACTCGAGTTCCCCGAGCTGGTTTCGATCCACGACCCGAGCCCGTGCCCCGGCGACAGCGCCGTGGTGTTCACCGCCCAGGACCACGGCGGGCGGAGCGACCTCTACCGCGCCACCTGGCGCGGCCGCGGCGTCACGCTCGAGCGGCTGACGCGCGACGACTTCGACGACGTGGACCCGGCCGTCTCGCCCGACGGCGCGTGGGTGGCGTTCGCCTCCGACCGCTGCGACGAGGGCGGGCGCTACGCGCTCTACCGGCTGTCGCTCGCGGGCGGCGCGCCGGAGCGTCTGAGCTTCGCGGGGCGCGGCGACGACCGGCAGCCCGTCTGGTCGCCGGACGGCGCCTGGCTCGCGTTCCGCTCGACGCGGGACGGCAGCAGCGACCTGTGGGTGCGGGCCGCGGCGCCCTCGCGCGAGGCGCGGCGCGTCACGAAGCTGCTCGGCCCGGCGAGCGATCCCGACTGGACGCGCGACGGCCGCGCGCTGCTCTTCACCGGCCAGGACGCGGTCTCGTTCCGCACGTTCGCGATCCGGGTCGCGCCCGAGTCGCTCGCGGCCGAGCCCGAGTCGCCCGGGCCGCCGGCGCCCGTCCTGCCGGCGGTCGCGCACGCCGAGCCGAAGCAGCGCTACCAGCGGCGGCTCGGGCTCGACCTCGTGCAGAACATGATCGGCACCAACTCCTCGTTCGGCTACACGCAGAGCTTCGGCCAGGTCGCGATCAGCGACATGCTCGGCAACGAGCAGTACGTGATCACGCTCGCGAACGACTCCGAGCACTTCGGCGATTTCTGGGACGGCTTCGAGGGCGGCGTCACCTACATCAACCAGGCGCAGCGCCTCAACTACGGGCTCGGCGTCTTCCGCCTGACCAGCCTCTACGACCCGGACTTCGAGGTGCTGCGGCGCGAGAAGCGGGTGGGCGTCGTGGCGCTGGCGAGCTACCCCTTCAGCCGCTTCGACCGCGTGGACGCCTCGCTCGAGGTGCGCCACGCCTCGAACCACCTGCTCCGCAACGGCGAAGCCCCGACCGTGGACCTGGTGTCGAACTACGTGAGCTTCGTCCGCGACAACTCGCGCTGGACGTGGGACGGCCCGGTCGGCGGCACGCGCCTGAACCTCACCGCCGGCTTCACGCGCGACATGACGGGCGGGCGGGCCGACTACGGCACGCTGTACGGCGAAGCGCGCCACTACCGCCGGCCGCTGCCCGGCGTGGTGAGCGCGTTCCGCGTCAACGGCTGGGCGAGCTTCAGCCGCGACGCGCAGCGGCGCTACCTCGGCGGCCCGACGCGGCTGCGCGTGCCCGACCGCCGCTACGCCTCCGGGCTGCAGACGCTGGTCGCGCAGCAGGAGTTCCGCTTCCCGGTGCTGCGCGGGCTGGTGCTCGGCATTCCCGCGCCCTGGCAGGTGCCGACCGTGAGCGGCGCGGTGTTCGGCGACGCGGCCTGGACGTTCGACCGCGGGCGCGACCGCCGCATCGGGGTCGCCGGGTGGGGCGTCTACCTGGGCGGCGGGTTCTGGCCGGCGGTCCGCTGGAACTGGATGTGGATCACCGAGGACTGGCACCGCTTCCGGAACCGCGCGCCCGAGCACGAGTTCTTCATCGCCTTCAACTTCTAGGCGGAGCGCCGGCGATCGCCCGGTCCCGCGCCGTCAGCGGCCCGGGTCGAGCCGGATCTCGACCGGGTCCGAGAGCCCGGTCAGCACGTCGAGCCTCGTCCCGTCGGGCGCGAGGCGCACGACCGCCCGGTCCGAGCGCGCCACGACCCAGACCTCGCCGGTCGCGCGGTCCACCGCGACGTCGTAGGGCGAGCCGGCGTTCGTCACCGTCACCTCGACCTCGAGCGTCGCGAGGTCCAGGCCGAGGACGCGCGCGCCGAGGTCGTCGGCCACCCACACGCGATTGCGGGCGCGGTCGATGGCGATGCCGATGGGCCCCGCGGCGGCGTCCGTCGAGTCCACCTTCTGGCCGTTCTCGCCGATCCGCCAGAGGCGCCCGGCGGTGTACGAGGTCACGTAGGCGACCCGCGAGAGCGAATCCACCGCGACGCGCGACGGGGCCTCGACCGATGTCGCGCCGAGCGGCACGCCGAGCGCCGAGTAGTGGCGCACGCGGTTGCCGCCGCGCTCGCACACCCACAGCGAGGCGTCGGCGGCGCATGCGGCGATCGCCACCGGGTCGTCGAGCAGCGAGAGCCGGCCGGGGGTCGCGCTCGCGCCGTCGCGGCGGAAGTGCGAGACGCCGCCCGCGCGGTCGCACACCCAGACGCTGGCATCGAACGGGGAGAGGGCCAGCGCGTCGGGCGAGGCGACGCCGGGAATCGCGAACCAGGTGGCCGAGTAGGGGTCGTAGCCGAACACGAGCCCGTCGCCCGCCACCGACGCCCAGACGAGCCCGTCGGCCGGGTCCACGGCCAGCCGCGCGACCCGGCCGAGGCGCGTCTCGCGCCACGCCACGTCGCGCCCGTCGGGGGAGAGCCGGAGCAGCGCGCCCGCCCCGGGATCGGCGACCCACGGCCGCAGCGGGCCCGGGGTGGCCTCGTCCTCGGCGGGACGCCCGAGGGCCGAGCCCGCGACGACGTAGTCGAGCCGGTAGCGCAGCCGCACCCCGTCGAGGAGCCCCGAGTCGAGGAAGTCGCGCGACTCGGGCGGCAGGGCGCGGCCGAGCGGCTGCCACTCGGTCGCGCCGGGCGCGAGCCGGTAGACCTGGTAGCCGTCGATGCCGAGTTCCGGCCGCGCGTCCCACGAGAGCCGCACGAAGCCCGAACCCGCGACGGCGTTGAAGCCCGTCGGCCGCCCGCCGGTCTGCGGGTTCGAGGGGTCGAACGGGTTCGCGCGCTCGCGCTGGCTGCAGCCGGCCAGCGCCAGCGCCCCGGCGAGGATCAGAAGCGCACGGAGACGGCGCATCGGTCCGGGCCGACGACGAGGGCCGCGCGCGGCGGCGCGGGCCGGCGCAGGAACGCCAGCCACACGGCGGTCACCACCAGCGCCTCGCCCGCGAGCAGCGAGGCGCTGGCGAGGTGGTCGGCGCGGCGCGTCGCGGCGTAGCGGTCCTCGACGGCGGCCGGGTCGGTCTCGGCGAGGTACGCGGCGTACCGGCGGTCGGCGCGGTCGGAGAGCGGAAAGGACGCGGCGACGAGCCCGGCGCCCGCCAGCGCGCACGCCCACGCGGCACGGTGCGACGTGCGCGGGGCCTCGGGCCGCGGCACGACGGGAAACGGTTCGGCCGCCCGCGCGAGCGCGCAGGCGGCCCCGTTCCACGGCCCGGCGGCGGCGCTCACCAGCATCAGCGCGGCCGTCCACCGGCGCAGCATGTCGGTCCCGTCAGGCGGGCAGCTTGGCGACGAACTTCGCGAGGCGCGCCTTCTGGCGGTTCGCGGATTCGCGCTTGATGACGCCCTTGGCGGCGGTGCGGTCGAGCACCGCGACCGTGCTGCGGAGCGCGGACTCTCCGGTGCTGCGGGTGGTCGCCGAGCGCACGGCCTTGACGGCGCTGCGCAGGCGGCTGGTCGCGGCGATGTTGCGCTGGCGGCTCTTCTCGTTGGTCACCACGCGCTTGGCCGCGGACTTGTGATGCGGCATGAACTCCTCCTCGAGGGACGTCCCGGATGCGAAAAAGCCGTGGGAAAGTACGTTTGCGGGGCGCGTCCTGTCAAGCTCCGCGCCCGCGCGGACGCGCGGCGCGGCGCGGGCCGCGGGGACCGCGGGCGCCGTCGCGAGGGGGTCCGCAATCGCCCGTTGTGCCCGCCGCCCGCGCCCGTGTAGGCTGCCCGTCTCGAGTACCCCCGCAGGTGTCTCCGGAGGGTCCGTGAGCGCACTGGCCCAGAAAATCGCGATTTTGCCCGCCGTTCCGGGGGTTTACCTCTTCAAGGACGCGCGCGGGGAAGTGCTCTACGTGGGCAAGGCGAACAGCCTCGCCGCCCGCGTGCGGAGCTACCTGGCCGGCGACCCGCAGCGCCCGCGCATGGACGAGATGATGGCGCGCGCCGCCGACGTGGACACCATCGTGACCGCGTCCGAGGCCGAGGCCCTGCTGCTCGAGTCCACGCTGATCCGCCAGCACCGGCCGCACTACAACGTGCTGCTCAAGGACGACAAGAGCTTCCCGTTCGTGAAGGTCTCCGTGCGCGAGGAGTTCCCGCGGCTCTCGGTGACGCGCCGCGTGCGCGACGACGGCGCGCGCTACCTCGGGCCGTTCACGGACGTGAAGAACCTGCGGCGCACGCTCCGCGACCTGCGCCGGATCTTCCCGCTGCGCACGTGCCGCAACTTCGAGGACTACCGCCGCCAGGACCGGCCGTGCCTCTACTACCACATCAAGCGCTGCGCGGGGCCGTGCTACTCGCGCGCCCGGGTCCGGGCCGAGGACTACCGGGCGCTCGTGGACGGCCTGCTGCTGCTGCTCGCGGGGCGCAACGACGAGCTGCTGGCGCGGCTCCGGCGCGAGATGGACGAGGCCGCGGCGGCGCGCCGCTTCGAGGTCGCGGCGCAGCGCCGCGACCAGGTGCGGCTGCTCGAGCGCGCGCAGGTGCCGCAGACCATGGTGACCGCCGACCCGCGCGACACCGACGTGCTCGGGCTCGCCCGGCACGGCGAGCGCGCGGCGGTGGCGACGCTGCTCGTGCGCGGCGGCCGCGTGATCGGCAAGGAGACGCGCCTGCTCGAGCGCGCCGCCGGCGTGGACGACGGCGCGCTGGTCGAGGCCTGGGTCGCCCAGCACGCGCTCGCGCGCGCCGACCTGCCGCGCCGCGTGCTCGTGCGCGCACTGCCGGGCTCGCACGCGGCGCTGGCCGAGGCGCTCGCGCGCCGGGCCGGGCACCCGGTGGCGCTCGTCGCGGCCGCCCGCGGGCGCGGCCGTCGGCTGGTCGAGACCGCCGAGCGCAACGCGCACGCCGCGCTCGAGCAGATCGCCTCGCGCGGCTCGGGCCGCCGGGTCCGGCTCTCCGCCGCGACCATCGGGCTGCAGGAGCAGCTGGCGCTGCCGGCGCCGCCGCACCGCATGGTGTGCTTCGACATCTCGAATCTCGGCCCCGACCAGGCCGTGGCGGCGGTCGTGGCGTCCGAGGACGGCCGCCCGCTCAAGAAGCTCTACCGCCGGATGCGCGTGCGCCGGCCCGGGCCGGACGACTTCGCGATGATCGCCGAGGCGGTCGAGCGCTACTGGACGCGCGTCGAGTCCGAGGAGCTGCCGCGCCCGGATCTGGTGGTGATCGACGGCGGGGCGGGGCAGCTGGCCGCCGCGCGCGAGGCGCTCGGCCGCGTCGCGACGCGTCCGGTCGCGCTCGTCGGCCTCGCCAAGCGCGAGGAGCGGGTCGTGCGCGAGGGCCTGCCCGACCTGCGGCTGCCGCGGCGCTCGGCGTCGCTGCGGGCGCTGCAGCGGCTCCGCGACGAGGCGCACCGCTTCGGGCTCGCCTACCACCGGGCTCTGCGCTCGCGCGCGCGCTTCGGCAGCGCGCTCGACGAGGTCCCGGGCGTCGGGCCCGCGCGGCGCGCCGCGCTGCTCAAGGCCTTCGGATCGGTCGCCTCGCTGCGCGGCGCCGAGGCCGGCGAGATCGCCGCGCGCGCGCGGGTGCCGCTCGCGCTCGCGCGCCGGGTGGCCGAGCACCTCGCCGGCCGCCAGGGGGCCGCGTGAGCCCGGCGGCGCCCGCCCCGCGCGCCGCGGCCCGCCGCGAGCCCTCGCCGCTCCTCGGGCCCCTCGAGGCGTGGCTCGACGAACTGCGCAGGGGCCGCCGGCTCGGGGCGCGTACCGTGGACGCCTACGGCCGCGATCTCGCCGACTACCACGCGTTCGCGCGCGCGCACCGGCTCGCCGCCTGGGGCGAGGCCACGGTGACGTTCGTGGACGGCTACTTCGCCTCGCTGCAGCGCCGCGGGCTCTCCGGAGCGACGGTGGCGAGGCGCCGCTCGACGCTGCGCGGCTTCCACGGCTTTCTCGCGCGCATGGGGCTGCTCGCCGAGGACCCGGTCGCGGTCCTGCCGGCCCCGCGGCGCGAGCGCCGGCTCCCGCACGCGCTCCCGCTCGCCGACCTCGAGCGCCTGATCGCGCAGCCGCAGGGGGAGAAGCCGCTCGCCCTGCGCGACCGCGCCATGCTCGAGCTGGCCTACGCCTGCGGCCTGCGCGTCTCCGAACTGGTCGGGCTCGAGCGCGCGCACGTGGACCTGCGCGACCGTTCCGTGACCGTGACGGGCAAGGGCGACCGGCAGCGAATGGTGCCGTTCGGCCGCTCCGCCGCGGCGGCGCTCGGCGAGTGGCTCGAGCGCGGGCGCCCGGCGCTCGCCACGCGCGCGCGGCACGACCGCGTCTTCTGCAACGCGCGCGGGGGGCCGCTCAGCCGCATGGGCTGGTGGACCATCCTGCGCGGCCACGCGCGGCGCGCCGGGATCGCGACGCGGGTCCACCCGCACGCGCTGAGGCATTCGTTCGCGACGCACCTGCTCGAGGGCGGCGCCGACCTGCGCGTCGTCCAGGAGTTGCTCGGGCACGCGTCGGTCACCACCACCGCCATCTACACGCACCTCGACCGCGGCTACCTGCGCGAGGTGCATCGGCAGTTCCACCCCCGCGCCTAGGCGCGGGGCACACACGACCGGGGTCGTGGAGGAATGATGATGAAGCGTCTCGCCGCACTGGCCGCCGTCCTGGGGTTCGCCGCGCTCACCGCCGCACCGGCCGGGGCCGCCAGCATCGTGCTGCCGCGCGCCGGCCAGGTCGGCATCGGGGTCAACGGCGGCTTCGCCACGCTCGCGAAGGGCGGCTCGCTCGGCGACGAGTTCGGCTACGGACCGGGGATCGGCGTGCGCCTGCGCTACCGCATGCGCTACGAGCGCGCCATCGGCCTGTCGTTCGACATGCTCCAGCTCGACGCCCGCGAGCCGGGCTTCCCCGAGGGCGCGTTCAGCGGCTACCGCGACGTCGGCGATTCGCTGCTCACGCGCGACCGGCTCAACCTGAGCCTGACCGGCTTCGAGTTCTTCCAGATGTTCGACACCCGCGCGCGCGACGTGAAGTGGGTGTCCATCGGCGCGGGCCTCGTGCAGGCCTCGGCGCGGCTCTCGAACGGCGAGACGCAGTACCCGCTCGGCAGCGACGGCACGTTCGTCGGCGTCGGCGCCGGCGTCGAGCGGTTCGTGTTCCGGAGCTGGGCGGTGGACGTGAGCGCCCGCTACCAGGCGATCTTCTACGACTCGTCCGTGAACCACCACGTGCAGGCGACGCTGGGGATGATCTTTTATGCGGCCTACTGACGGGAGCCTTCGGCGATGAAGGACGGACTGAGCATCGCGTTCCACGGCGCGGCCCGCACCGTGACGGGTTCGCGGCACCTGCTGCGCTTCGGGTCGCGCACGTGGCTGTTCGACTGCGGGCTCTACCAGGGGCACCGCGACGAGGCGGAGCGGATCAACCGCACGTTCCGCTTCGCGCCGGGCGAGGTGGACGCGGCCGTGATCTCGCACGCGCACCTCGACCACACGGGCAACCTGCCCACGCTGTCCGCCCAGGGATTCCGGGGCCCCGTGCACATGACGCCCGCGACCGCCGACCTCTCGCGCGTGATGCTCGCCGACAGCGCGTTCCTGATGCAGAAGGACGTCGAGTACGTGAACAAGCGCGGCGCCGGCCGCCGCCCGCCGCGCCGGCCGCTCTACTCGGTCGCCGACGTGGACGCCGTGCTCGAGCGCATCGAGACCCACCGCTACCACGAGGAGTGGACGCTCTTTCCCGGCGTGCGCGTGCGCTACGACGACGCCGGGCACATCCTCGGCTCGGCGCTGACCACGTTCGACATCCGCGCGAACGGCCGCTCGCTGCGCCTGCTGATGGGCGGCGACCTCGGGCGGCCGAAGCGCCCGATCCTGCGCGACCCCGAGACGCCGCCCGGCCCGGACGTGCTGGTGATGGAGAGCACCTACGGCGACCGGCTGCACGGCGACGAGCGCGCCACGATCGAGGGGCTCGTCGAGATCGTGCAGCGCACCGTCTCGCGCGGCGGGCGGCTCGTCGTGCCCGCGTTCGCCGTCGGCCGCACGCAGGAGCTGGTCGCCACGCTGCACGACCTGATCGAGGCCGGCCGGCTGCCGAACGTGCCCATGTTCGTGGACAGTCCGATGGCGCGGAACGCCACCGCGATCTTCGTCCGCCACCCCGAGTGCTTCGACGCCCAGACCGCGGCGCTGTTCGCCGGGGGCGACGGCGCGCCGTTCGGCTTCTCGCGCCTGCGCTACGTCGGCTCCGCCGACGAGTCGCGGGCGCTCAACGACCGCGAGGGGCCGTGCGTCATCATCTCGGCCTCGGGCATGGCCGAAGGCGGCCGGGTCCTGCACCACCTGCAGCACGCGCTCGGCAACGAGCGCAACACGGTGCTGTTCGTCGGCTACCAGGGCGACGGGACGCTCGGCCGGCGGCTGAAGGACGGGGCCGAGACCGTCAACGTGTTCGGCGAGCCGGTGCGCGTGCGCGCCGAGATCGCCTCGCTCGACGGATTCAGCGCGCACGCCGACCAGCGCGAACTGCTGGACTGGGTGCTGAAGCTCGACCCGCTGCCGCGCACCATCTTCCTCGTGCACGGCGAGCCCGAGCCGGCCGAGACGCTCGCGGCCCTGCTGCGCGAGCGGACCGGCGCGACGGTGCACGTGCCCGGCCCGGGGGAGGAGTTCGACCTTTGGAACTGAGCGAGCGCTACCAGGTCGGCCTGCGCCTGCACCACCCCCAGTTCGGCGAGGGCCTCATCGTCGAGGTCCACACGGACCGCGGGCGCGAGGTGCTCGAGGTCGTCTTCGGCGGCCAGCTGCGGCGGCTCTCGGCGCAGCGCGAGTGGACCATCGTGGACGGCGACTCGCCGCCGCCCGCCACGATCCCGGAGTCCCCCGCGGAGGGCGGGGGCGCGCCGCCCGCGGCCGCCTCGCCCGCCCGCCTGCGCCACTGGCACGGGCAGGGGGACGAGCTGCTGCGCCGCTGGCAGGCGAACCGGGCCGAGCCCCAGATCCACTTCGACCTGCGCGCCTCCGCCGAGGAGTGGGCGGGCTGGGCGAGCGCCGACCGGCTGCTGTCGCTCGATTCGCTGCGGGGCGTCGAGCGCTTCCCGCACCAGGTGGACGCCTGCCTGCGGATGCTCCGCGACTTCGGCGGACGCGGCATCTTCGCCGACGAGGTGGGCCTCGGGAAGACGGTCGAGGCCGGCATCGTGATCAAGGAGTACCTGCTGCGCGGCGCGGTGCGGACCGTGCTCGTCCTCGTGCCCGCCTCGCTGTGCGAGCAGTGGCGCGCCGAGCTGTGGGAGAAGTTCGAGCTCGACTTCGTCGTCTCGCGCGGCCCGGCCGGCCAGTGGGGGCGCCACCCGCTCGTCATCTCGTCGCTCGAGACCGCGCGCCACGAGCGGCACCGCCGCCGCGTGCGCGGCGCGAACTACGACATGGTGGTCGTGGACGAGGCGCACCGGCTGCGCAACCACCTGACGCTCGGCTGGAAGTTCATCAACGACCTGAACCCGCGCTACCTGCTGCTGCTGACCGCGACGCCGGTGCAGAACGACCTGCGCGAGCTGTACAACCTCGTCACGCTCGTGCGGCCCGGAACGGTCGGCACGTTCTCGCAGTTCCGGCGCGACTTCCTGTCGGGGCACGACAAGCGCACGCCGCGAAACACGCCCCGCCTGCGGCGGCTGCTGCAGAGCGTCATGATCCGCACCCGCCGCGCGGACACCCAGCTCACGTTCGCGCCGCGCCGGGTCGAGACGGTCGCGATCAAGCAGACCGCGGTCGAGCGCCAGCTCTACCGGCAGGTGAGCGAGTTCGTCGCCGAGGCCGTGCGCGCCGACCACGGCCAGCCGGGCAAGCCGCACTACTTCACGCTCATGGTGCTGCAGAAGGAGATGGGCTCGTCGTGGGCCGCCGCCGCGGGCACGCTGCGCAAGCTCGCCGCCCACCCCGACGGCCTCGACCCGAAGCGCGTCCGGGCGTTCGCCGACAAGGCGACCGAGCTCAAGGGCGACCCGAGCAAGATCCGCACGCTGCTGCGCTGCATCGCCGCGCTCAAGGGCGAGAAGGCGATCGTCTTCACGCAGTTCCGCGCGACGCAGGACGCGATCGTGGACGCGCTGCGCGCCGAGAACCTCACGCACGCGATGTTCCACGGCGAGATGGGCTGGCGCGAGAAGGAGGACGCGCTCGAGGCGTTCCGCCTCCGCGACCAGGTGCTGGTCAGCACCGAGGCGGGCGGCGAGGGCCGCAACCTGCAGTTCGCGCGCATCGTCATCAACTACGACCTGCCGTGGAACCCGATGCGCGTCGAGCAGCGGATCGGCCGCGTGCACCGGCTCGGGCAGGAGCACCCGGTGCGCGTCGTGAACCTGGTCGCGCGGGGCACCATCGAGGCGTACGTGCTCGAGATCCTCGAGCGCAAGATCCGCATGTTCGAGCTCGTCGTGGGCGAGATGGAGGAGATCCTCGGCGCCTGGCAGGTGCAGGGCTCGTTCGAGGACGAGGTGTTCCGCCGCTGGACCGAGTCGCACGACCCGCGCGTGCGCAAGCGCCGCTTCACCGAGCTCGCGCAGCACCTGGTCACCGCGCGCAAGCTCTACCAGCAGCAGCGCGACAACCAGAGCTGGCTGTTCCGCGGCGCCCAGGACCACGACGAGGAGAACGGCCAGTGACCGCGGCGAAGGCGAAGCCCCGCGGGCGCGGCGGCGCGAAGGCGCGCCCTCCGCTGCCCGAGGTCCCGCGCGGCGAGACCGCCGCCGAGCAGCCCGAGTGGCGCTCGTTCGTCGGCCGCTGGCTCGAGACCGCCGGCTGCCGCGTCGAGTCCGCGCCGCGCGGCGACTGGGAGGTCGACCTGGCGCCGGCGCTGCAGAAGCGCTGGCGGCGCCAGCGCGTGCGGCTCGTCTTCGACCCGGCCCGCCCGACCGTGCCGCGCGGCGCGTGGTTCACGGCCCCCGGCAGCACCGCGGGGCGCCGCATTCTCGAGGCCGCGCTCGCCGAGCCGATGTTCACGCGGCGCACGGCGCTCGCGCAGGTGCCGGGCGCCCCGGCGGCGGGGCTCGCGACCGTGTGCAAGGTGCGCGGGCTCACGTGGGGGCCGCCGCGGCTCGGGCCCGTGCGCTACGTGCGCCGTCTCGCGTTCCACGCCGTCATCACCCGCTGGGGCGGGCTGCCGTGGCAGGAGCAGTGGGTCGTGCTGGTCGGCTCGGAGGGCGAGGTGCTCGAGCGCGCGCAGGCGCCGCAGGTGCCGGAGGTCCGCCCCCGCGAGGGCCTCTACCAGATGGGCGAGGAGCTCGAGCCCGAGCTGCGCGAGCGCTGGCTGCAGGCGGCGCGCGAGACGCTCGAGCAGCTCGCCGACGAGCGCGAGCGCGAGTGGTCGGTCGCGGTCGGCCGGCTGCGCGACTCCGAACTGGAGCGCCTGGGCGCGTTCTTCTCGGCCCGCATCGAGGAGGAGGAGGACCGCCTGCGGCGGCGCACCGGCGGCGACGACCACGAGATGGACCACGGCGACGCCACCTCGCTCAAGCTCGAGTGGGAGCGGCGGGCGGCCGAGGTGCGCCAGCGCTGGGAGATGCGCACCGAGGTCCGGCTGTGGGGCCTCGAGGAGTGGTCGTGGCCGGTGGCCGAGATCGAGCAGGAGCTGCGCTCGGGCGCGATGCACGTCAAGGTCCGCGCGCAGGTGGACGTGGCGCGGGGCCGGCCCGCGCTGCCCGCCTGCCCGACCTGCGACCGCCCGGCCGAGATCCTCGTGCGCGCCCGCGGCCACGTGGCCTGCGCGATGTGCGCGGCGGGGCAGTGAGCCTCCGGGGGGCGCCCGGCTTGACCCTGCCGCGGGCGGCCCGGTAAGGTTTCCGCCGCTTTCGCCCCGCGGTGGCCGCGCGCCCCGCGTTTCGTCGCCGATTCTGAGGGAGGTTTCGCTTGTCACTGGAGTCTCGCAAGGGGACCGCGCTGGAAGATCCGGGCGCGGAGATGCTGGACCGCATGACCTCCCTGTGGGCGCGCTACGGCCGCATCATCCTGGGCGGCGTGGTCGCGGTCGCGGCGGTGGCGGCGGTGGCGTACTTCACGGTCCGCTCCAACGAGACCCAGGAGGCGGCCGCCTCCGAGAAGCTCGCCCAGGCCAACGCCCTGTTCTGGCAGGGCGACTACGACCGCTCGAAGACCCTCGCCGACGAGGTGGCCAAGGCCTACGGCGGCACGCCGAGCGGCGCGGACGCGCTTCGCATCTCGGGCGACAACGCCTACTGGCGCGGCAACTGGAAGGACGCCATCACGCAGTACAAGGCGTACCTCGGCAAGCAGGGCTCCGGGCTCATGGGCAACGTCGTGCGCCGCAGCCTCGCGTACTCGTACGAGAGCGACGGGCAGCAGGCCGAGGCGGCGAAGCTGTACGACGGGCTGGTGGGCGTGTTCGACCGCGAGTCGAGCGCGGAGTTCCTGGCCGCGTCCGCCCGCTGCCACGAGGCCCTCGGCGGCAAGCCCGAGGCCGCGAAGCGGCTGCAGCGGCTGCTCGACGAGTTCGGCGAGACGAGCTACGCGAGCCGCGCCCGCGTCAAGCTCGCCGAGCTGAACCCGCCCGCGGCGAACTGACGCGCGGCCCCCGGGGCCCGCGAGCGCACGCGCCATGACGGCCGGCGTCGATCTCGTCTTCCTCTGGCATCACCACCAGCCGGACTACCGGCGCCCGCGGGACGGGAAGGCGGTGCTGCCGTGGGTGCGGTTGCACGCGACCAAGGACTACCTCGACATGGCGCTCCATCTCGAGCGCCGGCCGGGGCTCAAGGCCGCCTTCAACTTCGCGCCGAGCCTGCTCGACCAGATCGAGCACGCGCTCGCCGGGGGCGGGGACGCGCTGTTCGAGCTGCTCGCCCAGCCGCCCGGCGCCCTCGGCGCGGACGCGCGCGCCGAGCTGCAGGCGCGGGCCCGCGTCGCGCCCCGCTGGGCGCACGCGCGCTGGCCGCAGTACGACGCGCTCTGCCGCAGGCTCCGGGCCGGAACGGCCGCGAGCGACGGCGAGCTCGTGCGGCTCTCGACGTACTTCCTGCTCGCGTGGCTCGACCCGCTGCTGCTGGACGAGCCGCCGGCCGCGGCCGCCGAGGCGGCGCTGCGCGAGGGCCGCGCCGGGCTCGCCGAGCGCGACGCGCTGGTCGCGCTGCACGCCGACGTGCTGGCCCGCGTCCTGCCCGCGTACGCGAGGCTCGCCGGGCGCGGCCAGGTCGAGATCGCCTGCTCGCCCGCGTTCCACCCGATCCTGCCGCTGCTCGTGGACGTGCGCGCGGCGAAGCGCGCGCGCCCGGACCTGCCCGTGCCCGCGCTCGAGTTCGCCGCGCCCGAGGACGCGGCCTGGCAGGTCGAGCGCGGCCTCGAGCGCGCGGCCGCGGCGTTCGGCGCGCGGCCCGCGGGCATGTGGCCCTCCGAGGGCTCGGTGAGCCCAGAGGCCGCCGCGATCCTCGCCCGGGCGGGCGTGCGCTGGATCGCGACCGACGAGCTGGTGCTGTGGCGCTCGCTGGGCCTCGCGCAGCCGAAGCGCGAGACGCTCTACCGGCCGTGGCGCTACGCGACGCCGGAGGGCGAGGTCGCGATCTTCTTCCGCGACCACGATCTCTCCGACCGGATCGGCTTCGTCTACAGCACCTGGAAGGCGTCCGAAGCGGCCGCCGACTTCGTGCGCCAGCTCCGGCGCATCGGCGAGGCGCACCGCGCCGCCGGGCTGCCGGGCCGCCCGGTGGTGAGCGTCATCCTCGACGGCGAGAACTGCTGGGAGCACTACGCCGAGGACGGCCGGCCGTTCCTCGAGGCCCTCTACGGCGCGCTCGAATCGGCGGCGGACATCCGCACGCGCACGCCGTCGGAGGTGCTCGCCGACGGGCCCGAGCCCGGGAGGCTCGAGTTCCTGCATTCGGGCTCGTGGATCGACGCCGACTTCCACATCTGGGCCGGGCACCCGGAGAAGAACCGCGCGTGGGAACTGCTCGCGCGCACGCGCTCGGCGCTGCTCGCCGCCGGAGCGACGCGCGAGAGCCACCCGGACGCCTGGGAATCGCTCGGGGCGGCTGAGGGGTCCGACTGGTTCTGGTGGTTCGGCGAGGATCACTACACGGCGGACAAGGCGTTGTTCGACATGTTGTTCCGCTCGCATCTTCAGGCAGTGCACGAAAAGGCCGGGCTGCCCGTTCCCAACTGGGTGTTCGCGCCGATCGTCTCGAGGCCCTCGACGTCCTCGACCCGGCACGACCCCACGGGCCTGGTGCACCCGGTCGTGGACGGGCGGCTCACCCGCTACTACGAATGGCATGGCGCCGGCGCGTGGGAGATCGGCACGGGGGGCGGCTCGATGCACCGCGTGACGGCGCCGCTGGCGAGCGGCCTGCGCTTCGGCTTCGACGCGCGGCGGCTCCACCTGCGCGTGGACTTCGCCGGGGACGAGGCGCCCCCGGACCTGCGCGTGGCGCTCGAGGTGCTCGCGCCGGCCGCGCGCGTGCTTCCCGTCGGCGAGTGGGCGGCCGGGTCATGGACGCCGGCCGCGGACGGCGCGGTCGAATCGGCGCTCGACGAGCTCCTCGAGCTGGCGGTGCCGTTCGAGGCGCTCGGCGCGCGGCCCGGCACGGCCGTCGAACTGCTCGTCCACTTCGACCGCGGCCACGAGCGGCTGGAGTCGCTGCCGCCCGGCGAACCGCTGCGCCTCACCGTGCCGGGCCCGGGCTGGGAAGCGGAGCACTGGAGCGCCTGAGCGCGAGGGCCCCTCGCGGGGCCGCCGCGTTCCGCCACCGGTGAACCCCCGGTGGACGGCCGGCCGGGCTGTCCTAAGCTCCCGCCGCGGTGAGCCACGCGTGACGCCCCCGGCCGTGGCCGCCGGGACCCGGAGGGCCCGAAGATGAAAGGCTCCCGACTGCTTCTGCTCCTGTTCGCGCTGGCGGCGGCCGGCTGCCTCCCGCAGGCGTCGCTGCACCCGTTCGTCCCGCCCGAGAGCGCCCTGGAGGCGCCCGAGGTCGTCGGCCGGTGGGGCGACAACCTGGCCGTCGTCCGCGACGACGACGGCGTGACACCGCGCTACGTGCTGTCGGAGTTCGGGCCGGAGGCCGACACGACGCGGTTCTTCCTCCGCTTCACGCGCATCGCCGGCCGGCTCTTCGCCGACGCGATGCTCGATGCCCGGTCGCTGCGCGGGCCGGCCCCGGATCCCTGGTGCCTGTGGCCCGTGCACGCGGTGCTCCGCGTGGACGCGGCGGGGGACTCGCTGCGGCTGGCGTTCCTCGACGACGACTGGACCGCGCTGGCGTTGCGGACCCGCCGCGTGCGGGTGCGCCACGAGGTGACGGACTCGGGGACCCTCCTCACCGAGGACACCGCCGGACTCCGGCGCCTGCTTGGCCGGATCGCGAACGACACCGCCGCCTTCGACTCGACGGCGAAGTTCATGCACCGGCTGCCGGACTGAACGGCTTCCGCCCGGGGCTCAGCCCTCGCGCACCCAGACCGTCTGCAGGCTGACGAACTCGCGGATGCCGGCGGCGGCCAGTTCGCGGCCGTGGCCCGAGCGCTTGATGCCGCCGAAGGGCAGGCGCGGGTCGGACTTGACGATGCCGTTCACGAACACCGCGCCGGCTTCGATCCGCCGCGCGAGCGCCTCGGCGCGCGCGGCATCGCGCGACCACACGCTCGCCCCGAGCCCGAAGCGCGAGCGGTTGGCGAGTTCCACGGCGTGCTCCGCGTCGCGCGCGACCGTGACCGGGGCGAGCGGACCGAACGTCTCCTCGTCGAACGCCGCCATGCCGGGCTCGACGCCGGCGAGCACCGTGGGCGGGTAGAAGAACCCCGGCCCCGCGGGCCGCACGCCGCCGCACCGGAGCCGCGCGCCGGCCGCGACCGAGCGCCCGACCTGCGCGTGCAGGTCGTCCACGAGATCGGCGCGCGCGAGCGGCCCGACCTGCGTCGTGCGCTCGAGCGGGTCGCCGACGACGAGCGCGCGCATCTCGGCGACGAGCCGCTCGGTGAACTCCGCCGCGACCAGCGCCTCGACGATGAAGCGCTTGGCCGCGATGCAGCTCTGGCCGTTGTTCTGGACGCGCGCGAGCGCGGCCTGCCTCGCGACCTCCGTGACGTCGGCGTCGGCGAGGACGACGAACGGGTCTGAGCCGCCCAGTTCCAGCACGACCTTCTTGAGCGCCGCGCCGGCGCGCGCCCCGACCGAGACGCCGGCGGTCTCGCCGCCGGTCAGCGTCACGGAGGCCACCGCCGGGTGGTCCACCAGCGCGCCCACCCGCGGCGAGGGGGCGAGCAGCGTGCTGAACGCGCCCGGCGGCGCGCCCGCGTCGCGCCACAACTCCTCGATCGCGAGCGCGACACCCGGGACGTTCGAGGCGTGCTTGAGCGCGACGACGTTGCCCGCCATGAGCGCGGGCGCGGCGGCGCGGAAGACCTGCCAGAACGGAAAGTTCCACGGCATCACCGCGAGCAGCACGCCGAGCGGCGCGCAGCGCACGTAGCTGCGCGTGGCGTCGGTGGCGGCCGGGGCGTCGGCGAGGAGCGCCTCGGCGTGCTCGGCGTACCACTCGCACACCCACGCGCACTTCTCGACCTCGGCCTCGGCCTGCGCGACCGGCTTGCCCATCTCGAGCGCGGCGAGCCGGCCGTACTCGGCGGCGCGCCCGCGCAGCAGCCGCGCGGCGGCGGTCACGACCGTCGCGCGGCCGGCGAACGAAGTGTCGCGCCAGGCGCGCCACGCCTCGCCGGCGGTTTCGAGCCGCGCGGAGCATTCATTCTCGTCGTGGCCGGGGTGCTCGGCGATCGTCTCGCCGGTGGCGGGGTTCACGGATCGCATGCGGGGCGCCTTTCGTTCGCGCGACGCGCCCCGGCGGGAGGCCCTCGCCGACGCGCACGTGCGCGACGCGGCGGGCGCCGCCGCCGGGCGTCAGTGAGCGGGGGTGAGGACGATGTCGCCGAACTCCACGCGGCCGAGGTAGCCCTGCAGCATGATGGGGCCCGGCGAGCCCTCGCGGCTGTCGAGCGCGTCGCCCGTGATGCCCTCGATCCGATCGCCCCGGATGAGCGTCTCGCCGTCGAGCACCACCGTGACCTCCCGGCCGAGGAGCGTGACCTCGAGCGTGTGCCACTGGCCGGCCTGGCAGGAGACGATGCCCGCGGGCGCGACCCGGCCGTAGATCGCGCCGGTGCCGCCCGCGAAGGACGCCGGGTCGGGGCGGTCCGTGAGCTGGACCTCGTAGCGTCCCCGCAGGTGAACTCCGCTGTCCGAACCGGGTTGGAGCCGGAAGCGAAGCGAGAGCTTGAAGTCCCGATAGGTCGCGACGGTGCGCAGGTCCGCGAGCGGCTCCACGTTGGCGAGGGCGCCATCGCGCACCGTCCAGCCGTGCGGAGCGTCCTTCTGGCGCGGTCGCCAGCCGGCCAGCGTGCGGCCGTCGAAGAGCGGCACGGGCGGCGCCCAGCGCACCTGCCGCGGAGTCTCCAGCGCCGGCGCCCGGACGGCGGCCCACGTGATCCGGCCGTCGCCGACCGTGCCGCGCAGCACGCGGCCGCTGAACGCGCCGCGCCAGCGTTCGCCTTCGCCGGTCCGGAACTCGAGCTGGCGCCCGTCCCAGGTGACGAACGGCACGGTGAAGGGCGCCCCGAAGGCGCCGACCATGCGCAGCGAGAGACCATGGGAGGATTCGAGGACTTCGAACCACGCGGGCCACGTCCGGTCCTCGAGCGTGACCGTGACGTTCCATCGGCCGGCGACCGGCAGGGGCCGGTCGCCGGACCGGATGCCGGCGGCGGCCGCGGACGTGGCGAGCAGCGCGAAGCCGGCGACCGCCGTCGCACGGCCGAGCAGTCGGAGCACCGGGCGCGCGAGCGGCGTGAGCGTCGCGGCCCGCGACGCGCGATCGGCGCCGCGCGGAACGCATCCGCCGGCGGCGGTGGCGAGCGAGGAGTGCGGCATGAGCACCTCGTCGAGAGGGACGCTGCGGGGCCGCGCCGGGCGCGCGGCACGCGGCGGACGATAGCCTCGAAGCGGGACGGGCCCAAGCCCGGGGCGCGGCCCGGGAGGCACGGAAGGGCTCGGGGCCGTATGTCGCATAAGAGATATTATGTCAACTATCGCGGATGGGATTCCGCGGGGCCGGATGTCCCGAGCCCTGGCCCGCTTCGCGGGCGCCGCTCCCCTCCGGCGGCCGCTCCCCGGCGGCGCCGAGGCGGGCCGCTCCCCGTACCCGCCTCCCGTTCGTCCGGGCTTTGCCCGCGGTGTCAGTTCGCGGCGACCACGACGTTGAGCAGCTTGTCCTTCACGTGGATGACCTTCCGGATCGCGCCGCCCTCGACGTACTTCTTCACGCGCTCGTCGGCGAACGCCGCCGCCTGGACGTCGTCCTGACCGGCGCCGCGCGGCAGGTCGAGCGTCGCCCGCAGCTTGCCGTTCACCTGGATCGCGACCGTGACCGTGTCCTCGACGCACAGCGCCGGGTCGTACTGCGGCCAGGGCTCGTAGGCGATCGTGTCCGCGTGGCCGAGCCGCCTCCAGAGCTCCTCGGCCAGGTGCGGCGCGAACGGCGCGATGACCTTGAGGAACGTCTCCAGGACCGCCCGCGGCCGCGCGGGCTGCGGGTTCAGCGCGTTCACGAACACCATCATCTGCGCGATCGCGGTGTTGAACTTGAGCGCCTCGACGTCCTCGCCGACCTTGCGCACGGTCTGGTGCAGCGCGCGCACGACCTCGGGAGGCGCCTCCAGCTCGTTCAGCGCCGGCGAGCCGTCCTCGTTCACGTACAGGCGCCAGACGCGGTCGAGGAACCGCGTGATGCCCTCGACGCTCTTCGAGCTCCACGGCTTCATGGCCTCGAGCGGGCCCATGAACATCTCGTACATGCGCAGCGCGTCGGCCCCGTACTCGTCGATCATCTCGTCCGGGGTCACCACGTTGCCCACGCTCTTGGACATCTTGCGGTTGTCCTCGCCGAGGATGATGCCCTGGTGCACGAGCTTGACGAACGGCTCGATCGTGCTCACGACGCCGATGTCGTAGAGCACCTTGTGCCAGAACCGCGCGTACAGCAGGTGCAGCACGGCGTGCTCCGCGCCGCCCACGTAGAGGTCCACCGGCATCCAGTACTTCTCCTTCGCCGGGTCCACGAGCGCGCGGTCGTTCCGCGGGTCGATGAAGCGCAGGTAGTACCAGCACGACCCGGCCCACTGCGGCATCGTGTTGGTCTCGCGCCGCGCCGGCCGGCCGGTCGCCGGGTCGGTCGTCCGCAGCCACTCCGTGGCGTTCGCGAGCGGGCTCTCCCCCGTCCCGGACGGCTTGAACTCCCGCAGTTCCGGCAGCCGCACCGGGAGCTGCTCCTCGGGCAGCGGGCGGTGCTCGCCGTCCACCCACACGACCGGGAACGGCTCGCCCCAGTAGCGCTGCCGCGAGAACAGCCAGTCGCGCAGCTTGTAGTTGACCGCCTTGCGGCCGGCGCCGCGCGCGGCCAGCCAGTCGGTGATCTTCACCTTGGCCGCCTGCGGGTCGAGGCCGTCGATCGAGAACGAGCCGTCCGGCGTGGTCGAGTTGACGACGGCTCCTCGCTCGATGTCCACGAACGCGGCCGCCTCGACGTCGCCGCCCGAGATCACCTCGCGGATGGGCAGCCCGAACGCCCTCGCGAACTCCCAGTCGCGCTCGTCGTGGCCGGGCACGGCCATGATCGCGCCGGTGCCGTAGCCCATGAGGACGTAGTCGGCGATCCAGACCGGCAGCTTCTCGCCGTTGACGGGATTGACGGCGTGGCCGCCGGTGAAGACGCCGGTCTTGGTCTTCTCCTCCTGCCGCGCGAGGTCGCTCTTGCGCGCCGCCGCCTCGCGGTAGGCGTCCACCGCCGCGCGGCGGTCGGGCGCCGTGAGCGCGTCCACGAGCGGGTGCTCGGGCGCGAGCACCATGTAGGTGGCGCCGAACAGCGTGTCGGGGCGGGTCGTGAAGATGCGCAGCCGGCCGTTCGCGCCGTCGAGCGCGAAGTCCACCTCGGCGCCGATCGAGCGGCCAATCCACTCCTTCTGCATCTGCAGCGTGCCCGCGGGCCAGTCCACCTGCTTCAGGTCCTCGAGCAGCCGGTCGGCGTACTCGGTGATCTTCAGCACCCACTGGCGCATCGGCCTGCGGACGACCTCGAAGCCGCCGACCTCGCTGCGGCCGTCCACGACCTCCTCGTTGGCCAGCACCGTGCCCAGCTCGGGGCACCAGTTGACCGGCACCTCGGCGACGTACGCCAGGCCGCGCTCGTAGAGCTTGAGGAAGATCCACTGGGTCCAGCGGTAGTAGGCCGGGTCCGTGGTGTCCACCTCGCGGTCCCAGTCGTGCGACAGCCCCGCGCGCTGCATCTGCACGCGGAAGTTGTCGATGTTCTGCCTCGTCGTGACCGCCGGGTGGACGCCCGTCTTGACCGCGTACTGCTCCGCGGGCAGCCCGAACGCGTCCCAGCCGGTGCAGTGCAGCACCGCGAAGCCCTGCATGCGCTTCATGCGGCAGACGATGTCGGTCGCCGTGTAGCCCTCGAGGTGCCCGACGTGGAGCCCCGAGCCCGAGGGGTACGGGAACATGTCGATGCAATAGAACTTCCTCTTCGCGGGGTCCTCGACGGCGCGGAAGGTCTTCTGCTCGACCCAGTACCGCTGCCAGTGCGGCTCGACTTCGGAGAACGGGTAGCGCTTGCTCATGGGCTCGTCCGTGTGAAAGGTGGGCAGGCAGGATAGCGGACGCCGCCCGCCACCGTCACGCCGGGCGCCGCGCGGGCGCGGCGCGAACGCTCCCCTACCCCGCGGCGACGGCGCGCGTGGCCTGCTCGAGCGCCGCGAGCGCGTCCGCGCGGCCGCCCTTCCAGGCGGCCTCGGCGCGGTACACCGCGTCGAGCGCGCGCGCCAGCTCGCGCGGCGAGCGGCGGCGCGCGAGCAGCGCGGACAGGTCCTTCCAGCGCGCCCAGCCGCCGAGCGCGCCGCCGACCAGGTTCGCGAGCGCGAACATCAGTTCGCCCTCGCTCTCGCGGGCCGCGATCAGCCGGCCGAGCCGCTTGGCCGCGAGCGCGGGCTCGCCCGAGGCGGCGGCCAGCAGGTAGTCGGGCAGCTCCGATCCGATCACGGGGCGCGAGAGCGACAGGACGTCCGCCTTCGTCACGCGCCCGCCCGGGCCGGCCCAGCCGGCGAGCTTGGAGAGCTCGCTGAAGTAGGACGCCGATTCGCACTCGCACACGCCGATCAGCGTCTCGAGAGCGTCCGCCTCGACCTCGATGGCCTCCGAGGCGAGCCGCCGGCGGCCCCACGCGGCGAGCCCGCGCGCGTCCTCCCCTTCCGCGACCCAGCGCGCGGTGCACGCGGCGCCGACGGCCGCCAGCGTCTTGCGCGGCTTCTCCGCCGCCGCCTCGACAAGCACGATGCGCGCCTCGCCGCCGGGGCGGCCGAGCCCGGCCGCGAGCTCGTTCGCCCGCTTCTCGCTGCGCGCGAGCGCCTCGACGCCCATGACCAGCGTCAGCTCGCGCGGCGTGAAGAGCGACACGCTCTGCCAGGCGTTGAGCACGGCGTCCACGTCGTCCTCGCCGGGCCAGAGCACGCGCGCGGCGGGCGACTCCGGCACGGCGGCCGCCCATGCCCGCCGGTACTCGGCGAGGAACGCCGCCTTCAGCGCCTCGTCCGGGCCCTCGACGTAGAGCGACGGCGGGAACGTCCCGGCGAACGCGTCCTCGAGCAGCGAGAGCCCCCCGGCGGGCACCGCGGCGCGGGCCTTCGGCGCGGCGGCGCGGCGGGCGGGCGCGGGCGCGCCCGCCGCGTCACCAGCCTTCGACGGAACGGGTGAGGATTTCGTCCGCGATCTTGTCGATGGCTTCCTTGCGTCCATCGGCCTCCGTCCTCGCCGTCTGCCCCGGCACGTCCTGCACGTAGTAGTTCGCCGTGCGGACGATCTCGTCGGCCCACAGTTCGCGGTTCTTGACGAGGTCCTTGAACGTGACCCGAACCCCGATCGTGACCCGGTACTCCTGCGCCTGCGAGGCCTCGGTGAAGCCGAACACCGAGTTCTTGTACTGCGTGATGCGCGCGCGCACGACGCAGCTCGCCGACTTCTCGTCCACCACCTTGAGGTGGTTGTCGCGCACGAAGCGCTGCACCACGGCCTGCGTCAGCTCCTGGTCGAGCGTGTACTCGGTCGTGCCGTTCTCGAACGTCGGGACGGCGACCGACTTGAGGTGCGACGGCAGCAGCGCCGGGCTCGTGGTGTAGGCGCAGGAAGCCAGCAGAAGCCCCGCGGCCAGCAGCGCGGCCGGCAGGGCCGCGCGCGGAGCGCGGGGCTTCGAATCAGGCGGCGGAAGAGTGATCCTGGGCCTCGTCGTCGTTGCCCTTGGCCTGGATGCCGAAGAGCTTCATGCGGTAGCGGAGCTTGTCGCGCTTGAGGTTCAGCAACTCCGCCGTGCGGCTCTGGTTCCACTTCGTAGCATACGAGGCACGCAGGATCAAGGCTCGCTCCAGCTCCTCGACGAGCGCCTCGAACGGGATCCCCGACGGAGGGATCGCCGCCGTGAGCGCGTCGTCCACGCGCTGGCCGAGCGACGCCTCGCTCGCGGGGCGCGCGCGCCCGGCGAGTTTGAAGTGCGGGGCGTCCACGACCTCGCCGCTCTCGAGCAGCACGGTCCGCTCGAACAGGTTGCGCAGCTCGCGGATGTTGCCGGGCCACGCGTAGTCCAGCAGCAGGCGCTGCGCCGCGGGCGACAGGTCGCGGAACGGCTTCTTGAACTGCTTCGCGAAGCGCTCCATGAACAGCCGCGCCAGCGGCACGATGTCCTCCTTGCGCTCGCGCAGGGGCGGCACGTAGAGCGGCACGACCTTGAGCCGGTAGTAGAGGTCCTCGCGGAACGAGCCCTCGCGGACCATCTTCTCGAGGTCCTGGTTCGTGGCCGAGATGATGCGCAGGTTGACGGCGATGTCCTTGGTGCCGCCGACGCGCTTGAAGGTGCGGCGCTCGAGCACGCGCAGCAGCTTCACCTGCAGCATCGGCGACATCTCCCCGATCTCGTCGAGGAACAGCGTGCCGCCGTTGGCCAGCTCCATCAGGCCGAGCTTCTGGGCCCGCGCGTCGGTGAACGCGCCCTTCTCGTGGCCGAACAGCTCGGACTCGAGCAGCTCGCTCGGGATCGCGGCGCAGTTGATCTCGACGAACGGCTGGGAGTGGCGGGCGCTCATCCGGTGGATGAGGTTCGCGAAGTACTCCTTGCCGGTGCCGCTCTCGCCCTCGATGAGCACGCTGGTCGTGTCGCCGCGCGCCACCTGCTCGGCGATCGCGTAGGCCTCCTGCATCGCCGGGCTCGACGAGTGCAGGTAGTCCTCGTCCGCGAACGCCTGGTTCCGCAGGCGCCGCAGCTCGAGCCACAGCTTCTGCGACTCCATCGCCCGCTGCGCCAGCGCCAGCAGCTCCTCGTTCTGGAACGGTTTCTTCACGAACCAGAACGCGCCCGCGCTCATCGCCTCGACGGCCGTCTCGAGCTCGCCGAACGCGGTCATGAGGACGACCGGAACCTCGGGCTGCACGCGCTTGATCTCGCGGAGCAGCTCGAGTCCGCTGCCGTCGGGCAGCTTGAGGTCGAGGAACGCGAGGTCGGGCATGTCGCGCTCGATCGCCTCCCGCGCCTCGCGCACCGAGGCGGCGGTCACGACGGTGTAGCCGTCGTCCTCGAGGGCCCGGCCCACGAAATGTCGGATGGAATCCTGGTCGTCCACGACCAGCACGTTCGCCTTGCTCATGCTCGACCTCCCTCGGTTTCCAGCGGCAGTTCCACGCGGAACGTGGCGCCGTGGCCCGGTTCGCTGTGGACGGTCAGGTTCCCGCCGTGACGCTTGACGATGTCGTGCGAGATGTAGAGCCCGAGGCCGGTGCCTCCGGGCTTGGTGGTGAAGAACGGTTCGAACAGCGTGCGGCAGGTCTCCGCGTCGATGCCGTGCCCGCGGTCGGTCACGGTGGCGACGACGGCGGCGGCGCGGCCGCGGCCCGGGGCCGCTTCGCGCGCGAGGCGCACGTCGATCGCGGCGCCCGCGGGCGAGGCCTCGGCCGCGTTCTTGATCAGGTTGATGAGCACCTGCTGGATCTGGTCCTCGTCGTGCGGCACGTCCGGCAGGTCCGGCGCGGCGTCGAAGGCGACCCGCACGCCGCGCGCGGCCAGCACCGGCTCGAGCGACTGGTGCGCGCGGCGCGCGGTCGCCTCGAGCGGCCGCGGACGCAGGTCCAGCCGGCGCGGGTGCGTGGCGTCGAAGAGGTCCTGGACGATGCGGTCGAGGCGCTGGATCTCGCCGAGGATGAACTCGACGCTCTCGCGCTGCTTCGGGTCCTCGCCGATCGCGCGCGCGAGGTGCTGCACGCCCATGCCGATGCCGGTCAGGGGGTTCCGGATCTCGTGCGCGACGCTCGACGTGAAGCGCCCGAGCGCGGCCAGCCGGTCGAGCTGCCGGGCGCGCTCCTCGGCCCGCTTGATGGGCGTCAGGTCCACGAACGTGGCGATGGCGCCGTACGCGACGTCGGCATCGTCGCGCAGCCGCGACGTGGTGATGCGCACCGGGACGGGCGCGCCGTCGCGCGCGCGCACGAGGGTCTCGGCGCGCTGCGTCTCGCGGCCGTGCTCGAGCGTGTCCCGCACGAGGGCGTCCGCCTCCTCGCCGAGCACCTCGGCGGCCGGGCGCTGGCGCGCGTCGGCCTCGCTCCAGCCGAGCAGGTCCTCGGCGGCGCGGTTCAGGCCCAGCACCTCGCCGCGGAGGTTCACGGCGACCAGCGAGCTGACGATGCTGTGCAGCACGTCCTGCTGGAAGCGCTGGCTGCGGCGCAGGTCCTGGAAGAGCCGGGCGTTCTCGACCATCGGCGCGACCGAGAGCGCGATGGACTCGACGAGCGTCACGTCGGCCGCGGTCAGGGGCGGCGCGCCGGCCGCGCGCGCCGCGGCGATCACGCCGAGCGTCGGCATGCGGCCGCAGGCGAGGCAGCGGCGCTGCGAGGCCTCGACCTCGGCGTGCCACGCGGCCGCGCCCGGCCCGGGCGGCGGCGCCAGCAGGCGCGAGTCGCCGAGCAGGCAGCGGTCGCAGTTCCCCCCCGGCACGCCCGAGGGGCTGCGCAGCAGCGGCACGCTCACCATCGAGCCGAGCCCGTCGAAGCGCTCGCGGAGCGGATGCGTCTCCGGCAGGTACGCGGGCGGGTGCCGGCGGCAGTCCTGGTGCAGCAGCGTGCGGTTCATCCACACGGTGCGCGCGAGGGCGCCGCGATCGCCGACGAGGCCGCACTCGAGCAGCTCGCAGGACTCGGCGCCGGGGCGGCCGCCGGTCCAGGCGCCGGACAGGACGGCGCGCTCGCGGTCCACGAGCAGCAGGCCGACCTGGTCGAAGCCGAACGCGTGCTGGAGGTAGCGCGTCACCGTGCGCGTGGTCTCGGCGGTGTCCGACGTGTGCGTCAGGCTGCCCGCCACCTCGCGCAGCGAGACGAGCTGCACGTTCGTCTCGATCAGCCGGCGATGGCTGCGCTCGAGCTCGTCGACCGTCTCCGCGAGCGTGCGCAGGAGGGTCTCGTGCTCGTCCGCCCCCACCGTCGCCGCGGTCGCGGCGCGATCGGAAAGCCCCCGGACTTCGTCCACCCGGCGCAGCAGGGTGCGCAGGGCGTCGCTGTTCGAATCGGTCATGGACCCGCGTCGCCGCCGGCGCCAGGGGTTGCGCGGCGGTAGTCGTCGGTGCTTCGGAAGCGCGCCGCCTGGAGGGCGGGTCGGCGGCGCGCTTCGGTTCGTCGGGTGCGGGACGGCCGGCGTCCCGCGCGGCTCAGCCTTCCACGAAATCGAGGACGGTCTGCGCCACGTAACGGATCATGTCCTCCGTCAGCTCGGGATAGATCGGGAGCGCCAGCGTCTCGTTCGCCGCCGCCTCCGCCACCGGCATGTCGCCGGGCTTGCCGCCGAGGTGCGCGAAGCACTTCTGCAGGTGCAGCGGCACCGGGTAGTAGACCTCGCAGCCGATGTTCTTCTCGGCCAGCCGCTTCTTGAGGTCGTCGCGGCGCGTCACGCGGACGACGTACTGGTTGTAGATGTGGCGCGTGCGCGGGTCGTGGTGCGGCGTGCCGACCTTCGACCCGGCGAAGAGCCGGTTGTACAGCGCCGCGTTGCGGGCGCGTCCCTCGCTCCAGCGGTCGAGGTGGCGCAGCTTGACCCGCAGGATCGCGGCCTGCAGCGCGTCGAGGCGCGAGTTCGTGCCGACGACCGCGTGGTAGTACTTGGGCTTCGCGCCGTGGTTGCACAGCAGGCGGGCCTTCTCGGCCAGCTCCGCGTTCTGGGTCACGATCATGCCGCCGTCGCCGGCGCCGCCCAGATTCTTCGACGGGAAGAACGAGAACGTGCCGTAATCGCACATCGAGCCCGAGCGCTTCCCCTCCCACTCCGAGCCGATGGACTGGGCCGCGTCCTCGATCAGGTAGAGCTGGTGCTTGTCGCAGATCGCCCGGATCGCGGGGATGTCGGCGCACTGCCCGAACAGCGACACGGCGATGACGGCCTTCGTGCGCGGCGTGATCGCCTTCTCGAGCAGGTGCAGGTCCATGTTGTACGTCTTCGGGTCCACGTCCACGAACACCGGCGTGGCGCCGTTGTTGGCGACCGTGCCGGCCGTGGCGAAGAACGTGTAGGTCGGGCAGATGACCTCGTCGCCCGGGCCGATGTTCAGCGCCCACAGCGCCAGCAGGATGGCGTCGGTGCCCGACGCGCAGGCCACGGCGTGCGCGGTCTGCGAGTAGCGGGCGACCTCCTGCTCGAGCGCCGCGACCTCGGGGCCGCCGATGAAGTGGCAGCTCTCCATCACGCCGCGCACGGCGGCGTCGACCTCGGTGCGGATGGTGTCGTACTGCGCGCGAAGGTCGAGGAGCGGCACCTTCGCGATCGTGTTCGTCGACATGAGTCTCGATCTCCCTCGGTCCGGAACGGGGCGCGGCGCGCGGTTACGCGTCCACCCAGCCCTGGTTCTCCAGAAGCTGCTCGACGGGCACCGGGCGCAGGGGCCGCGCCGGCTTGCCCATCACGATGGTGCGGGGCTCCACGTCCTTCGTCACGGTCGAACCGGCGGCGACGAGCGCGTCCTCGCCGATGGTCACGCCCGGCAGCGTCACCGTCCCGGCGCCGACCCGGCCGCCCTTCTTCACGGTCACGCCCTTGAAGTGCTTGAAGCGCTCCTGCGTGCGGCCCACGAAGTTGTCGTTCGAGGTCACCACGCCGGGCGCGATGAACACGCGGTCTTCGAGCGTGGAGTAGGCGGTGACGTAGCACTCGCTCTCGAGCTTGCAGTAACGGCCGACGCTGCAGAAGTTCTCGACCGTCACGCCGCGGCCGACGATGGTGCCGCGGCCGATCGTGACGTTCTCGCGGATGGTGGCGAGGTCGGCCATCAGCACCTTGGCGTCGATCGCCGCGCCGCGGTAGAGCACGACGCCGGTGCCGACGATGCACAGCTCGCCGACGGTGAGCGGCGGCAGTTCCTGCTCCTTCGTGGTCGCCGAGTTGGCGGCCTTCATCGGGTGCTTGCCCAGCGACGCGTGGTCGTCGATGCGCACCGTGTCGCCGACGACGGTGCCCTCGCGGATGACGACGTGATGGCCGATCCGGCAGCCCTTGCCGATCGTGACGTTGGCCTCGATCACGCAGAACTCGCCGAGGGCCGTGCCCTCGCCGATCCGCGCGCTCGGGTGGACGGAGCTGGTCACGCGACCTCCTGCGGCAGCGGCTCGATCGCGACCGGCGCGCCGCCCGCCTTGAGGGACTTCTGGGCCGCGTCCAGCACCTTCACGACGCGCAGGCCGCCGAGCCCGTCGGTGAGCGGCGTCTTGCGCTCGCGGACGCACTCGACGAAGTGCAGGCACTCGAGCCGCAGCGGCTCCTGCAGCGAGATCTTCGGGATGAGGATGTCGCCGCTGCGCACCGTGAGCGCGTCGCCGTACGACACCACCTGCCCGGCCCGGTCCACGCCCTTGTCGTAGACCTTGATCTTCTCGCTGGCCTCCATGTCGTCGAACACGACCATCTTCTGCGAGCCGACGACCGTGAACTTGCGCAGCTTGTGCGGGTCGAGCCACGAGACGTGGACGTGGGCCATCTTGCCGCCCGGGAACTTCATGTCCACGAACACGACGTCCTCGACGCCCGTCTGCAGGAAGTCCGATCCCCGAGCGACCACGTCCACGGGCTCGGCCTCGAGCAGGTGCAGCACGACCGACAGGTCGTGCGGCGCGAAGCTCCACAGCGCATTCTCGTCCTTGCGGACCTTCCCGAGGTTGACGCGCTGGCAGTAGATGTAGAGCAGGTCGCCGATCGAGCCGTCCTTCACCATGCGCTTCAGGTACTGGACGCCCGGGTGGTAGAGCAGCAGGTGGCCGACCATCAGGATGCGGCCCTTCTGCTTCGCCAGCCGGCAGAGCTCCTCGGCGTGCGCGACCTCGAGGGTCAGCGGCTTCTCGACGTACACGTCCTTGCCGGCCTCGAGCAGGGCCTTCGCGAGCGGGTGGTGGCTGACGGCCGAGGCGGCGACCACGACCCCCTGGATCTCGGGGTCCGCGGCGACCTGGGCGACGTCGGCGTACGCCTTCGTGCCCGGGTACTGCGCGGCCGTCTTCTCGAGCCGCTTCGGGTCCGCGTCGCAGACCGCGACGAGCCGGGCGCCCGGCAGGTTCGAGAAGTTGCGGACGAGGTTGGCGCCCCAGTCCCCCGTGCCGACGACTGCGATTCCGATCCGATCCGACACCGCTTCCTCCACTTCCTGTGAAGCCCGGTTTTCCGGACGACTGTGCGCGAACGCGCGAAGCTAACCCGCTTCCCGCAGGGGGGTCAACGCGCGGCGGGCCCGCGCCCGCGGCCTAGGCGGCCAGCGGTTCGATGCCCTCCACGCGGTTCCTTCCGTTCCGCTTGGCGGTGTAGAGCGCGCGGTCGGCCGCCTCGATGAGCGTGGCGACCGTGTCGCCGTCCTGCGGGAAGCACGAGATGCCGACGCTGACCGTGATGCTGCCCGGGGCCGCGAGCGGGAACACGTGCCCGGCGATGCTCGCCCGCAGGCGCTCGGCGACCACCGCGGCGCCGGCGCGCTCGGTCTGCGGCAGGATCACGGTGAACTCGTCGCCGCCGTACTTGGCGACGAGGTCCCACGACCGCACCTGGTGGGTGAAGAGCTGCGCGATCTCCTTGAGCAGGAAGCTGCCGCGCAGGTGCCCGTTGCGGTCGTTGTAGGTCTTCAGGTTGTCCACGTCCACCATGAGGAGCGCGAGGCTCTGGCGGAACCGCAGCGCGCGCTTGACCTCGCGCCGCAGCGCCGTCTTGAGGTAGCGGTAGTTGTAGACCTGCGTGAGGTCGTCGGTGACCGCCATCTTCTCGAGGTTCTCGCCGATGCGCAGGTTCTCGAACAGCGCCGCGGCCCACGACGCCAGCAGCAGCAGCGCGCGCGCGTCGCGGAACTGGAAGCGCGCCGAGTGGCGGCGCCGGTAGACGCCGAGGTGGCCCATCTGGTGCTCGCGCAGCCGCACGGGCACGAACAGGGCCGGGCCGACCTCGAGCCCGGGGCACGACGCCTGCATCGCCGCCGAGGGCGAGTCCGGGAGGTCCGCGAACACGCGCGGGCCGCCGCCGGCGAGGAACGAGCGGTCGAAGCTGTTGGGCGCCGCGCCGCCGGAGTCCACCGCGGGTTCGGGCTCGCCGCGGCGCAGGGACAGCCGCTCGATCTGGCGGCCGGTCGCGAGCGAGAGCACCGCGCCGTCCGCTTCCGTCTGCTGCATGGCGTGACGGAGCAGGACGGCCACGAGTTCGGTCCGCGAGCGCGGCGCCGAGCGGCCGGTCAACTCCATGAGCGAGGCGAGTAGTTTCCTGCGTCCGAGCATTCGAACTCCGCGTCCGTTGGGGCAAATCCCACGAACAAGTGGCAATGCCCGTGCCACGGGAGCCGTTCGCTCAGCGGCCCCGCGCGCCCGCCTTCCAGCGCAGTCCCAGCCAGACCGTGCGCGCCCCGAAAACCGCCAGGCCGGCGACGATCAGGACCCAGCCGAGCCGCCGCTGGGCCACGGTCAAGGGCAGTTCCGCGTTGAGCTTGGCCCACACGAAGAGAGCCCAGGCGAGGGCGACGGACAGCGCCGCGGAGAGCGCCGCCTGGAGCGCGAGCCAGGCGGCGGGTTCGCCGAGCGCGGCGGCGGGCTCGGAATCCCCCTGCGCGATTTCGCCCGAGGCCTCCCGTGCGGAATGCACGGCCCGGCCGGGCGCGGCGGGATTTTGACCAACGTCTCCCCCGCGCCGCGCGGCCCACAGCCGGGTCGCGCCGAGCAGGAACGAGCGCCTCGAGACGACCTCGAAACCGGCGGCGGCGAGGTCGCGCTCGAACTCCGGGCCGCTGCCGAACTCGAAGATGGACTCGCTCAGGTAGCGGTAAGCGCTCGGGTCGGGCGAGAGCCGTCCCAGCAGCGGGATCGCGTGGCGCACGTAGGCCGCGAGGATCGGGCGCAGCGGGCCGGGGCCGGGCGCGGTGGCTTCCAGCACGACGAGCGTCCCGCCCGGGCGCAGCGCCCGCGCGATCTCGGGGAGCGACGACGAGCGCGGGCGCAGGTTCCGGATCCCGAAGGCGATCGTGACCGCGTCGAGCGACCCGTCGCGCAGCGGCAGGCGGAAGCCGTCGGCGCAGGCGAGCCGGGGCGCCCAGCCCGCCGAGCCCTGCTGGTCGCGCGCGACCTCGAGCATGCGCAGGCTCACGTCCATGCCCAGCAGCAGCCGGCCGGGACGGCGCAGGCCGGTGAGCGACACGCCGCTGCCCGTGCACAGGTCGAGCACCGAGCGCGCGCCGGCGGGAACCGCGCGCGCCATCGCCTCGCGCCACGCGCCGTCCTGGCCGAGCGTCATGAGGCGGTTGAGCAGGTCGTAGCGCCCCGAGACGTCGTCGAACATCGAGGCCATCGCCCGCGAGGCATGCGGTTCGAAGCGTTCGGACGTCATGCGGAGGATCCGGGCCTCGGCGAGGGGTGGTGCGCCCGACAGGAATCGAACCTGTAACCTTTAGCTCCGGAGGCTAACGCTCTATCCAATTGAGCTACGGGCGCACGGCGGGCGGCGTTTATAGCACACGGTCGCGCGCAGGTCACGCCGCGGGCCGCGCGGCGCGCGCGATCGCGCGCCCCGCACTCGCGGCCGTCCCCCGCCGCGACGGGGCCGCGAAGCTCTTTTCAGGCCGGGCGGCGAAGAAAACACGCGCAAACGCGCGCGGGCGATGATACGGTGCATCGGTTGCCCACCCCTCGCCGGGGTGACGCGGCCCGGATCTCCGGGCCTTCCCGAACTCGCAGGAGCCCGTGACCGCAACGTACGCGCAGGCCATGGCCGGCCCGCTGCCGCCCATCATTCAGGGCGGCATGGGCATCGCGGTGTCCAACTGGCGGCTCGCCCGCGCGGTTTCGACCCTCGGGCAGCTCGGCGTGGTCTCGGGCACCGTGATCGACACCGTGCTCGTGCGCCGCCTGCAGGACGGCGACCCGGGCGGGCACATGCGCCGCGCCCTCGAGCACTTCCCCATCCCCGGGGTGTCCGCGCCGGTGCTCGAGCGCTTCTTCCGCCCCGAGGGCGAGCGCGGCGACGCGAAGTACGCGCTGCTGCCCATGTACCAGCAGGTGGTGACCGCGGCGCGCGAGCAGGTCGCGATGCTGGCCGCGTTCGCCGAGGTGTGGCTCGCCAAGGAGGGTCACGACGGGCTGGTCGGCATCAACCTGCTCACCAAGGTGCAGATGCCGAACCTGGCGCTCCTCTACGGCGCGATGCTCGCGGGCGTGGACTTCGTCCTGATGGGCGCGGGCATCCCGCGCGAGATCCCGGCCGCGCTCGACGCCATGGCCGGGCACCATCCGGCCGAGATGCGGCTCGACCTCGAGGAGGCCACGTCCGGCCGCGTCGAGTACCTGCGCTTCGACCCGCGGGCCCACTGGCCGGCGCCGCCCGCGCCGCTCAAGCGGCCGCGCTTCCTGCCCATCGTCGGCAGCCACTCGCTCGCGGTCATGCTGGCGCGCAAGACGCCCGGCATCGACGGCTTCGTGGTCGAGGGCCCGACGGCGGGCGGCCACAACACGCCGCCGCGCGACAAGGGCGTCTTCGACGAGAACGGCGAGCCGGTCTACGGGCCGCGCGACCAGGCCGACCTCGCGAAGATCCGCGAACTCGGCCTGCCGTTCTGGGTCGCGGGCGGCGGCGGTTCGCCGCAGCGGCTCGCCGAGGTGCAGGCCGAGGGCGCGGTGGGCGTGCAGGTCGGGACGCTGTTCGCCTACTGCGACGAATCGGGCCTCGCGGAGAACATCCGCCGTTCCGTGCTCTCGAGCGCCGCCCGCGGCGAGGTGCGCGTGCGGACCGACTCGCGGGCCTCGCCCACCGGCTTTCCGTTCAAGGTGGTCTCGTGGCCCGGCGACCCGTCGGAAGGCGCGAAGCGCGAGCGCATCTGCGACCTCGGCTACCTGCGCAACGCCTACGAGAAGCCCGACGGCACGATCGGCTACCGCTGCGCGAGCGAGCCCGACCGCGACTACCTCGCCAAGGGCGGCGACCCGGACGAACTGGCGGGGCGCAAGTGCCTCTGCAACGCGCTGCTCGCGACCATCGGCCACGCGCAGGCGCGCGAGGCGGGCGCCGAGCCGCCGCTGCTGACGAGCGGCGACGACGCCGCGCTGCTCGGCGGCTTCCTCGCCGGCCGCGAGCGCTACTCCGCGGCCGACGTCGTGCGCTGGCTGCTGGGCGGCCCCGCGGCCTGAGCGCCGGGCGGCCGGTCCGGGCTCAGCCGCGGCCAGTCACCCGCAGCACCTCGGCCACGTCCTTGTCGCCGCGGCCGGACAGGTTGACGACCACCCGGGCCGCCGCGCCCAGCGAACGGCCCTCGCGCAGCACCCAGGCGATCGCGTGCGCGGACTCGAGCGCGGGCAGGATGCCCTCGAGCCGCGCGAGCGCCTCGAACGCGGCGAGCGCCTCGTCGTCGGTCGCGCTCGCGTACTCGGCGAGGCCCTGGTCCAGCAGCCAGGCGTGCTCGGGACCGAGCGCCGGGTAGTCGAGGCCCGCCGAGACCGAGTGCGTCTCGCGCACCATGCCGTGCGCGTCCTGCAGGATGAGCGTGCGCGTGCCGTGCAGCACGCCCGTGCTGTGCTCGGGCACGCGCGCCGCGTGCCGGCCGCTCGCCAGCCCGTGGCCGCCCGCCTCGACGCCGATCCGGCGCACGCCCGCGTCGCCGAGGAACGCGTGGAAGAGCCCGATGGCGTTGCTGCCGCCGCCCACGCAGGCGACCAGCGCGTCGGGCAGCCCGCCGGCGATCGCGGCGAACTGCCCGCGCGCCTCGAGGCCAATGACGCGGTGGAAGTCGCGCACCAGGCGCGGGAACGGGTGCGGGCCCAGCACCGAGCCGAGCACGTAGTGCGTGTCGCGCACGCGCGTCACCCAGTCGCGCAGGGCCTCGTTGATGGCGTCCTTGAGCGTGCGCGAGCCGGCGTCCACCTCGCGCACCTCGGCGCCCAGCAGCCGCATGCGCTCGACGTTGAGCTTCTGGCGGCGCGCGTCCTCGGAGCCCATGTAGACCACGCACTCGAGCCCGAAGCGCGCCGCCGCCGCGGCGGTCGCGACGCCGTGCTGGCCGGCGCCGGTCTCGGCGATGACGCGCGGCTTGCCCATGCGCTTCGCGAGCAGGCACTGGCCGATCGTGTTGTTGATCTTGTGCGCGCCCGTGTGCAGCAGGTCCTCGCGCTTGAGGAACACGCGGCAGCCGGCGGACTCCGAGAGCCGCCGCGCCTCGACGAGCGGCGTCGGCCGCCCGGCGAAGTCGCGCAGCGCCGCGTCCAGTTCGGCGCGGAAGCCCTCGTCGGCGCGCGCGCGCTCGTACTCGCGCTCGAGCTCGTCGAGCGCGTGCACGAGCGTCTCGGGGACGAAACGCCCCCCGTACGGGCCGAAGTGCCCCGTGGCGTCAGGCTGCGCCGGCGGTCCGCTCATCGCACTCCCTCACGGCGGCGACGAAGCGCCGCACCCTGTCGTGGTCCTTGAGTCCCGGCGCGCGCTCGAGGCGCGAGGCGGCGTCCACACCGAACGGCCGCGCGGCCTCGATCGCGCGCGCGACGTTGTCCCCGTCGAGCCCCCCGGCCAGCATGACCGCGCGGCGCTCGGCGAGCCCGCGCGCCGCGTGCCAGGGGAAGCTCTCCCCCGTCCCGCCCGCGAGCCGCCCGTGCGCGGTGTCGAGCAGCACGAGGTGCGGGGCGGCGGGCGGCTCTCCGCGCAGGCGGCCCTCGCCGTCCACACCGACCGCGAACGCGCACGGCAGCGGGAAGTCGGCGGGCCAGCCGTCCGCGTTCACCCGGTGGAGCTGGACGCGCGCCGCGCCCACCCGGCCGGCGACCGCCAGGGCCTCGTCCGGCGTGACGCCCACCATCACCGCGACCGCCACGCCGCGCCCGAGCGCGGCCACCACGTCGCCGGCCCGGCCGGGCTCGATCGCGCGCGGGCTCTCGGCGCGCACGACGAAGCCCAGCCAGTCGGCGCCCGCGGCGAGCGCGAGCGCGGCGTCCTCGACGTTGGTCAGGCCGCAGACCTTGACGACCGTGCGGCGCCCCGCCGCGGAGGCGCTCAAGCGGCGCCCCGCGCCGCGGCGGCGAGCGTCGCGAGCGTCGCGGCCGGGTCGGCGCTGGTCATGAACACCTCGCCCATCAGGACCGCGTCGCAGCGCGTCTCGCGCAGCCGCGCGAGGTCCTCGGGGCGCGACAGGCCGCTCTCGGCGACCGCGGTCACGAGCCGCGGCACGTGCGGCAGCAGGCGGACCGAGGTGCCGAGGTCCACGGCGAACGTGCGCAGGTCGCGGTTGTTGATGCCGACCAGCGTCGCGCCCGCGCGCAGCGCGCGCGCGAGTTCGGCGTCGTCGTGCACCTCGACGAGCGCGTCGAGCCCGAGCAGCCGCGCCTCGGTGACGAAGCGCTGGATCTCGGTCTCCGACAGCAGCGCCGCCAGCAGCAGCACCGCGTCCGCACCGCGCGCCGCGGCGTCGAGGATCTGGTACGGGTCCACGACGAAGTCCTTCATCAGCAGCGGCAGCGACACCGCGGGACGCACGGCGTCCACCCACCCCGGATCGCCGAGGAAGTGGTCGGGCTCGGTGACGAGCGAGATCGCGCTCGCCCCTCCGGCGGCGTAGAGCGTCGCGACGGCCACCGGGTCCACGTCGGGGTGCAGCATGCCCTTCGAGGGCGAGGCGCGCTTGACCTCGCACAGCAGCCGCAGGGGGTTCGCGGCCCCGCCGCGGCGCAGCGCGCGCTCGAGGCGGCCCGCGGGCTCGGTGCGGGCGAGCCGCGCGCGCAGCGCGTGCGGCGGGGTGGCGGCTCGCGCCGCCTCGACGCGGCGCCGCCGGTCGGCGGCGATGCGGGCCAGAATGTCGGCGCTCATGGGTTGCCTCCGGTCCCGGGCCCCGGGCCCGGCAGCGACTCGGCCCGCACGAGCACGCAGCCGGCGGCGAGGTCGTGCAGGGCCTGGCGCTTCTTGGTCCACAGGTTGACCAGGTAGCCGATGCCGAACGTGGCGGCGGAGAGGTACTGGGCGAAGTGCCGCGCGCTGGCGCGGCCGAACGAGACGCGCCGCAGCCGGTCGTCGCACACGCGCAGGTTCATGAGCTGCTGCCCGAGCGTGCCGCGCGCGGGCGAGGACTCGAGCCGCGCGCAGTACAGCCACCACAGCCCGGCGTTCACCAGCACGGCGCGCGCGGCGTTGCCGAAGTCGCGCACCGGCTCCATCCCCCACGCGTCCTCGCCGAACAGCACGCGCACGATCGCCGCCGGGAAGAACATCACCAGCGAGTCCGTCACGAACGTGCCGAAGCGCCGCCAGAAGCCCCCGTAGCGCACCGGCGGCGGTGGCGGGGACCCGGCGGGGCCGGCCGCGGGCAGCGGGCCGATCGCCGTGCCGTGAGCCGGCGCGCCGCAGCGCGGGCAGGCGGCCTCGCCGTCCGCCAGCCACTGCCCGCACTGCGCACAGAACATGAGGTCCTCGCCTTCTAGCCCCGGAACGCGGCCAGCTCGGCCAGCTTGCGGGCCGCCTCGCCGCTGTCGATCGCGTGCTGGGCGCGCGCGACGCCCTCGCGCAGGTCCGCCGCGGCGCCGCCCACGACCAGCGCGGCGGCGGCGTTCAGCACGACGATGTCGCGCCCCGCCCCCTTCTCGCCCTCCAGGATCGCCCGGACCTTCGCGGCGTTCTCGCCCGCCGAGCCGCCGGCGACGCCCGAGCGGTCGGTGTGCGCGAGCCCGAACTCGGCGGGGTCCACCGCGAACTCGTGGATCCTGCCGTCCTTCAGCTCGGCGACGTGGTTCACGTCGAACACGCTCAGTTCGTCCATGCCGTCGTGGCCGTGCACGATCATCGCGCGCTCGGTCCCGAGCGCCTGCAGCACGTCGGCGAGCGTGCGCACGAGCGTGTCCGAGTAGACGCCCAGCAGCTGCCGCGACGCGCCGGCCGGGTTCGTGAGCGGGCCGAGCACGTTGAAGACCGTGCGCACGCCCAGTTCTCGGCGCGGGCCCACCGCGTGGCGAAGCGCGCCGTGATAGTTGGGCGCGAACAGGAACGTGATGCCGAGCGCGTCGATCGAGCGCGCCGCGTCCACCGGCGAGAGGTCGATGCCGACGCCGAGCGACTCGAGCACGTCGGCGCTGCCGGTGCGGCTCGAGACCGCGCGGTTGCCGTGCTTCGCCACCGCCACGCCGCAGCTCGCGACCACGATCGCCACCGTCGTGGAGATGTTGAACGTGCCGGCGTTGTCGCCGCCCGTGCCGCAGGTGTCCAGCAGCGGCCTGCGCTTGGTGTGCATCGGCGGCACGCGCCCGCGCATGGCCTCGGCGAACCCGGCGATCTCCTCCGCCGTCTCGCCCTTCATGCGCAGCGCGATCGCCAGCCCGGCGATCTGCGAGGGCGTGGCCTCGCCGGCGAGCACCTGCTCCATGGTGGCGCGGGCGAGCTCGCGCGAGAGGTGCTCGCGGGCGACGGCGCGGGCGATGGCGGACTGGATCAACTCGGCAGCCTCCTTTGCTGGCGGCAGAGGGTCAGGAAGTTCTCGATCAGGCGCAGGCCCTGCGCCGTCAGCACCGATTCGGGATGGAACTGCACGCCCCAGGTCTCGTGCTCGCGGTGGCGCACGCCCATCAGCTCGCCCTCGGGCGTCCACGCCACGGGTTCGAGCACTTCGGGCAGGCCCTCCTTCTCGACGATCAGCGAGTGGTAGCGCGTCGCCTCGAAGGGGTTGTCGAGCCCGGCGAACAG
>CAZUEM010000003.1:46280-62336 GCA_964619155.1 uncultured bacterium
TCGTCCGCGGTGACGGCGTCGTTGCGCCGCACCACGACCTCGGCGCCGAGCGAGCCCAGGTACTGGACGAGGTTGTAGGTGAAGGAGTCGTAGTTGTCCACGACCGCGATCATCGCGCGCCCCGCTCGGCGCGCTGCACCGCCAGCCACAGCGCGCGTCCCTTGTTCATCGTCTCCTCCCACTCCTCGGCCGGGTCGGAGTCGGCGACGATGCCCGCCCCGACGCCCCAGTAGGCGCGGCCGTTCGCGTAGACCAGCGTGCGGATCGCGATCGCGAGGTCGAGGTTGCCGTGGTAGTCGAAGTGCCCGACCGCGCCGGCGTAGATGCCGCGCCGCACGGGCTCGAGGTCCTCGATGATCTCCATCGCGCGCACCTTGGGGGCGCCGCTCACCGTGCCGGCCGGGAACGTCGCGCCCACGACGCCCAGCGGCGCGAGGTCGCCGCGCACGCGGCCGCGCACGTTCGAGACCAGGTGCATGACCTGCGAGTAGCGCTCGATGACCATGTACTCGTTGGTCTCGACCGAGCCGTATTCGGCGACGCGGCCGACGTCGTTGCGGCCCAGGTCCACGAGCATCAGGTGCTCGGCGCGCTCCTTCTCGGAGGCGAGCAACTCCTCCTCGAGCGCGCGGTCCTCGTCGGCGCTGCGGCCGCGCGGGCGCGTGCCGGCGATCGGGCGCACCTCGAGCGTGGCGTCGGTGCGGCGGACCAGCACCTCGGGCGAGCTGCCGACGATCGTGAAGTCGCCGAGCCGCAGGTAGTACATGTAGGGCGACGGGTTCGTGATGCGCAGCGCGCGGTAGCCCTCGAACGCCGGCTGCGAGACGGCCGCGCTCATGCGGTGGCTGAGCACCACCTGGAAGATGTCGCCCGCGCGGATGTGCTCCCGGGCCGTCTCGACCGCGGCCATGTAGCGCTCGCGCGAGACGGTCGAGACCGGCTCGCCCGCCTCGCCCCACGCCGGGGGCTCGATCCAGGACAGCGGCCGCCGCAGGCGCTCGACCTCGTCGTTGAGGCGCGCGACGGCGGCGTCGTAGGCCTTGTCCGGGTCGTCGCCGCCGCGCGCGTGGGTGACCACCTTCATCGTGTGCGTGAGGTTGTCGAACACGCTCACCACGTCGCCGAACAGGAACACGGCGTCGGGCAGGCGCAGCTCGTCGGCCGCCTTCTCGGGCAGCTTCTCGAACCAGCGCACCGTGTCGTAGCCGAGGTAGCCGACCGCGCCGCCGCAGAAGCGCGGCAGGCCGGGCAGCGCGACCGCCTGGTGCTCGCGCAGCAGCCGCGCCAGTTCGTCGAGCGGGCGCCCCGCGCACGGCGTGGACCTGCCGCCCGCGATGATCTCGGCGCGGTCGCCCCGGGCGACGAACACCATGGACGGGCGGCTGCCGAGGATGGAGAACCGCCCCCACTTCTCGCCGCCCTCGACGCTCTCGAGCAGGAACCCGTAGGGGCCGTCGTCGATCTTGCGGAACGCCGACACGGGCGTGTCGTGGTCCGCGAAGACCTCCCGGTAGACGGGCACCAGCTTGCCGGTCCTGGCGAGCGCGTGGAACTCGGAGCGGGTCGGGATGATCATGAGATGGTGGGCCGCGCCTCCGGCGCGGTGCAGCCTCCGTGAAACGAGTGCCGGGTGTGCCGCGCCTCCGGCGCGGTGCGTCAGTCGTCGTTCGCGGGCGAGGCGAGCAGCTCGCGCGCCTGGCGCCGCGTGGTGTCCGTCACCCGCTCGCCCGCGAGCATCCGCGCCAGCTCCTCGACGCGGTCCCGGGATTCGAGCACGTCGATGCGGGCGACGGTGCGGCCGTTCGCGACCTGCTTGGAGACCGCGAAGTGACGCCGCCCCAGCGCCGCGATCACGGGCAGGTGGGTGACGCAAATGACCTGGCGGTGCTCGGCGAGGCTGCGGAGACGTTCCCCCACGGCCTGCGCGACGGCACCGCCGATGCCGGAATCTACTTCGTCGAAGACGAGAACGTCAACGCGGTCACGGGTTTGCAGCGCTGACTTGAGGGCCAGCATGACCCGCGACAGCTCGCCGCCGGAGGCGATCCTCTGCAGCGGCCGCGCGCTCTCGCCCGGGTTCGCCGTGAACTGGAGCAGAACCTCGTCGAGCCCCGCCGGGGCGGGCCGGCCGTCGCTCGAGGGCAGCACCTCGAACGCGATCGAGGCGTGCGGCAGCCCCAGCGGGCGCAGCTCCTTCGTGAGCTTCGCGCTCCACTCCCGCGCCGCCGCCCGGCGCGCCTTGGTGAGCGCTCCCCCGAGCGCGCGCATCGCCGCCTCGCGCTCCGCGACGCGCGCGCGCACGCGCTCGAGCGCGCCGTCGGCGTCCGAGCCCTCGGCGAGCTCGGCCCGCAGCTCCTCGCGCCAGGCGATCAGCCCGGCCACGTCGCGCCGGTACTTGCGGGTGAGCCGCGCGCAAAGCTCGCGCCGCGCCTCGACCGCCTCCAGCGCGGCCGGGTCGGCCTCGAGCCGGTCCAGGTAGCCGGCCAGCGCGCGGGCGGCCTCCTCGGCGGCGATGGCCGCTTCCTGCACGGGCCCGAGCGTCTCCTCGAGGCTCGGGTCGAGCGCCGCCGCCTGCTCGAGCGCGTGCCGCGCCGCGCCGAGCGACCCGGCCGCGGCGCCCTCGCCGTCGCTCAGGCGCGCCAGCGCCCCGCCGGCCAGCTCGCGCAGACGGTCGGCGTGGGCGAGTCGCGCGGCCTCGACGCGCAGCGCCTCCTCCTCGCCGCCGGCGAGCTTCGCCTCGTCCAGCTCGCGCGCGGCCGCCTCGAGGTAGTCGCGGCGCTCGGCGAACGTGGCGAGCGATTCGGCCAGGCGCGCCAGTTCGCCCTCGGCCTCGCGCAGCGCCGCGAGCGCGTCGGCGAACGCGTGCCGCCGGTCCTCGAGCCCGCCGAGGCGGTCGAGCGTCGCGAGCGCCGCGCCCTCGCGCAGCAGGCTCTGGTGCTCGTGCTGCCCGTGCAGGTCCACGAGCGCCTCTCCGAGGCGCTTGAGCGAGGCGACGGTCACGCTCGCGTCGTTGACGAACGCGCGGCTGCGGCCCTCGGCCGAGACCTCGCGCCGCACGATCAGCGTCTCGCCGTCGAACTCGATCCCCCACTCCTCGAGCAGCGCGTCGGCGCGCCGGGCCGCTTCGCCGGCGAGCCGGAACGAGGCCTCGACCGCGGCCGCCTTCGCGCCCTCGCGGACGATGCCGGCGTCCGCGCGGCCGCCCACCACCAGCGCCAGCGACTCGACGAACAGCGACTTGCCCGCGCCGGTCTCGCCGGTGACCGCGTGCAGCCCGGGGCCGAATTCGATCCCGGCGCGCTCGACGAGCGCGACGTCGCGGATGGTGAGGCGTTCGAGCATGGACGGGACTCCGGGGGGCGGGACCGCTCCGGACTACATGCTGCGCTTTTCGCTCCCCTGCCAGCCGAGCTTGCTGCGCAGCGCGCGCAGGAACGGCCGGTCGGGATTCTGGTACACGCGCACGACGCGGCGCGCGAGGTGGATCTCGACTTCGTCGTGGCGGGCCAGCTCGACCGTCTCCTGCCCGTCGAGCACCACCAGCGCGGGCCGGTGCGTGAGCACCGTCGCGTGCACCACCGACTCGGGCGAGAGCACGAGCGAGCGGCTGGCGAGCGAGTGCGCGCACGCGGGCGTCACGACCAGCGCGTCCACGTCCGGCGCGACGATCGGCCCGCCGGCCGAGAGCGAGTAGGCGGTCGAGCCCGAGGGGCTGGCGGCGATGAGACCGTCGGCGACCAGGTGCCCGAGGTCGTGGCCGAGCGCCGAGACGCTCAGGTGCACGGCCGCATGGCTGACCGCGCTGCGCACCACGACGTCGTTGAGCGCGAAGCCGCGGGGGCGCCACGCGCGGGTCCGGGCGCGGCGCACGCGCGCCGCGACGCCCCTCCGGGTGGCGACCCGCCAGCGCCCCGAGAAGGCCGCCGCGATCGCCGCGTCGAGTTCGTGCTCCTCGGCCGACGCGAGGAACCCGAGGCCCCCCATGTTGACCGGCAGCAGCACGCCGCGGTGCCCGGCGAGCGCGCGCGCCGCCAGCAGCACGGTGCCGTCGCCGCCCAGCGAGATCATGGCCTGGCACCAGCGGCCGAGGGCCGCCGCCGGCTCGCCGTCGCGTCCGCAGGCCGCGGCGAGGTTCCGCTCGAAGCGCACCTCCGCGCCGCCGCGGGCCAGCTTCGCGCGCAGCCTCAGCGCCTCCCGCCGGACCGCGGGCCGGCCCGTGTGGCCGACGAGGGCGATGCGGCGCGGGCGCGCGCTCACGTGAACTGGCGCTGCGTCGCGCGCACCCAGGCGAGCACGTCGCGGGAGATGCCGGCGGCGTCGAGGCCGGCGGCGGCGAGCAGTTCGTCGCGCTTGCCGTGCAGCACGAACTCGCGCGGCAGGGCGATGCGCCGGACCGGGACGTGGTTCAGCCCCAGCCGGTCGAGCGCTTCGCTCACGGCGCTGCCGAAGCCGCCCATCGGGACGTTCTCCTCGACCGTGACGATGCGGCCGACGCTGCGCGCCAGCCCCTCGAGCATGCGTTCGTCGAGCGGCGCGGCGAAGCGGGCGTTGACCACGGTGGCCGACACGCCCTCGGCGGCCAGCAGTTCGGCCGCCTCGAGCGAGGGCTGCACCATGGTGCCGAGCGCCCAGATCGCCACGTCGCCCCCGGCGCGGAGCTGTTCGGCCACGCCGATCTCCAGCAGGCGCGGCTCGCGCTCGGGCAGCGCGTCCTCGGGGACGGCCGAGCGCGGGTAGCGCACCGCGATCGGGCGGTTGCCCGGCCAGTTCGCCGCGGTCCACAGCATGTCCCGCAGCTCCTCCCCGTTGCGCGGCTGCATCACCACCACGCCGGGGATCATGCGCAGGTAGCCGACGTCGAAGCAGCCGTGCTGCGGGGCGCCGTCGTCGCCCACCAGGCCCGCCCGGTCGAGGCACAGCACGATCTTCAGGTCCTGCACGGCGCAGTCGTGGATGATCTGGTCGAAGCCGCGCTGCAGGAACGTCGAGTAGATCGCGGTCAGCGGCACGAGGCCCTCGGCGGCGAGGCCGGCCGAGAAGGTGACCGCGTGCTCCTCGGCCATGCCGACGTCGAAGAACCGCTTCGGGTGCTTCTTCGCGAATCCCGTGAGGCCGGTGTTGTCGGTCATCGCCGCCGTGACCGCGACGACCCCGGGCAGCCGGTCGGCGATCCACACGGCGGTCTCGCCGAAGACGTGCGAGTAGGTCTTCCTCGAGCCCTTCGAGGCGACGCCCGATTCGGGATCGAACACGCCGACGCCGTGGAACGTCGTGCGGTCGGACTCGGCCGGCAGGTAGCCCTTGCCCTTGCGGGTCACGACGTGCAGCAGCACCGGGCCCTCGAAGCGCTTGAGGTCCGACAGCGTCTCCTCGAGCACGGCGAGGTCGTGCCCGTCGATGGGTCCGAAGTACTTCAGGCCGAGCTCCTCGAACAGGATCGTCGGGGCGACCATGTTCTGAAGGCCTTCCTTGACGCGGCTCGCGCCTTGCTGCGCGCGCAGCGCCTTGGGCAGGCGGCCGAGCAGGTCCCAGACGTCGTGCTCGAAGCGGCGGTAGATGCGGCTGGTCGTGAGCTTCGTGAGGTAGCGGTGGATCGCGCCGATGTTGGGCGAGATGCTCATCTCGTTGTCGTTGAGCACGACGATGAGCCGCTTCTTGAGCTCGCCGGCGTTGTTGAGGCCCTCGAACGCCATGCCGCCCGTGAGCGCGCCGTCGCCGATGACCGCGATCACGTGGTGGTCGCCGCCCTTCAGGTCGCGCGCCGCGGCGAACCCGAGCGCCGCCGAGATGGAGGTGCTGCCGTGGCTCGTGCCGAACGGGTCGTGCTCGCTCTCGGCGCGCCGCGGGTAGCCGGCGATGCCGCCGAGCTGGCGCAGCGTGTGGAAGCCCTCGTACCGCCCGGTGACCAGCTTGTGCGGGTACGACTGGTGGCCGACGTCCCACAGGATCCGGTCGCGCGGCGAGTCGAAGACGCGGTGCAGGGCGAGCGTCAGCTCGACCACGCCGAGGTTGGGCGCGAGGTGCCCCGCGTTGCGCGCCACGGTCTGGATGATGACGTGGCGGATCTCGGAGGCGAGCTGGGCGAGCTGCTCGCGCGGGAGCGCCTTGAGGTCGGCGGGCGAATGGATGTTCTCGAGAAGGCTCATAGGGCGTGGATCCGGTTCCAGAGGAAGGCGCTGCAGACGCCCAGCGAGGCGCCGACGAGGACTTCGAGCGGGGTGTGGCCGAGCAGCTCCATGAGCTTCTGCGTGTCGTCCTGCGGGTGCCTGAAGTGGCGCTCGATGAGGCGGTTGAGCACGGTGGCCTGGCGGCCGGCGGCGCGGCGCAGGCCGGCCGCGTCGTACATGACGATGAGGCTGAAGTAGAGCGTGACGCCGAAGAGGGCCGACGTGAACCCCTCCTGCAGTCCGACCGCGGTGCTCAGGGCGGCCACCGCCGCCGAGTGCGAACTCGGCATGCCGCCCGTCTCGACGAACCGGCGCAGGTTCCAGTGCCGGGTGCGGCCGTACTGGGCCATGCCCTTGTAGAACTGCACCGCCAGTCCGACGAGCAGCGCGATCCAGAACGGTTCCGTAACGACCTCCTTGCCGGTCCGCGACGCCTCCCTGCCGGAGCGCGCCCCTGCGGGCGAAAGCGCGGCGATGGTGGCGGGCCGGGGAGCCACTTGTCAACGCCCCGCGGGGCGGCCGCGGGGCCGGATTCCGGGGGCGGCGCCGCCGGCCGCGCCGGCTCAGCGTTCGCGCTTCGCCGTCGCGTCGATGAGCTGCAGCAGCAGGTCGGGCCGTTCGCAGGCCCGCGCGAGGGAAGCGCGCACCGCGTGCATCAGCCGGGCGCACTCGGCGCGGGCGCGCTTCTCGCCCACCGCCACGGGGTAGGTGGCCTTGCCGCGCGCCGCGTCGGTGCCCGCGCGCTTGCCGAGCGTGGCCAGCGTCGAGCCGGCGTTGAGCAGGTCGTCGGTGATCTGGAACGCGAAGCCGAGCTGCACGCCGGTCTCCTGCAGCCGGTCGGCCGTGCGCGCGTCGGCGTCGCCCGCGAGCGCGCCGAGCGCGAGGCAGGCGCCCATGAGCGCGCCGGTCTTGCGCACGTGGATCGCGCGCACCGCGGCGGCGCCCGCGCGCCGGCCCTCGGCCGCCAGGTCGAGCGCCTGCCCGCCGATCAGCTCCTCGGCGCCCGAGGCGCGCGCGAGCCGGCGCACGGCGTCCACGACGCGCGCGTCGGGCACGCCCGCCTCGCGCAGGCGCGTCAGCTCCTCGAACGCGAACGCCTGCAGCGCGTCGCCCGCCAGGATGCCGAGCGCCTCGCCGAACTTCTTGTGCGTCGTGAGCCGCCCGCGGCGGTAGTCGTCGTCGTCCATCGCCGGCAGGTCGTCGTGGACGAGCGAGAACGCGTGCACGCACTCGACCGCGATCGCGGCCGGCAACGCGCGACGCCACTCGCCCCCCACCGCCTCGCAGGTCGTGAGCACGAGCAGCGGCCGCAGCCGTTTGCCCGGCGAGAGCGCGGCGTAGCGCAGCGCCTGCCCGAGCCGCCCGGGGCCGCCCGCACGCTCGCGCAGGGCGCGGGCCAGCGCGCGCTCGAACTCGGCGAGGCGCCGGGCGAGGTCGCGGCTGCCGGCCGGCAGGAGGCCGCGCCGCGGGGAGGCGGCCATCAGAACGGCAGCTCCCCTTCGCGCGAGCCGCTGCCCGAACCGCTCCCGGGCTCGTCGTCGGGCTCGTGCGGCCGGGTCTCGATCGTGCCGTCGGGATTCTCGACGAGCCGCTCGATGCGCTTCTCGGCCTCGTCGAGCGTCTGCGTGAGCCGGCGCGACAGCTTCATGCCCTCCTCGTAGCGCGCGATCGAGTCCTCGAGCGACAGCTCGCCGCTCTCGAGCTCGTCCACGATCGCCTCGAGGCGCTTGAGCGCGTCCTCGAACGACGGCTGCGGGCCGCTATCCGCGGCGGTCTTCTTCGCCATGCCTTCCTCCCGTCCGGACCGTGCGCACGACCGTCTCGGCCTCGCCGCGCGCGAACTCGATGGTGACCACGTCGCCCGCGGCCAGCGCCTCCGGGCCGCGCAGGATACGCCCGTCCGCGCCGCGCGCCAGCGCGTAGCCGCGCTCGAGCACGTGGCGCGGCGAGAGCGCGCGCAACTGCGCGACCAGCGCCTCGAGGCCGCGCTTCTCGAGCAGCACCCGCTCGACGGCGGCCGCCTGCAGCCGCTTCAGGCGCTCCTCCACGCCGCCGCGCCGCGCGGCGACGCGCGCCGGGAACTCGCGCAGCGCCCACGCCCGCACCGCCGCCTCGGCGGCCTGCCGCGCGCCGCGGACGCGGCCCTTCGCGGCCGCCTCGATGCGGCCGCGGGCGTCGTCCACGCGCTGCTGCATCGTGCCGAACACGTCGCGCACGCGCCGGAACCCGTACTTGCCGTGCAGCGCGTCCACGCGGTCGCGGCGCACCTGGACGATGCGGCGCAGGTCGCGCAGGGCGCGCTCCGAGCGCGCGACCACGAGGCGCTTCAGTTCGGCGGCGTCGCGCACGGCGAGTTCGGCGGCGTTGCTCGGCGTGGCCGCGCGCACGTCGGCCGCGAGGTCGGCGAGCGTCGTGTCCACCTCGTGCCCGACCGCGCTGACGACCGGGATCGCCGAGGCGGCGATCGCGCGCACCACGGGCTCCTCGTTGAACGCCCACAGGTCCTCGAGCGAGCCGCCGCCGCGGCCCACGATCAGCACGTCCACTCCGCCGAAGCGGTTGAAGCGCTCGATCGCCGCCGCGATCTCCTGCGCGGCGCCCGCGCCCTGCACCCGGACCGGCGCGAGCACGATGCCGATCCCGGGCCAGCGCGCGCGCAGCACCTTGATCACGTCGCGCACGGCCGCGCCGGTCGGCGAGGTCACGAGGCCGACGCGCGCCGGGAACGGCGGCAGCGGCCGCTTGCGGGCCGCGTCGAAGAGCCCCTCGGCGGCGAGGCGGCGCTTGAGCTCCTCGAGCTGCAGCAGCAGCGCGCCCACGCCGGCCGGGCGCATCGCCCGCACGAGCAGCTGGCAGCGCCCGCTCGGGCCGTAGAAGTCGATCTCGCCGTAGGCCTCGACCTCGGCGCCGTCCTTCGGCTGGAACGCCAGCTTCGACGCCCAGTTCCGGAACATCGCCGCCTGCACGACCGCCGGCGTGCCGTCCTTGAGGCTGAAGTAGAGGTGCCCGCTGTCGTAGCGCTTGAAGCCGCTGACCTCGCCCTTCACCCACACCGCGGGGAAGGCCTCGTTCAGCGTCTCCTTGAGGGCGCGCGCGAGCTCGCCCACCGACAGGACGCGCTCCTCGGCCGCGGGCGGCACGGTCATCGCGTTCGGTCCGGCGCGCCGCTCAGGCGCGCACCTGCTCGGACTGCCGCTCCGCGGCGATCACCGTGTTGAGTACGACCATCGCCACCGTCATCGGCCCGACGCCGCCGGGCACCGGCGTGATGGCCGAGGCCACGTGCTTCACCGCCTCGAAGTCCACGTCGCCGGTGATGCGGCTCCTGGTCTCGCCGGGCTTCGGCGGCACGCGGTGGATGCCGACGTCGATCACGACCGCGCCCGGCTTGACCCAGTCCGCCGTCACCATGTGCTTCTTCCCGACCGCCGCGACGAGGATGTCCGCCTCGCGCGCCATCGAACGCAGCAGCGGCCCGCTGGCGCTGTGGCCCACGGTGACGGTCGCGTCGCAGCCCTTGCTCGAGAGCAGGATGGACATCGGCCGCCCGACGATGTGGCTGCGGCCGAGCACGACCGCGTGCTTCCCCTTCATCGGGATCTCGTAGTGCTGCAGGATGCGCAGCACGCCGTAGGGTGTCGCGGGGACGAACCCGGGCAGCCCGAGCGCGAGCCGGCCCGCGTTCTCGGGGTGGAAGCCGTCCACGTCCTTGAAGGGCGGGATGGCCTCGAGCACGGCCTGGCCGTCGGCGGGCTCGGCGAGCGGCAGCTGGACGAGGATGCCGTGCACGTCCGGGTCGTCCCCGAGCGCGCGCACGCGCCTCACGACCTCCTCCGTCGTCGTCCCGGCGGGGAACTTCACCCGCTCGGCGACGATGCCGGCGGCCGCGCACGCCTCCCCCTTCTTCTTGAGGTAGACCTGCGACGCCGGGTCGTCGCCGACCGACACCAGCGCCAGCTTCGGCTGGAAGCCGCGGTCGAGCAGCACCTTCGAGCGCATCTGCGCCTCGATCGCCACGCGCTCGGCCGGTTCGGCGCCCGTGAGCAGGCGCGCGCCGCCCTTCGCCGCGCCCCCGCGCTCGTACGGGACCTGCAGGCGCTGGATGGACTCGGCGCGGCCGGTCGCCTCGTCCACGCGGACCAGGACGGCGTTGAGCCGCAGGTCGCCGTCGGCGGGCTGCAGCCGCTCGGGCAGCAGCGTGGTGAAGCGCCGCAGCGCCGCGTCGCGGTCCATGCCGATCACGGAGTCGAAGCCGCCGGTCATGCCGGCGTCGCTCACGAACGCGGTGCCCTTCGGCAGCACGCGGTCGTCGGCGGTCTGCACGTGGGTGTGCGTGCCCACGACGACGCTCGCGCGCCCGTCGAGGTGCCAGCCCATCGCCACCTTCTCGGCCGACGCCTCGGCGTGCAGGTCCACGAACACGACCTTCGCCTCGCGCTTCGCGGCCTCGAGGATCGCGTCGGCGGCGCGGAACGGGCAGTCCGCCTCGCGCATGAACACGCGGCCGATGAGGTTGACGACCACGACCGGGACGCCGTTGGCCGCGCGGAACACGCGCCAGCCCTGCCCCGGCGTGCCGGGCGGCAGGTTCGCGGGCCGCACGAGCCGCGGCTCGTCGGCGATGTAGGGAATCGAGTCCTTCTTGTCCCAGAGGTGGTTGCCGCCCGTCAGCACGTCGCAGCCGGCCTCGAACAGGTCGTGCGCCGTGTCGCGGGTGACGCCGTAGCCCGCCGCGGAGTTCTCGCAGTTGCAGATCACGAGGTGCAGGTCGTGGCGGCGGCGCAGCTCGGGCAGCAGGTGCCGCACCACTTCGCGGCCGGGCGAGCCGATCACGTCGGCGATGAAGAGCAGGTTCGTCATGAACGTTCCTATTTGGCGTAGTCGACCGCCCGCGTCTCGCGGATGACGGTCACTCGGATCTGTCCGGGGTACTGCAGCTCCTTCTCGATGCGGCGCGCGATCTCGCCGGCGAGGCCCTGCGCGCGCGCGTCGTCCACCTTGTGGTGCTCGACCATGATGCGCACCTCGCGCCCCGCCTGGATCGCATAGCTCTTCTCGACGCCGGGGAACGCGTTGGCGATCTTCTCGAGCGACTCGAGGCGCTTGATGTAGACCTCGAGGCTCTCGCGCCGCGCGCCGGGGCGCGCGCCGGAGATCGCGTCCGCCGCGGCGACCAGCACCGGCCACAGGCTGCCGCCGGCGTAGTCGTCGTGGTGGTAGCCGATCGCGTCCAGCACCGGCTGCGGCTCGCCGTAGCGCGCCGCGAGCTCCATGCCGAGCGCCGGGTGCGTGCCCTCCTGGTCGTGGTCGATGGCCTTGCCGATGTCGTGCATGAGCCCGCCGCGCTTGGCGGTCTTCTGGTCCATGCCGATCTCGGCCGCCATCATGCCGGCCAGGTGCGCCACCTCGATGGAGTGGCGCAGGATGTTCTGCCCGTAGCTCGTGCGGTAGTGCAGCCGCCCGAGGTACTTCATGAGCTCGGGATGGACGCCGGGGATGCCGACCTCGAGGCAGGCGTTCTCGCCCAGCTCCTGGATCTTCTCCTCGACCTCCTCCTTCACCTTGGCGACGACCTCCTCGATGCGCGCCGGGTGGATGCGGCCGTCGGCGACGAGGCGCTCGAGCGCGAGCCGCGCGATCTCGCGGCGCACCGGGTCGAAGCCCGAGAGGATCACGGCCTCGGGCGTGTCGTCGATGATCACGTCCACGCCGGTGATGAACTCGAACGAGCGGATGTTGCGGCCCTCGCGCCCGATGATCCGGCCCTTCATGTCGTCGCTCGGCAGGTGCACGACCGAGACGCTCGTCTCGCTGACGTGGTCGCCGGCGTAGCGCTGAAGCGCCAGGGCGATGACCTTGCGCGCCTCGCGCTCGGCGTTGCGGGTCGCGTTGTCGCGGATCTCGGCGGCGCGGCGCGCGGCCTCGGCCCGGGCCTCGGTCTCGATCGAGGCGATCAGCTGCAGGCGCGCCTCCTCGGGCGAGAGACCGGCGATGCGGGCCAGCCGCTCGGACTGCTCGCGCGCGGCGTGGTCGAGCTCGGCCTGGCGCTGCTGGGCGGCGGCCTCCCGCCCGGCCACGTCGTCCTCGGCCTTGCGGATGTCGCGCTCCTTCTTGTCGATCAGCTCGACGCGGCGCGTGAAGGCCGCCTCCTTCTGCTGGAACGCGCGCTCGGCCTCGAGCTGGGCGCCGCGGATCTGCCCGGACTCGCGCTCGACCTCCTGCTTGAGCCGCAGGGCCTCCTCGCGGGCCTGCAGGAGCGCGTCGCGCTTTGCGGCCTCCGCCTCGCGGCCGGCCTCTTCGAGCACCGCCTGCGCGCGCTGCTCCGCCGAGCGCAGGCGCGCGCGGCCGAGCTGGGACCGCACGAACCAGCCAAGCGCGAACGCCAGGCCCGCGGCCAGCGCGATCCCGATGGACAGCATGCCCGTATTCATCATCGCCCCCCGCGTCGCGGCCTGCGCCGCGACCGAGGCAGGAGAAAGGTCCCCGCCGCTGCCGTGTGCCCCTCGTTCTTTGAGCCCTGGAGTACAGGGTGGGCGCCGCTTCAGCCGGGTCGGCCCGTCGCACGGCCTCGCGGCCGCGCACCGGCGTCGCCGGCATCACGACACCCTTCGTTGCTGTGTTGGTTCAAGAACTCGGATGCATCACCAACAGGGCAGGGAAACCCATGGGCCGGAGCGCCGGGTTCCCGGCGCCGCTCAGGGGGCCTCGTCGAGCAGCTGGTCGAGGCGGCTGATCACCGCGGACAGTCGCCGCGCCTGATCGTCCTGGTCGGCGCCGTCGCGTTCCCGCGAAGCGCGCTCCTTGAAGAGCTCATCGGCGATGTTGAGCGAGGCGAGGATCGCCACCTTGGACAACGACGCGACCGGGAGCTTCTCGGTGATCTCCCGCATCTTCCGGTCCACGTAGCCGGCCACGCCGAGGATGTAGGCCTGGTCGGCCTCTCCGCGGATGGCAAGCTGCTGGCCGAGGATCTGCACCTGGACGACGTTCTTCGCGTCGTGCCGGGCGTGCGTCGAGGCGGTGTCCGCAGTGGAGGCATCCATCGTCGCTCTCTCCCGCCGTTTTCCCTGCGTTGTGAGTGACGTTTCGGTCCGTCACACCCGCCGGTCCCGCCGCGGGGGCGGCGCGGCCCGGCGTCGCGTGCCGGGTGCTACCCCTCGATCCGCTCCAGCTTCTTGAGGAGCGTCTCGATTCGAGTGGCGACGTCCTTGCGCTCGGCGAGCCATTCGCGCTGTTCCTTCTTGAGCGCGGCGAGCTCGGTCACGAGGGCGGACGGATCGTTGCCCTGGAGCTTGCCCACGGTCTCCTCGAGGCGTCGCGCCAGGTCGGCCTTCTCGGCCTCCAGCTGCGCCTGCTTCGCGCGGAGATCGAGAATCACGGCGGCGGCTTTCTCGACCCGTTCGGCGAGGCGGTCGAGGTCGGTCGTCACGACGGCGGAATCCATCATCATTGTTCCCTCAGTTGACCGCCGCACTCCCTGGCGACGGCCGCCACCATACGAGACTGCAGTTCGAGGACTTCCGTTTCCGCGAGCGTGCGGCCCGGCGAGGCGAACTGCAGCGCGAATGCCAGGCTCTTCATGCCCGGCGGAGTACCGGGGCCCTCGTACACGTCGAACAACTCGAGCGAACTCAGCGTCTCGCCGGCCGCGCCGGCGAGGCAGCGGTGCACCTGCGCGTGCGTCACGACCCGCGGCACGAAGAACGCGAGGTCGCGGCGCACCGGCGGGAAACGCCCCGGAACGCGGGCGCGGGCCGGTTGCGACAGCCCTTCGACGAGCGGGTCGAGCAGCGCCACGAACAGCTGGACGGACGCTTCGATCTCCCACGCGCGCAGGAGCGACTGGCCCAACGTCCCGGCCCAAGCAATGCGTGAAGCCGCGACCGCAACTTCCGCACTGGCACCGGGTTTCCAACCGGCCGCAGAATAGGCTCGCCATTCGGGCGAGTCAACGCGCATCTCGCCGAACCAGGCTTCCCAGAGGCCCTTGGCGTCGAAGAAGTCGAGCGGCGCGCCCGGGTCGTACGCGTGCGCGGGGCCGGCGGGCCTGGGGTCGTGCGCGTGCCGCCAGCGCGGGCCCGCGGCGATCGCCGCGACCATGAGCCGCTCCTCGGGCAGCCGTCCGCCGCGATCGAGGAAGCCCGCCCCCACCTCGTAGAGGCGCACGCCGCCGGCGCCCTGCTTCAGGTTGTGCGCGAGCGAGCGCAGCAGGCCCGGCACGAGGTTCGGGCGCAGCACCTCGCTCTCGCGGCTGAGCGGGTTCTGCAGGCGGACGAGCGGCGCGTCGTCGCCGAGCAGCGCTCGGCAGGCGAGCGCCTCGGGCTCGGAGACGAGCGAGCCCGACCACGCCTCGTCGAAGCCGAGCGACTGCATGGCCTCGCGCGCCCGTCGCACCGCGCGCTCGCGCGGCGAGCGGCGCGCGAACGTGCCGCCCGTTTCGGGCGGCGCCTCGGGAATGCGGTCGTAGCCGTTCGCGCGCGCGACCTCCTCGACGAGGTCGTCCTCGAGCGTCACGTCCGGACGCCAGGTCGGCACGGTGACGATCAGGTCGTCGGCGCCGCGGCGGACGCCGAACTCGAGCGACTCGAGCAGCTCGCGGCAGCGGTCGTCGGAGAACGGCAGCCCGACGAGGCGCGAGCAACGCGAGGCGCGCAGGCGCAGCTCGCGCTGCGTCGGCGCCGTGCGCAGCTGCCGCGAGTGGCCGAGCGCCGCGCCCGGGCACAGTTCGAGCAGCAGCGAGAGGAACCGCGCCGCGGCGGCGGGCCCGACGCCCGGGTCCACGCCGCGCTCGTAGCGCTTGCTCGCCTCGGTCGCGAGCCCGAGCGAGCGGGCGCCGCGGCGGACGCGCTGCGGCTGGAACGATGCGCACTCGAGCAGCAGGCTCGTCGTCGAGCCGCCGACCTCGGAGTCGGCGCCGCCCATGACCCCGGCGAGCGCCACCGCGCGGTCGCGGTCGGCGATGACCAGCACCTCGGGGTTCAGCTCGTGCGGGCGGCCGTCGAGCGTGACGATCGTCTCCCCCGCCTTCGCGCGGCGCACGACGATCGCGGGGCCGGCGAGGCGGTCGAGGTCGAAGGCGTGCAGCGGCTGGCCGAACTCGAAGAGCACGAGGTTCGTGAGGTCCACGACGTTGTTGATCGAGCGCTGGCCCATCGCCTCGAGCCGGCGGACGAGCCACGCGGGCGAGGGCCCGACCCTGACGCCCAGCACCGCCTGCGCGAGGTAGCTCGGACAGCCCTCGCCGTCCTCGATCGCGAGCGGGAAGGTGTCGGCGGCGTCCGCGCGGGCGGCCAGAAGCGCCCGCGCCTGCTCCGTCCAGCGGCCGCCGAGCGCGGCCTTCACCTCGCGCGCCAGGCCGACGACGCCCATGCCGTCGGGACGGTTGAACGGGATCTCGACCTCGAGCACCGCGTCGGGCTCGGGCAGGTAGTCGTCGATGGGCCGGCCGGCCTCGAGCGCCACGCCGGGCAGCATTTCGGTCAGCTCGAGGATGCCGCTGTGGTCGTCGGAGAGCCCCAGTTCGCGCGCCGAGCACAGCATGCCCTGGCTCTCCTCGCCGCGGATCTTCGCCGCCTTGATGACGAGTCCGTTCGGCATCACGGTGCCGAGCGTCGCGAGCGGCACGGTCATGCCCGCGGTCACGTTGGGGGCGCCGCACACGATGCGCAGTTCGCCCGCGCCGCCGTCCACGCGGCAGAGCTTGAGCTTGTCGGCATTCGGGTGCTTGTTCGCCTCGAGCACCTTCGCCACGACGATGCCGGGGTAGCGGCGGCCGTGGTGCTCGACGCCTTCGACGTAGAACCCGCGCGTGGTGAGGGCCTCCGCGACCGCATCGGGCGTCGCGTCCACCTCGACCCACTGGCGGAGCCACGAGATCGGGAGCTTCATG
>CAZUEM010000004.1:0-54367 GCA_964619155.1 uncultured bacterium
AGCTCGCGCTGGCGAGCGTCGCGCGCCTGGCCCCTGGCGCGGACGGCGTCGACGCGGCCGAGCTCGCGCGCGCGTTGCCGCTCGCGGCCGAGGAGCTGGACGGCTTCTTCGAGTCCGAGATCCTGCCGGGCCTGCCGGCGGCCGGGCGGGCCGCGGCCGGCCGCGACCCGCGCGTTCCGGTGCGGTTGCAGCGCTCGCCGCTCGTGCCCATGCGCGGCCTTCAGCCCGGCATGGAGGCCGCGCCGCCCGGGGTCGCCGAAACGCTGGCCGCCGTCGAGGCCGCGCTGCCGTCGGGGAGCACCGCGGTGGACCTCGCGTGGTTCGCGTGCGACGGGCGCCGCACGATCGGGGAGATCGCGGCGCTGCTCGCCGACGAGGGCTGCGACGCGCGCGAGGAGGACGTGGCGAAGCTGTTCGAGGTCACCGCGGCGCTCGGGGCGAGCACCTGGGCGCCGGGCCAGGCCTCGAGGGGCGAGGCGGCGTTCTCGAACGGAGCCTAGGGGCCGCCGGGCGCGGCGGGCTTCGCCGCCGGCTTCTTCACCGCCGGCTTCGGCGCGGGTTCGAGGCGCGCACGCTTCACGAGGGCGAGTTGCTGGGGGTTCGGGCCGTTCTGGTTGCGCGCGATGCCGGGCGTGTTCGCGAGCGCCGCGATGCGGTCGGCGACTTCCATCCCGGAGATCACGCGCCCGAACACGGTGTAGCCGCCGCGGTCGAGGTCGGGACGGTCGGCGACGCAGACGAAGAACTGCGAACCGTTCGACTCCTTCGCGGGATTGACGGCGTCGGGCATGCGGGCCATCGCGACGGCGCCGCGCACGTGCGGCAGGCCGATCTCCGCGGGCAGCGTGTAGCCGGGCCCGCCGAGCCCGTCGTTGAACGGGTCCGCGTCGCGCGAGAGCGGGTCGCCGCCCTGGATCATGAAGCCGGGGATGACGCGGTGGAAGCAGGTGCCGTCGTAGAAGCCGGTCGCGACGAGGCGCCGGAAGTTCGCGGTGGTGCGCGGGGCCTCCTTCGTCGCGAGCCGGATGAGCATGCGGCCCTCGGCCGTCTCGAGGACCACCACGGAATCCGCGGCGGGTGCGGACGGGCGCGCGGCGCTGGCCGCGGCGGGCGCGGGGGCGCCGGAGGCGAGCAGCGCGAGCAGGGCGAACGGGCGGAGCCAGCGGTTCATCGGTTTCCTCCGGTGGTTCGTGAGGCGGGCGACGCTAGCGGGCGTGAAAAGACCGCGTCAAGGACGCGCGTGCGCGAATCGCCCGCTGCGCGCGGGCGGGCTTGTGGCTATACTCTCCGCCCGCCGTCGCACCCGCACGGGTCTTCCTTCCGCTTCACGATGCCGGCGCCAGCGCCGCCACGCCCCACAGGCGTCCGGTGCGGCCGTCGTCGCGACGGTGGGAGAAGTACCAGTGGGGTTCGCATGCGCAGCACGCGCCGGTGTCCTCGATCGCGTCGGGCCGCACGCCCGCCGCTTCGAGGGCGATGCGGGCCGCCGTGGGCAGGTCGAGGCGCGGTCGTCCGGCGCCCGGCCGCACCGCGGCGGCGGGAAAGCGGGAGGCGACCTCGTCGCCGACCTCGTAACAGCAGGCCCGGATGCACGGGCCGATGTGGACCGTGACGTGCTCCGGCGCGCAGCCGGCGCACGCGCACAGCGCCGCGAGGGCGGAGGCGGGCATGCCGTCGGCCGTCCCGCGCCAGCCCGCGTGGGCGGCGGCCACCGCCCCGGGGGCGACGTAGAGCAGCGACATGCAGTCGGCGGTGGTCACGGCCAGCGCCAGGCCGGGCACGCGCGTCACGAGCGCGTCGCAGCGGTCCTGGTGGCCCGGCCCGGTCACCTCCACCACGCGGGCGCCGTGCACCTGGCCCGCCGTGGCCAGCCGCGCGGGCGCGAGCCCGAGCGAGGCGAGCAGCCGGGAGCGGTTCCCGGCGACGGCTTCGGGACGGTCCTCGGTCGAGCGGCCGAGGTTGAGCGAGTCGAATGGCGCGGCGCTGGTGCCGCCGCGCCGGGTGCTGAAGGCGAGGCGCGTTCCCGGGATGGCGGGAGCGGGCTTCCACAGGGGAACGGGCGCGGTGCGGTCGAGCGTCCACATGGGCGCGGCACGCTAGGGAGGCGTGCGCCCGGGGTCAAGCGCGGAACGCGCGAAGGAGAGATGCGAACGGTGAACGCACGTCAGGCAGTCCTGCTCGCCGCGGTGGCCTTGGCCGCCGCCGGATCGCTGGAGGCTCTCGCGCAGGCGCCCTCGGGCCGCCCCGCGGCGGCGCCGGCCGCGAAGCCCGCGGTCGCCACCGTGGGCGCGCGCCCGATCGCGCGCGAGGACTGGGAGCGCCGCTCGGCCGCCGCGCTCGAGGACTTCCGGCGCCGGAGCGGCTCCGCCGAGTTGCCGGACGAGGTCCGCGACATGGTGCGGCGCCAGGTGCTCGAGAGCCAGGTGCGCATCGAGCTGCTGGCGCTCGAGGCGAAGCGGACGGGGGTGACGGCGTCGGCCGCCGAGGCCGAGGCCGTGCTCAAGCAGGACCCGTTCTTCAACCCGGGCGGCAAGTTCGACGAGCAGCGCTTCCTCGCGATCAAGACGGGCCAGAAGCCCGCCTTCGACGCGACGATCGCGGCGCTCGCCGAGCAGGTCGCGGCCCGCAAGCTGAGCGCGCGGATCGAGGCGCGCTACCGGCCGTCCGACGACAGCCTGCGGCGGGCCGCCGTGCGCGCGCTCTCGCGGGTGACGCTCGAGCACCTGTCGCTGCGCACCGGGGAGTTCGAGGGGGCCTATCCCGAGCCGCGCGAGCGGGACGTGCTGGACTACTACGCGGCGCACGCCGCCGACTGGCAGCGGCCCGACCGCGCCAGCCTGACCGTCGCGTTCGTGAACTCGCCCGGCCTCACCGAGGCCGAGCGCTCCGCGCCGGGCGGCGTCGAGGCCTGGACGCGGCGGATGAAGGCGGTCGCCGACAGCATCCTCGGGGAGGTGCGCGGCGGCGCGACGCTCGAGCAGGCGGCCGGCTTCCTCGGGCCGCGCCCGAACACCGTGGTGACCAGCGACAACTTCCCGGGCTACTGGCGCGCGTCCGAGTCGCTCAACCGGCGGCTCTTCGACCCGGCCGGCGTCGGCAAGGTGATCCCGGAGGCGTTCCCCGCCGCCGAGGGCTGGCTCGTCGTGCGCGTGGACCGCATGACGCCGGCGCACGTCGCGCCGCTGCGCGACGTGGCGCGCGAGATCCGGGGCATCCTGCGCAAGGACCGCCGCGAGCACCACGGCGAGCGCGAGCAGCGCGCGCTCTACGCGCGGGTCCGCGACTCGCTGGCGGCGCCGGGCTGGCGTTTCCGCCTCGCCGTCTCCGACACCGCCGACGTGCGCGTGCCGGAACCGACGGCGGCGGAACTCGACCGCTACTACCGCGGCCACCTCGCGGACTACTCGGGCTTCGACCCCAAGACCGGGAGCATCGTCTCGCGGTCGCTCGCCGAGGTGCGCGAGGAGGTGCGCGCGCGCTGGTTCGCCGAGCAGCGCCGCGTCGAAACGCGGCTGCGCGCCGAGGAACTGCTCAAGGCCTGGCGCGCCGGGCGACGCGACGCGCGGCTCGAGTCGCGCCTGCGTGTGCGTGAGACCGCGCCGCTGGTCGCGGGCGCCGACCTCGGCGAAGGCGCCGGCTTCGCGGCTCTGCGGGACACCGTGTGGGCGTACGCCGACCCGCGGGGGCCGGGCCTCGTGCAGGCCGGCGGCGGCTGGATCGTGTGGACCGTCGCGGGGAAGGTGGAGCGCGCGGTGCCGAGCTTCGAGCAGGCCCGGCCGCTGCTCGCGCGGCGGGCGGCCGAGGAGCAGGCGATCGCCGAGGAGCGCGGAGCCCGCGCCCTGTTCGAGGCCGACCCGAAGCGCTTCGGCGGATCCGAGGTCATCCATTTCACCCGCTTCCCGGTGACGCCGGTCTCGCCCCTCGGCGTTCCGCTGACGCGTCAGGAGGTCGAGAACCACCACCGCGCGAACCTCGACAAGTACTCGGCCCCGGAGCTGGTGACCGCGAGGCACATCCTCGTCCGGCCCGCGGCCGAGACGCCGGAGGCCGACGCGGCGGCGCGCGCGCGCGCGGCCGACCTGCTGCGGCGGGCCCGCGCCGGCGAGGAGTTCGCGAAGCTCGCCCGCGATCAGTCGGACGACGAAGCTACGAAGGACAAGGGCGGCGACCTCGGCACGTTCGGCCGCGGCACCATGCTCGACGCGTTCGAGCGCGCGGTCTTCGCGCTCCGGCCGGGGGAATACGCGCCGGAGCCGGTGCGGACCCCGCTCGGCTGGCACGTGATCTACTGCAGCGACCACGTGCCCGCGGTGATCCACAACCTGGACTGGATCTACGCCATCGTCGGGTCGGACGCGGCGCGCGAGAAGGCCGCGCGCATGGCCGCGGCCCGGGCCGACAGTTTCACCCGCGCGCTGAAGGGTCCCGCCGAGGCGCGCGCCGCGGCGAACCGGTTCGGCCTGACGATGTTCTCGCTCAGCAAGGTGAAGGGCGAGTCCTCCGTCAACCCCGGGCTGGCCGAGTACTTCGCACGGCTCGACCGCGCGAAGCCCGGGGAGATGGTGGCCCGGGCCGAGCGGATGCCGGGCTCGGACTACTTCGTGACGTGGGTGGACAGCATCGTCCCCCAGCGCGCGCCGAGCTGGGAGTCCGCGCGCCGCGCGGCGCTCGAGGAGTACCGGCGCGGCGCCGGCGCACGGGCGATCGAGTCGAAGAAGGCGGAGCTGGACTCGCTGCTGGCGTCGGGCTGGTCGCTGGACAGCCTCGGCGCCCTGTGGGGCGGCCTCGAGCGGGCGGCCGACCTCCAGCCGAACCGCGGCCTCTCCGGCCTGGGCGGCGGGCCCGCGCTCGACTCGCTGGTGCGCGAGGCCCCGGGACGCCGGCCGCTGCGGCCCGGCGAGGTGAGCGGCTGGCTCGCGCTCCCGGGCGGCGCGTCGCGCGTCCGCCTCGTGTCGCGCTCCGAGCCCTCGCGCGAGCAGTTGCTCGCGCGCATGGAGAACGACCGCGCGGCCGCGGTCGAGCGCGGCCTCATCGCGTACTTCGATGGCCTGCGCAAGCGCTGGCCGGTCCGCATCCTCGACGCGCGGATGCGCGAGGTGCTGCCGGCGCAGCCTCCGCCGCCCGACGCGTTCTAGGCGCGCCGAGGACGCTGCGATTCCCCGCGGCCGGGCCGTGCGAAATGCACGGCCCGGCCGCGCCGCCTTCCGGAACGCACGGGATTCTCAGGTCGGGGGGCGAAACGGCCGATGGTATGGTGCGTGCTGACGCCTTCCCCGGAACCCTTCCCATGGCCACCCTTCCGACCGAGAACGTGAACGCCTCCCCGAAGCGCGTCGTGCTGGTGGACTTCGACTGGGCCGACGCGGACCTCATGCCCGAGCTGCTGCGCCGCCCGGGCGTGGCGGTCCGCCTCGTCGCGGGCAACCACGCCCAGGATCCCGGCCTGCGCGTCGCCGAGATGTGCGGCCTGCCCCGCACTCTCGACCTCGCCGACCTCACGCGCGAGATCTTCGACCTCGCGATCGTCGGGGAGAGCAGTTCGCGGCGCTCGCAGCTCGAGAGCCTGCTGCTGGCCCTCGGCACGCCCTGCCTCACGCCGCAGGAGTTCCTGCGCGGCGGTTCGGGCGCCTCGGCGCCGCCGACCGCGATCGAGGCCCCGCTCGCGCTGCACGCGGCCGCGCTCGAGCACACCCTGGGCGGCAGCAACTTCGACGCGCTCATCGAGCAGGCCCTGCCGGACCTCGGCGCCGACGCCCCGGTCCGGCCGGCGCCGGTCAAGCCGGCCGCGCATCCCCGCATCCGCATCGCCAGCTTCGAGGACTTCCCCTCGCACGAGGCCCGCGCCCACCTCGAGGAAGCGCTCAAGGACCTCGTGCTCCACTCCGGCGCGGGCACCGCCGAGCTCCACGCCGGCGACGGCGGCTCGTTGCAGCTGCTGGCGCAGGTGGGGCCCGAGGACAAGCTCCTGCGCGGGCTCGTGGACCTCGCGAACGAGATGGGCACCCCGCAGGTGATCACGCGCCTGTCCGACCCGGGCCAGGGCAAGGCCTGGGGCGCATGGCCGTTCCGCACCTCGCAGCGCCGCGGCGTGCTCGCGGCCGCCTCGCTCGACCCGCAGGCGGGCTGGGGCGCGTGGCAGAAGATGGTGGACGAGCTGCGCGATTCGTGGGAGGAGCAGGACCGCGAGCGCGCCGGGGCGTCGTTCCCGTTCACGCCGCTGCGCTCGCCCGGCTGGCTCTCGTGTGACGAGTTCGGGGCGCGCATCGAACTGGCGCTCGAACGCAACCGGCACGACCGGATGCGCTTCGAACTGCACCGGCTCGACTTCCCGGACGCACCGGTGGCCGTGGAGGCCCTGTGCGGCTGGCTGCCGGGGCAGATCCGGGACTCGGACTGCATCTGCCGGCCGGCGCCCGGAAGCGTGCTGATGCTGACCGCGGGCCCCTCGGAGGCGTACGTCTACCTCCGGCGCCGGCTGCTGGCGCTGTGGGACACGGCCTGGCGCGATTCCGGCGCCGCCCCTCCCGCGCCCGCGCTCGTGGACCAGCACGTGGCGATGGCCGGCCCCGAGGACGCCGAAGCGTTCCTCGCCGCGGCCGGGGCCTGGCTCACGCGGCGCTGAGCGCCGCCGCGCCGTCCGCGGCCCGCAACCACCGCCCGCTTGACCCTGCCGGGGGAGCGGGGCACTGTGCGCGCCTTCCACTGGAGGACGCGTGTCCCGTCCCATCCGCCGCCTGCCCGAGGAGACGGCTTCCCGGATCGCCGCGGGCGAGGTCATCGAACGGCCGCTCTCGGCCCTCAAGGAAATCCTCGAGAACGCTCTCGACGCCGGCGCCCGGCGCGTCGAAATCCGCGTCGAGCGCGCGCTCGACCAGGGCTTCGTCGTGTCCGACGACGGGCACGGCATCGCCCCGGGCGAACTGGAACTGGCGCTCGAGCGCCACGCGACCAGCAAGCTGTCGGCGTTCGACGACCTCGACCGCCTGGCCACGCTGGGCTTCCGCGGCGAGGCGCTGCCGAGCATCGCGGCGGTGAGCCGCCTGCGCCTCGTCTCGCGGCCGCGCGAAACGGAGGCCGCGGCGTTCGTCGAGGCGGAGGGCGGGCGCGTGACGGGCCGCGGGACCGCCCCGCGCTCGCCGGGCACGACCGTCGAGGTCCGCGACCTGTTCTTCAACACGCCGGCGCGGCGCAAGTTCCTCAACACGCCCGGGGGCGAGCTGCGCGCGGCGCTGCGCATGATCGAGGGCTACGCGCTCGCCCGTCCCGAGGTCGCGTTCCGCATGCTGGTGGACGGCAAGGAGCGCTTCGAGTGGGGCGAGGCCGCGGGGCGCCGCGAGCGCGCCGGCCAGATCTGGGGCGCGCGCCACGCGGAGCAGCTCGTCGAGGCGCTCGGCGAGCGCGGCGGCGCGCGCGTGCACGGCCTGCTCGGGCTGCCGGAGCACGCCCGGGCCACGCGCGAGGGCCAGGTGTTCCTCGTCAACGGCCGCTGGATCCAGAACGCCGCGCTCTCGCAGGCGCTGCGCCACGCGTACGGCAACCTGCTTCCCGGCGGCCGCTTTCCCTCGGCGGTGCTGTGGGTGGACGTCCCGCCGGAGCGGCTCGACGTCAACGTGCACCCGACCAAGCGCGAGGTGCGCTTCGCCGACGACGACGCGATCTTCGCGCTCGTGGCCGGCGCCTGCGCGCAGCCGCTCTCGAAGCTCTACCCGCCCTTCACGGTGGTGCCGGGGGGCGCCGCGGAGTCCCCGCAGCCGTCGTGGGCGGAGCGCGTGCGCGAGGGCCCGCCCGCCGACGAGGCCCAGCTCGGCCTCGCGCTCCCCGGCGCGGCGCCCGCGCCGGCGGCCGGCGGCGGCGCGCCGGTGGGGACCGCGCCGGCCGCCGAGCCCGAATTCTGGCAGCTGCACCGCACGTACATCCTCGCGCCCGTGCGCGGGGGGCTCGTCATCCTCGACCAGCACGCGGCGCACGAGCGCATCCTCTACGAGGAGGCCCGCGCGCGCCTCGAGGGCCGCGAGGGCGCCTCGCAGGGGCTGCTCTTCCCGGCGCTCGTGGACCTGACGCACGCGCAGTTCGAGATGCTGCTCGAGTCGGTCCCGATGCTGCGCCGGCTCGGCTGGGACGTGACCCCGCTCGGCCCGCCGACCGTCGTCATCCAGGGCGTGCCGTCGGGCCTCAAGGTCGAGCACCCGGGGCTGCTCCTGCAGGACCTGCTCGACGGCGCCGCCGACGGCGCGCTGCCGCACCAGCACCACGGCGGCCCGGCGCTCGCGCAGGACGACCTGCTCGAGCGCCTCGCGCGCTCGCACGCCTGCCACTCGGCGGTGAAGGCCGGCGACGCGCTGTCCGTGGACGACATGCGGGCGCTCGTGGACCGGCTCTTCGCGACCGCGCGGCCGCACGGCGACCCGCACGGGCGGCCGACGTTCGTGCGCATGGAGCTGGACGAGCTGCACCGCCGCTTCGGGCGCTCGTGAGCGCGCCGGCCCGGGCGCTGGTCGCGGTGGTCGGGGCGACGGCCACCGGCAAGAGCGACCTCGGCGAGGCGCTCGCGCGCGCGCTCGGAGGCGAGGTCGTGTGCGCGGACGCGCGCCAGGTGTTCCGCGAGCTCGAGGCGGGCACCGGCAAGCCGTCGCCCGCCGAACGCGCGGCGCTCCCGCACCACCTGTTCGACGCGCTCTCGCTCGAGGAACGGCCGAGCGCCGGGTGGTTCGCGCGGGCGGCGGGCGGGGCGTGCGAGGCCGTCTTCGCGCGCGGGAGGGTGCCGGTGCTGGTCGGCGGCTCGGGCCTCTACGTCCGGGCCCTCCTCGAGGGACTGCACGCGGCGCCGCCGCACGACCCGGCGGTCCGCGCGCGGCTCGCCGGCGAACTCGCGGCGGAGGGGCCCGAGGCGCTGCACGCGCGCCTGGCCGCCGTGGACCCGGCGACGGCCGCGCGCCTCGCGCCCGGCGATCGCCAGCGGGTCACGCGGGCGCTCGAGGTGTACGAGTCGAGCGGCCGCCCGCTGTCGGCCTGGCACGCCGGGGGTGCGCGCGGGGCGCTCGCCGCGGACGCGCGCCTCGTGGAAGTGACGTGCCCGCCGCCCGCGCTCGCGGCGCGCATCGAACGGCGCACGGCGGCGATGTTCGCGGGCGGCCTGCTCGAGGAGACCCGCGCCCTGCTTTCGGCGGGCCGCGGCGAGTCGCTCGCGCGCCTGCGCGCGATCGGCTACGGCGAGGCGATGGCGGTGGTGCGCGGCGCGCTGACCGTCGAACGGGCCGCGGAGGAGACGAACCGGCGCACGCGCCAGCTCGCCAAGCGGCAGCGGACCTGGTTCCGCCACCAGGCCGGGGCGGCGGCGCTGGCGGCGAGGGAGCGCTGGGGGGAGGGGGACGTGGCGGAGGCGCTCGCGGCGCTGCGGTTGACACCCCCGCTCGGCCTCCCGTAGCGTGCCGCGTTGCCGAACATCCCATCGGGTTCACGCGGGCATAGCTCAGTTGGTAGAGCGCGAGCTTCCCAAGCTTGAGGTCGCGGGTTCGAACCCCGTTGCCCGCTCCATTCCTGGCCGTACCCGCGGCGCGCCGGCTCGCTCGAGCGGCGCGCCCTTTCCTTGAGCGCCTGCGAGGCCATGTCCGCTCCCGTCGTCGCGATCATCGGCCGGCCCAACGTCGGCAAGTCCACGCTCTTCAACCGCATCATCGGCGAGCGCCGCGCGGTCGTGCACGACCGTCCCGGCGTGACGCGCGACCGCAACGCCGTGCGCGCCGAGTGGACCGGGCGCGCGTTCGTGCTGGTGGACACCGGCGGCTTCCTGCCGACCGCCTCCGAGGGGCGGGACGCCGACGTGCGCCGCCAGGCCGAGGCGGCGATCGGGCTCGCCCACGCCGTCATCTTCCTGGTGGACGCGCAGACCGGCGTCACCGACCTCGACCAGGCCATCGCCACCCAGCTGCGCCGCACGCACGCGCGCTCGCTGCTCGTCGTCAACAAGGTGGACAAGCCCGGCGACGCGATCGTGCACGACTTCCACCGCCTCGGCCTCGGCGAGCCGCTGCCCGTCGCGGCCGAGGGCGGGCTGGGCATCGGCGACCTGCTCGACGCGGTGCTCGCGCTTCTGCCCGAGGAGCGGGGCAGCGAGCAGCGTCCGGACGCGCGCGTCGCGATCGTGGGCCGGCCCAACGTCGGCAAGTCGTCGATCGTGAACGCGCTCCTCGGCGAGGACCGCGTGCTGGTCGAGCCGACGGCGGGCACGACCATGGACGCCATCGACACCGACTGGGTGACGCCGCACGGGCGGTTCACGCTCGTGGACACCGCGGGCATCCGGCGGCAGGCGATGTTCGACGACCAGGCCGAGTTCTACGCGACCATGCGGGCGCTGAACGCGCTCGAGCGGGCGGACGTGGCCTGCCTCGTGGTGGACGCGGTCGAGGGCTTCCAGAAGCAGGAGGCCCGGCTCGCGCACCACGCGCTCGACGCCGGCTGCTCGCTGCTCGTGCTCTACAACAAGTGGGATCTCGTGGAGGGCCGCGAGCAGGCCTGGAAGGACGCCGTGGCGGACCGGGGGCGGCGCTTCCCGACGCTCGCGGACCTGCCCGCGCACCCGGTGTCGGCGAAGGAGAGGACGCACCTCGCCCGGCTCCCGGAGTACATTGCGCAGCGGGCGGCGGAGAACAACCGCCGGATCCCCACGGCCGAGCTCAACGAGTGGCTGGCGCTCGTGCAGAAGCGCCGGCAGGTGCCGAGCAACGCCTCGGGCCGCAGCCCGAAGATCTATTACCTGACGCAGACGGGTTCGGGGCCGCCGACCTTCACGCTGTTCGTGAACGCCCCGTCGCGCCTGAACGACAACTACCGCCGCTACCTGTGGGGGCAGTTCGTGGAGCACTTCGGCTTCCGGGGCACGCCGTTGCGGTTCAAGGTGAAGAAGAGCGAGTAGCATGCACCCCGCCCTCGCGATGGCCGCGACCCTGCTCGCCGGGTACGTCGCCGGCTCGCTGCCCTTCGGGCTGTGGCTCGGGCTCGGGCTGCGCGGCGTGGACGTGCGCACCGTGGGCTCGGGCAACCTCGGCGCGACCAACGTCTACCGCTCGCTCGGCCCCGGGATCGGCGTCACGACCCTGCTCCTCGACATCGCCAAGGGCGCGCTGCCCGTGTGGCTGCTGCCCGCGTCGCCGCTCGGGGCCGCGTTCCCCGGCGGCCCGGAATGGTGCGCCATCACGGCGGCGTTCGCGGCCGTGGCCGGCCACGTGTGGACGTTTCTCGCCGGTTTCCGCGGCGGCAAGGGCGTCGCCACCTCGGCGGGCGTCCTGCTCGCGCTCTCGCCGCCGTCCTTCGGGGTGTTCGCGGGCGTCTTCCTCGCGGTGCTGCTGCTGACCCGCTACGTCTCGCTCGGCTCGATGCTCGGGGCCGTGGCGTTCTGCGCGGCGCTCGCTCGCTTCAGCCCCTCGGGGGTCGCGAGCCCGTCGTTCGCCGTGGGCGTGCTGCTCGCCGGGCTGGTCGTCGTGCGCCACCGGGACAACATCGGACGGCTCCTGCGCGGCGAGGAGCGGCGCTTCCGGTTCACGCGGGGCAGGTCGTGAGCACCGTCGCGATCCTCGGCGCCGGCTCGTGGGGGACGACGCTGGCGGTGCAGCTCGCCAATGCCGGGCACGAGGCCCGGCTGTGGGGCAACGATCGCCCGGCTCTGGCCGAGATCGAGCGCGACCGGGAGAACCGCAAGTTTTTGGCTGGCATCCGGCTACCGGCCGGCGTTAAGGTGCGGCCGGAACTGGACGAGGCGCTGGAGAGCGCCGAGTTCCACTTCTACGTGGTGCCCTCGCAGGCCACCCGCGAGGTGGCGGAGGCGGTCCGGGAGACCGGAGCGAGGGGAATCCCCGTCTGCGCCAGCAAGGGCCTCGAGCTCGGGACGCTGGCGCGCATGTCGGTGGTTCTCGGCGAGGCGCTGGGAGACCCGGCGCCGGTGGCGTTCACGGGGCCGAGCCACGCGGAGGAAGTCGCGGTCGGCGTGCCGACCTCGATCGTCGCGGCCTGCGCGGACGAGTCCCGCGCGCGCGCGGTCCAGGTGCTGTGCGCCACGCCGCGGCTGCGGGTGTACACGAACGACGACGTGACGGGCTGCGAGTACGGCGGCGCGCTCAAGAACGTGATCGCCATCGCGGCGGGCCTGTGCGACGGGCTCGGGTACGGGGACAACACGAAGGGCGCGCTGCTCACGCGCGGCCTGGCCGAGATCAGCCGGCTCGGGGTCGCGATGGGCGGACGGCGCGAGACGTTCTTCGGCCTCACGGGCATGGGCGACCTCATCGCCACGGCGATGAGCCGCCACAGCCGCAACCGCCACGTCGGCGAACGGATCGGGAAGGGCGAAACGCTGCACGAGGTGCTCGGCGCCATGGTCATGGTGGCCGAGGGTGTCACCACGGCGCGGGCCGCGCGGGACCTGGGGCGCGAGCGCGGCGTGGAGTTGCCGATCACGGAGCAGGTCTGCGCGGTGCTGCTCGACGGGCGCGACCCGGGCGAGGCGATGCTCGCGCTGATGACCCGCGACCTGAAGCGCGAGAACTGAGCGCGCGACGCGAGGAGGCGACCTTGGGTGTCCGCCGGACGGAAGCCGACGCCGACAGCAAGCTGTACCGCTCGATCAGCGAAGTGAGCGAGATGCTGGACGTGAAGCCGCACGTGCTCCGCTACTGGGAGACGCAGTTCAGCATGCTCCGGCCCAAGAAGAACCGGGCCGGCAACCGCATGTACCGGCCCGACGAGATCAAGCTCCTGCTGCGCATCCGCGAGCTGCTCTACGGCAAGCGCTTCACCATCGCCGGGGCCCGCCGGACGCTGCTGGCCGAGCGGCGCGAGGAGTCGCCGCAGGGCGAACTCGGGTTCGCCGAGGCCGAGCGCCGCATGCTGCTGTTCGAGGTGAAGGAGGGCCTGCGCGACATCGTCGCGCGGCTGCGGACCCGCGGCGGCGAGCGCGCGCTGGAGACGAGCGGGTCGCGCTGAGGGGCCGTTCTTGCGGAAAGCCGCCGCGGCCGTTACATTGCGCGCCGCTTTTCCCGCGGCACCTTCGGTCGGGGCGTAGCGCAGCCCGGTAGCGCACCTGCATGGGGTGCAGGGGGTCGCTGGTTCGAATCCAGTCGCCCCGACCATCTCCTCCTCCCACAACGGCATGATCACCATCCTGGGCTACCGGATCGCGGCGGCGCTGGCGCGGGTCCTCCCGGCCCGGGTCGCGGACGCCCTCGCCGCCCTCCTCGCGCGCGTCGCGTTCGCCTGCCGCGTTCCCGCCCGGCGGGCGCTCGAGGAGAACCTCGCGCGGCTGCTCCCGCGGGTCCCGGCCGGCGAGCGGCGGCGCCACGCCCGCAGGGCGTTCGAATCGTTCGCGCGCTCGTTCGCCGGCTTCCTGCGGGGCGCCGAGCCGGCGCGCGTCCGGGTCGAGGGCGCCGGGCACCTCGAGGCGGCGCTCGCGAGCGGGCGCGGCGTCATCGTGCTCTCGGCGCACCTGGGGGACTGGGAGGAGGGGGCGGCGGCGATCGTCTCGCGCGGGGGCCGCCTGCACCTCGCCGCCCGTGCGCAGCCGCACGGCCCGGTGGCGGCCCTCTTCGCCGCGCGCCGCGGCGCGTCCGGCGTCCGCGCCCTGCCCGCCGGGGCGCTCCTGCCCTCGGCCTCGCGCGTCCTGCGGCGCGGAGAGTGGCTCGCGCTCATGGCGGACCGCGGCCCGGCCCGGGGCAACGGGGCTTCCGTCTGCGGCTGGGCCGCAGCGCTCGCGCAGCGCACGGGGGCGCTGGTGCTGCCCGCGGTGTGCGTGCGCGAGCGGGACGGCGGGCACCGGCTGTTCGTGGAAGCGCCGCTCGATCCCGCGGAGTGCCGCGACGGCGCGTTCCGCGACGCCATGCGGCGCTGGCTCGAGCGCTGGCCCGACCAGTGGGCCGCCTTCGAGGCGCTCCCCGAGGGGCTGGCGTGACGCCGGCCGCCCGTCCGTGCCGCTGAAGGTCGCGGCGCTGGTGCCGGCCTACCAGGCCGCCGCGCACCTGGGCGAGGTCCTGCTGGGGATCGGGGCGCTGCCGTCGCCCCCGCACGTGCTCGTCGTCGACGACGGCTCGCGCGACGCCACCGGGGAGGTGGCCCGGCAGTTCGGCGCCCAGGTGCACGCGTTCGCGGCCAATCGCGGCAAGGGCCACGCGCTGCTCGCGGGCTTCGCGTTGCTGCGCGGCTTCGACGCGGTCGTGACGCTGGACGCGGACGGCCAGCACCCCCCGGAGCGCATCCCGGCTTTCGTCGCCGCGGCCGAGGCGGGCGCGGACCTCGTGCTGGGGCGACGGGCGATCTCGGCCGACATGCCGGCGCTGCGGCGCTTCGCGAACCGCTTCAGCAGCGGCTGGTGCAGCGCGATCGCCCGCCAGCGCATCAGCGACAGCCAGTGCGGCTACCGGCTCTACCGCCGGGCGGTCCTCGAGCGCACGCCCGTGCGGGCCAGCCGCTACGAGGTCGAGACCGAGATGGCCGTGCGCGCGGCGCGGCTGGGTTTCCGGGTGGCGGAGGTCGAGATCCCGACCGTGTACGGGGACGAGACCAGCCACTTGAGCATTTCGCGGGACGTTCCGCGCATCGTCGGCATGATGGTTCGGCTATCCTTCGAGCGCCCCCCGGCGGGGAAAGGTTCCTGATGCACATCCTGGTCACCAACGACGACGGCATCGCCTCGCCCGCGCTGCGACAGCTCAAGCGCCAGCTCGAGGCCTTCGGCCGCGTGACGATCATCGCGCCCGACCGCAACCAGAGCGCCACCTCGCAGTCGCTGACGCTGCACCGGCCGTTGCGCATCCACGCGCTGGAACCCGACGTCTACAGCGTGGACGGCACCCCCACCGACTGCGTGCTGATCGCGTTCCACGGGATGCTCGTCGAGAAGCCCGACTTCGTGGTCTCGGGCGTGAACCACGGCCCCAACATGGGCGAGGACGTGTACTACTCCGGCACCGTGGCCGCGGCGCTCGAGGGCGTCCTGCAGGGCGTGCCGGCCATCGCGGCCTCGCTCGCGACCCGCCAGCCCACCGACTTCGCGGACCCGGCGGCGAGCATCGGCCGGCTGATGCGCCAGGTGCTCGAGCACGGCGTGCCGCCGCGCATGCTGCTCAACGTGAACTTCCCGCACCGGCCCGCCGCGGAGTTGCGCGGCGTCCAGCTCACGCGCCTCGGCACGCGCATCTACCACGACACGCTCGTCAAGAAGGTGGACCCGCGCGGCAAGGACTACTACTGGATCGGCGGCGAGGACCCGCTCTGGGAACCCGAGCCGGGCACCGACTTCCACGCCGTCCACCACGGCATGGTCTCCGTCACCCCCATGCGGCTCGACCGCACCGACGCCGACGCGATCGGCCGCCTCGAGGGGTGGTCGCTGCAGCCATGAGCGACGGCCGCGAGCACGAGTCCGAGGCCGAGGCGGAGGCCCGCCGCCGGATGGTGGACGAACAGCTCGCGGCCCGTGGCATCCGCGATCCCGCGGTGCTCGCCGCGATGGGCCGGCTGCCGCGCCAGTGCTTCGTCGAGCCCGAGCAGCGCGGGCGCGCCTACGCCGACTCCGCGCTGCCCGTGCGCGAGGGCCAGACCATCTCGCAGCCCTGGATCGTGGCGCGCATGCTGGAACTGGCCGAGCTGGCGCCGGGGCAGCGGGTCCTCGAGATCGGCACCGGCACCGGTTACCAGACCGCGCTGCTCGCCGGGCTCGCGGGCGAGGTGTACACGGTCGAGCGCGTGCCGGGCCTTCTCGACGTGGCGCGCACGCGGCTCGACGCCATGGGCTACGCCAACGTCCGCTACCGGCTCGGCGACGGCACGCTGGGTTGGCAGGCCTTCGCGCCCTATGCTAGGGTGCTCGCCGCTGCGGCGGCACCGCATGTCCCTCGAGCGCTTCTCGACCAGCTCGACGACGGGGGCGTGCTGGTGATCCCCGTCGGCGGCGCCTCGTACCAGTGCCTCGAAGTCTGGCGCCGGCGGGGTCACCGCGTCCTTCACGAGCGGCGCGACGAGTGCCGGTTCGTGCCCCTCATCGGGGAGGACGCGTGGCGGGAGAACCCGCACCACAACTGAATAGAACATCGTCGGGGCGTGGCTCAGCCTGGTAGAGCACCTGGTTCGGGACCAGGGGGTCGGAGGTTCAAATCCTCTCGCCCCGACCATCGCATCGCCGGATCCGTCCCCGCGGGACGGGTCCGGTTTCGTTTGCGCGCCGCGCTTGCGACGGCGCGCGCGCCCGGCCATCCTGCCGGCATGCGACACCGGCTGGTCGCCATCGTCCACGGGCGCGTGCAGGGCGTCGGCTACCGGCGCTTCGCGGAGCGCAGGGCCGCGGAGTTCGGCGTCTCGGCTCTGCCCTGGAACCGCCCCGACGGCACGGTCGAAGTGCGCGCCGAAGGCTCGCGCGCCGGGCTGGAGGCGCTGCTCGCCGCGCTGCGCGCCGGGCCGCCGGCGGCGCGCGTGGACCGGGTGGACGAGATCTGGACAGACGCCGGAGAGGCGGAAAGGGAACGCGGCAGGTCATGACGACGGACGGCAGGGAAGCGCTCGAGCCGCTCGGCTTCGCGGAGCGGCTGGCCGAGGCGGCGGCGCGCGCGCGCGCGAGCGGGACCGTGGACGCGCGCGAGTACGAGTCGCTCCTGCTCGACCCCGCCTTCGAGACGGGGGCGTTCGAGGACTTCCGCGCCGCGCTGCGCGCCGACGGCGTGCGGCTTCCCGACGAGGCCGACGACGAGCCCGTGCCGGTGCGCGCCGACCGCGCGCTGGCCCGCGGCGAGAGCGAACGCGACCTGCTCGACCTCTATCTCGACGAGATCGGCCGCTTCCCGCTGATGGCGCACGAGGAGCTGCTCGCCGAGGCGCGCCGCGCCCGCGCCGGCGACGAACCGGCCCGCAAGCGCGTCATCCTCGCGAACCTCCGCCTGGTGGTGCACGTGGCGCGCACGTACCGCAACCGCGGCCTGCCGTTCCTCGACCTGATCGAGGAGGGCAACCTCGGGCTCATCCGGGCCGTGGACCACTTCGAGCCCGAACGCGGCGTGCGCTTCTCGACCTACGCGGCCCTGTGGATCCGCCAGAGCATCCTGCGCGGCCTCGCCGAGCAGTCGCGCGCCGTGCGCATCCCGGTGCAGATGTTCCTGCAGGTGAACCGCTTCGTCGCCGCGCGCCGCGCGCTCGAACGGCAGCTGCGGCGCGAGCCGGCGCCCCACGAGATCGCGGCCGAGCTGCGGATCAGCGTCGAGCGCGTCGAGCGGCTGCGGGCGCTGCAGGAGGGCGTCCAGTCGCTCGACACGCACGAGGGCGTGGACGCGTTCGAGGAGCTCTCGGCCGAGGAGGTCGGGCAGGCCCCGAACTCGGTCGAGCGTCTCGTCGAGCTGCAGCTGCAGCACGAGAAGATCGACCGGCTGCTGCGCTCGCTCGGTCCGCGCGAGGAGCAGCTGATCCGCATCCGCTACGGCTTCTACGACGGCATCGCGCGCACGCTGCAGGAGACCGGGGAGCACTTCGGGATCACCCGCGAGCGCGTCCGCCAGATCGAGGCGCGCGCGCTCGAGAAGCTGCGCCGCGCGATCGAACTGGCCGACCTCGACCGCGAGCACGGCGCGCCCGTCCACTGACGCCGCGGGTTTCCCGCCCGGGCCCGCCGGGGTTAGGATGCCGCCCGTTTCGCCGACCCACCCGGAGCGCCGCCCATGGACCTGAAGAGCTACATCCGCGATGTCCCGGACTTCCCGAAGAAGGGCATCCTGTTCAAGGACATCATGCCGCTCATCGCCACGCCCGACGCGTTCGCCGAGGCGCTGCGGCAGATGATGGCGCGCACCGCGAAGCCCGACGCCGTGGTCGCGATCGAGTCGCGCGGGTTCATCTTCGGCGCCCCGCTCGCGCACGCCTGGCACGTGCCGTTCGTGACCGCCCGCAAGTTCGGCAAGCTGCCGGGCAAGACCGTCCGGCAGGTCTACTCGCTCGAGTACGGCGAGGACACGCTCGAGCTGCACGCCGACGCGCTCCAGCGCGGCTGGAGCGTCGTGCTCGTGGACGACCTGCTCGCCACGGGCGGGACCGCGCAGGCCACCGTCGGCCTGGTCGAGCAGCTGGGCGCGCGCGTGAGCGTGGCGATGTTCCCGGTCGAGCTGCGCGGCCTCGGGGGCCGCGAACGGCTCGCGCCGACGCGGGTCGAGGCGCTGATGGCGTTCGACGTCGCGGGCTGACCGCCCGGCCGGACCGAAACGCCCGCGGCGGAGGGAGCGCCGCGGGCGTCGCCGCGTCCGGCGGCCGCGCGGTCAGTTCGCCGGCAGCGCCGCCAGCTTGCGCTGCAGGTTCGCGAGCCGTCCAGGCGTGCGCTGCTCCTCGGGCAGGGTCGCGAGGTACGCGATCGCGCCCTCGAGCGTGCGGCGCGCCGCCGCCACGTCCCCGAGCCCGAGGTAGATGTCCGAACGCGTGGCGTAGAGCAGCAGCTTGCGCGGGCCGTACGCCTTCAGCATCGCCCGGTCCGACGCCGCGAGCGCCTCGGGGTGGCGCTTCATCGCCAGGTAGGCCGTCGCCATGCGGGCGTGCGGGTTGTAGTCGTCCGGCCGGTCGCGCGCCGACTGCTCGAGCATGGGGATCGCGCGCTGCGGCTCGTCCAGCTCCAGGTAGGCCGAGAGCCGGTGCGAGTCGTACACCATCCGCTGTTCCGGCGTCGCCGCGGCGGCCGCGGCGCGCTCGAGGTAGGCCGCCCATTCGCCCGCGACCGCCCGCACCCCCGCGCTGTCGCCGAGCGCCTCGCGCGCACCCAGCAGCTCGATCCAGGCGCCCGAGCGGTCGTCGGCCGCGGCGGGGAAGGACTCGTCGGCGACCAGCGAGCGCGTGCCCGTCTCGAACTCGGCGATCGCGGCGGCGCGCCCCGGCACGCTGTCCGGAAGGCTGTAGGCGCAGTTGAGGCCGCTCGCCGAGACGCTGAGCGCCGAGGACGAGCGCCCGAGGCGGGGCAGCGCCTCGCGCGCCTGCGCGAGGCCCTCGGCGTGCCGCGCGGTCTGCAGCAGCGCGTACATGCGCGACTCGACCGCCCGCGCGTAGCCCTTCCAGCCCGGCTCCGCCGCGGCCAGCACGGCCGCGTACTCCTGCGCGGCGGCCGCGTTGTTCCCGGAGCCGAAGATGCTGTCGGCGCGCGCGACGCGGGCGAGCAGGGCGCGCGGCGTGTACGCCCCGCTGCGCGCGTCGTCGAGGAACGCGTGCAGTTGCGGCACCGTCATGCTTCCGATCCAGCGCACCTTCGCGACCTGGTCCTCGGGATCCACGACGTAGAAGCTCGGGATGGCCTCGATCGGGTAGCGCTTGCGGAACGCGGAGTTCCGGGGGTCCTCGGTGTCGATGTCCAGCCACACGAAGTGCCTGGCGTGCCGCGCGAGCGAGGAGTCCGTGAAGACGTACGCGCGCATCGAGCGGCAGGTGTGGCACCAGGGCGCCCACGCCTCGACGAAGACCGGCAGCTTGCGCGCCTTCGCGAGGGCGATGGCCTGCTCGTAGTCGTTCGCGATCCAGGGCAGGACGTGCGCCGGGCGGCCCGCGTCGGGCTTGCCGGCGGCCGCGGCCGGGGCCGCGCCGGAGACGGCCGCGAGCGCGAGCGCGAGCGCGGCGAGCGTGAGTGATTTCATGGCGCGCAGCCTAGCAGATGCCCGGGGGCCGCGAGCCCGGCGGCGCCCGGCGCGGCGGGCCGCGGCACCGACGCCGGAGCCGCGCGGCTTGACTCCGCGCCGGCCGGCGCGCGAGCGTGGACCCGCGCGCCACCGTCGCGGCGCCGGAGGAGACGCATGCAGCCGAAACCACCGGAGGAGCGGACGGCGGCGAACGCGCCGGAGCGCTTCGCGATCCGCATTCCGGTCCTGCCGTCGGACATCGACGCCCACGGGCACGTCAACAACGTCGTCTATGTCCGCTGGGTGCAGGAGGCCGCCACCGCGCACTGGAACGCGCGCACGAGCGAGGCGGAGAGGGCCTCGGTCGCGTGGGTGGTCCTGCGCCACGAGATCGACTACCGGCGCGCCGCGTTCCCGGGCGACACGGTCTCGGCGCTCACGTGGGTCGGACCCGCGTCGCGGCACGCGTACGAGCGCAACACCGAGCTGCGCCGGGTGGGCGACGGCGAACTGCTCGCCCGCGCGCGGACGCTCTGGTGCCCGCTCGACCCCGCGACGGGCCGGCCGGTGCGGCTGGAGGACGGGCTGCGCGCGCGCTTCTCCGTGCCCGGCGAGCCGCCCGGGCCAGCGGGGCGCTGAGGAAGCGCCCGGCGCGCGAACGCGGCCGGGCCCATTTTCGCCTTGCACACGGCACGGCTTCCGACATGATAGCCGCGCGTTCGAGACACGGACGTTTCTCGACCCACCCGAACAGGGAGTTCGTCATGATGCGACCGGGACACCGCCATGGATGGGCGGCCCTGACCGGCGCGGCGTCGACGGCGCTCGTCGCCTCCGCCGTGCTCGCTTCCACCCCGAACGCGGGCCGGACGCCGTCCCCGCCGCGTACCGCCCCGGCGCCGGTTCCGGCCGCACCCGTACCCGGCTCGATCGGCCTGATGGCCTTCCTGGACCCCGAGACCGGCCTGCTGACCGGCCCCATCGGGAGCCTCGTCCCGCCCGCGGACCAGCGCTCGTCGTCGTCGGCCGTCGTCTTCGAGGCCCGGCCCCGCGCCAACGGCGCGTGGCTGCTCGACCTCAAGGGCACGATGCTCGACTACTACGTCCTCCACGTGGACGCGTTCGGCCGCCGCACGGTCTCGTGCGCGCAGTCTCCCGGGCACGTCCACCTGCCGGCGCCGATTCCGGCGGCCATCGCGGCGGAGCGCTGACATGGCCCGCCCGCGACTCCTCGCCGCCTCGCTCGCGCTCGCGGCCCTCGCGCTCGTGCCGCTCGCGCACGCAGTGCCCGGCCGGATCGTGATCAAGAACCTCGACTCGGCGGGCGAGGGCTTCAACTCGCCCACGGCCGCCGCGCCGGTGGGCGGCAACCCCGGCACGACCGTCGGCCAGCAGCGACTCAACGTCTTCCAGTACGCCGCCGACATCTGGGGCGCCATCCTGCAGAACCCCGACACGATCTACGTGAACGCCAGGTTCGACTCGCAGACCTGCACCGTGAGCAGCGCGGTGCTGGGAAGCGCCGGGCCCACGTTCGTGGATCGCGACGATCCGGCTTATCCCTTCGCCGCCACCTGGTACCACATCGCGCTCGCCGAGAAGCTGGCGGGCGGCCGGATCGTCACCGGCGCGCAGGGCGAGATCAATGCCACGTTCAACTCCGAACTGGACGGCGACCCGGCCTGCCTCGGAGGGACGATGTGGTACTACGGGTTCGACGGGCTCGAAGGCACGAAGATCGAGTTGCTCCCCGTCGTCCTTCATGAACTCGGGCACGGGCTGGGATTCAGCACGACCACGAGCGGCGCCACCGGGAACTTCATCAACGACGGCTCGGGCCCGAAGCCGCACGTCTGGGACCACTTCCTGTACGACTCGCTCACGGGCCGCACCTGGGCCCACCCCTCGGAGTCGAACACCAACCGCGTGACCTCCGCGATCAGCGGCGACAAGCTGTCGTGGAGCGGCGCGGCCGGGCGCTACGGCGTGACGCACCGGCCGCTCAACCGCCGGGCACGCATCCTCGCCAGCCCGTCCGTCGCGGGCCTCGACTCGGTGAACGCCGCGAACTTCGGCGCACCCCTCACGCTGGGAGGCGTGACCGCGAACCTCGTGCTGGTCACGGACGGCTCCGGAGCGGCCAACGACGGCTGCTCGGGGCTCACCAACGGCGCCGCGGTGAACGGAAACGTCGCGCTCGTGGACCGCGGGACGTGCAACTTCACGACCAAGGCGCAGACCGCGCAGGCGGCGGGCGCGGTCGCCGTCGTCATCGCCAACAACCAGGCGGGCGCCCTCGCCCCGACCGGGACCGACCCCGGTATCACGATCCCGGTGGTCGCCGTCTCCTTCCACGAGGGCGTGGCGCTCAAGAACGCGATTTCGGGCGGGCCCGTGTCCGTGACCGTGGGCTTCGACCCCGTGCTCTACGCGGGCGCGGACGGCTCGCAGCGCCCGCTCATGTACGCTCCCAATCCCTACCAGCAGGGCTCGTCCGTTTCGCACTTCGACGTGAGCACGTCGCCCAACGCGCTCATGGAGCCCGCCATCAATACGGACCTCAGCTCCGACGTGGATCTCGCGAAGCACGTCTTCGTGGACATCGGCTGGCTGCCCATGTCCACCCCGGTCGCGCTCGCGAACTTCACCGCCGAGGACCTCGAGGCTGGGGTGCTGCTCCGCTGGCGGTTCGCCGACGCATCGGACGTGGCGACGCTCACGCTTCAGCGCGCGCCCGCGGAGGAGGGGCCGTGGACCCCGCTGGAGGCCGAGTTCTTCACCCGCGACGGCATGACCGCCGCGCTCGACACCGCGGCCGAGCCGGGTCGCACGCACTTCTACCGGTTGCACGTCGTCGAGACCGGCGGCCGCGAATCCACGTGGGGACTCGTCTCCGCCTACCACGCGGGCGCCGGGGCCGGCCCTGCGGTGCTTCGGGCGCCGAGCCCGAACCCGACGCGCACGGGCACGACCTTCGCGTTCCGCCTGCCGAGGCCCGAGTTCGTGCGCCTCGAGGTCGTGGACGCCTCCGGACGCCGCCTGCGCACGTTGCGGGAGGGCATGACGGCGGCGGGCGAACACCAGCTGTTCTGGGACGGCACCGCGGCGGGGCGTGAGGTGCCCGCGGGGCTCTACTTCGCGGTGCTGCGAACGTCGCAGGGGCGGCTCGCGCAGCGCATCGCGATCATCCGTTAGCGGCGCGACTCGACGCGGAACGGCGAACGGCCGCCCCTCGCGGGGCGGCCGTTCGTCATTCGCCCTGGCGCTTCTCGATGCGCGCCCAGGCGTCCTTGAGCGTCACGGTGCGATTGAAGACCGGCGCCCCGGGCTTCGAATCCGCGTCGGGATAGAAGTAGCCCACGCGCTCGAACTGGACCGGCGTCCCCGCCGGCACGTCGGCCAGCGCGGCTTCGAGGCGGCAGCCGGTCACGACCTCGAGCGATCCGGGGTGGATGCCCGCGACGAAGTCCGCGCCCTCGGGCACGTCCTCGGGGTCCACCTGCGGGAACAGCGACTCGTAGAGGCGCACCTCGGCGCTCACGGCGTGCGGCGCCGACACCCAGTGGATCGTCGCCTTGACCTTGCGGCCGTCGGGGGCGTTGCCGCTGCGCGTGGCCGGATCGTACGTCGCCCGCACCTCGGTCACTTCGCCGGTCTCGGGGTCCTTCACGACGCCCGTGCAGCGGACAAGGTACGCCGCGCGCAGCCGCACCTCGGCGCCGGGGGAGAGCCGGAAGTACTTCGGCGGCGGCGTCTCGCGGAAGTCGTCCTGCTCGATCCACAGCTCGCGCGAGAACGGCACCCGCCGCGTCCCTGCCGCCGGGTCCTCGGGGTTGTTCGCGGCCTCGAAGTGCTCGACCTGTCCTTCGGGATAGTTCTCGAGCACGACCTTGAGCGGGCGCAGCACCGCCATGCGCCGCAGCGCGTGCCGGTTGAGGTCCTCGCGCACGCAGTGCTCGAGCAGCGCCAGTTCGACCCGGTTCTCGCGCCGCGCGACGCCGACGCGCTCCACGAAGTCGCGCAGCGCCGCCGCCGGGTAGCCGCGCCGCCGCATGGCCGAGATGGTCGGCATGCGCGGGTCGTCCCAGCCGCGCACGACGCCCTCCTGCACGAGGCGCAGGAGCTTGCGCTTGCTCATGACCGTGTGGGTGACGTTGAGGCGCGCGAACTCGTACTGGTGGGGCAGCGGCCGCGGCAGGTCGAGGGCCTCCAGCAGCCAGTCGTACAGCGGCCGGTGCGGGACGAACTCGAGCGTGCAGATGGAGTGCGTGACGCCTTCGATGTAGTCCGAGAGTCCGTGCGCGTAATCGTACATCGGGTAGATGCACCAGGCGTCGCCCGTCTGGTGGTGCGTCGCATGCCGGATCCGGTAGAGGATGGGGTCGCGCAGCCAGACGTTGTGTGAGTCCATGTCGATCTTCGCCCGCAGGGTGCGGGCGCCGTCGGGGAACTCGCCGGCGCGCATGCGCGCGAACAGCTCGAGGCTCTCGGCGGCCGGCCGCTCGCGCCAGCGGCTCGGGACGCCGGGTTCGCCGGGCGCGCCGCGCATGCGGTCCACCTCCTCGGCGGTGTGGTCACAGACGTAGGCGCGGCCTTTCTCGATGAGCCGCACGGCGTAGGCGTGGAGTTGCTCGAAGTAGTCCGAGGCGTAGAACGGTTCGAGCTCCGCGTCGCCGGCGGAGGCCGCCATCACCGGCGGCATGAAGAAGTCCTCGCGCCCCGCGACGTCCTGCGTCACGGGGGCCTCGTGCGCCTTCTTGAGGGCGAGCCGGTCGTCCGCCCAGCCCGCGACCAGCCAGCGCACGTCGGCGAGGATGGACTCGACGTACTCGACCTCCTCCTTCGCCGGGTTCGTGTCGTCCATGCGGAGGTTGCAGCGTCCTCCGAACTGCTTCGCGATCCCGAAGTTGAGCACGATGGCCTTGGCGTGACCGATGTGCAGATAGCCGTTCGGCTCGGGCGGGAAGCGGGTGACGATGTTCGTGTGCAGCCCGCGGGCCAGGTCGGCCTTCACGATCTCGCGGATGAAGTCCTCGCGCTCGGCGGGCGCGGCGTCCGGCGTGCCGGTGGGGGTCGTCTCGCTCATGCCGGCAGGAAACGACACGAGGGCCCCGGCTGTCCACTCGCGGCGCCCCTTCGTCCGGCGGCCCGGCGCGCTCGTCGCGTGGACGGGGCGCGACGGTGCGGTCTCGGCTATCCTCATGTCCGTACGTCACGCCCGCAGGTCCCGGGTCCCCCGCCCGGCCGGGCGGCCCGGCCTGAACCCGATCATGAACCCCACGACCCGACGCCTGCTCACCGGCCTGCTGGCCATCGGTTGCGCGCTGTCCCCCGCGCCCGCGAACGCCGCCGGCGTTCCCGTCTCGACGGCTCCGTACGCACAGTCCGCGCCCCGGATCGTGGCCAGGCCCGGCGGGGGGGCCTGGGTGGCCTGGCTCGACGGGCGCTCGGGCTATTCGATCGACGTTTACGGCGCCATGCTCGATGCCGCGGGCACGCCCTCGACCGGCGGCGCCGACCAGGGCCTCGCGTTCACCGACATCACGTGCGTGAAGCGGGACCTCACGCTCGTCGCCGACGGCACCGGCGGGGCGATCGCGGCGTGGTCGGACAACCGCTGCAGCACTCCCGAGGGCTTCGACATCTTCGTGCTGCGGCTCGGGGCGGACGGCCGGCCGGCCGCGGGCTGGCCGGCGAACGGGAGGAACGTCTCCGCGGCTCCGGACTGGCAGGTCCAGCCCGCCCTGGCGCCGGACGGGAGCGGGGGCGCTTTCGTGGGATGGGTCGAACTGACCGGCTTCCTGCCCCGGGTCGTCGTCCACCACGTGCTCGCGAACGGAACGCTCGATCCGGCCTGGCCGGTCGCGGGCATCACGCTCGCCGTGGCGGGGGCCGAGGCCGCGTCTCCCGTCCTTGGCCCCGACGGCGCGGGCGGGTTCTACATCGCGTGGGGCGACCGCCGCGACGGCGACCTCGACCTGCGCCTGCAGCGGGTGTCGGGCACGGGGGCGATCGCCGCGGGCTGGCCCGCCGAGGCGATCGAGGCGTGCACCGCGCCGGACGAGCAGTTCGAACCGCGGCTCATCGCGGGCGTCTCGGGCGTCTCGCTGGCCTGGCTGGACCGGCGCGCGGAGGGCACCGCCCGCGTCTACGCGTGCCGCTTCCTGCCGAGCGGACAGCGCGCCCCGGGCTGGCCACTCGATGGCGTCGCGGTCGCGGCGGGCGGCGGGGCGCAGTCCGACCTCGTCGTCGCGCGCGCCGACGTCGGCGGCCTCCGGTTCGCCTGGGCGGAGGACCGCGGGCTCGGGAGCGGCCGCGACGTGTACGCGCAGCGCGTGGACTCGACGGGCGCCGTCGTCGCCGGGTGGCCGGCCTCCGGCGCCACGGCGTGCGCGGCGCCCGGCGACCAGTACGCGCCCTCGTTCACGCCCGACGGCGCGGGCGGGGCCTATTTCACGTGGACGGACGAGCGCGACACGCTGGCCGGCGGCCGCGACGTGTACGTGCAGCGCCTCGACGCCTCCGGGTCGGTGGCGGCCGGCTGGCCGGTGCACGGCTTCGCCCTGTGCGCGGACGCCGGGCACCAGCGCGAGCCCGTGCTGACGGGCAATGGCCGGGGCGGCGCGTTCGCCGTCTGGACCGACGGACGCAACGACGCCACCACGGCGGACGACATCGTCATGCGCGAGGTCGCACCCGCCGGTCCGGCGAGCGTCGGCGTGAGCGGCGTCACGGCCGCGCACCACGACGGGCAGACCTTCGTCCGCTGGAACGCGCCACCCGGCCACGGCTGGACGTATCGCGTTTACGCCTCCGCCTCGCCGATCGCGGACGAGGGCGGCCTCGCCGCCGCCACGCTCGTCGGCACGGCGCGGGACTCCTCGGCCAGCGACGCGCGGCTCTCAGTCCTGCTCGGACAGGCCTGCGGCTACCGGACGGAGGCCGGCGGGCCGGAACTCGATCCCGCCGGGGGGCTCTTCGTCCGCACCGTGCCCGCGCCGGGCGCCTCGTGGTACGCGGTGACCGCCCAGCCGGGCGCGCTCGGCGAGGACCGCACCGTGGCGGCCGGGAGCAACGCGCTCGCTTCCGCCGTCGCCGAGACGGTCGCCACGCCGCGTCCCGTCCTTCAGCGCACGGTCCCGTTCGGGGGGCGCGACGTCGAACTCTGGACGCTGTGGACCTGGGACGAGGACGCCCCCGGGTTCCCGGCGATGGCCAACGAGGCCGGGCTGCCGTTCCCCTTCGGGCTGGTCCGGGGCGGTTCCCTCGGACCGCTCGTGCTCGGCTTCCACGCGCGCGGGGGCAGCCTGTTCGACGGCGTCGGCGGTTTCCTGCTCCCGGGCGAGTGGGTGCTCGCCCTCGACGACAGGCTGCCGAACGGCGAGAGCACGTTCTGGTTCGGATACCACCGCGCCTACGACGTGCGCACGGCTTCGAGCCCGCCGCCGATGGCCGGCGAGGTCGTGGGCTACACGGCGCGGCGCGTGGACTTCCTGCTCGACTGGGTGCGCCGCTCCTGCCCGGTGGACACGGCGCGCGTCTACGCCTACGGCTACTCGATGGGGGGCATGGGCGCGACCCAGCTCGCCCTGCGCTCGCCGGCGAAGGTCGCCGGCGTCATGACCGTGATCGGGCAGTTCGACTTCTCGTTCGAGGCCGACCCCAATCCCTCGTGCTGGTTCAATCCCGGCGGGCCGTTCCGCGCGCTCGCCGACCGGATCTGGGGCCCGGTGTCGGTGAACCTGCCGTCGGCCCCCGGCGGCACGCCCGTGTTCGATCTCCTGAACGGCACGGCGGTCGCCGGGCAGGGCGCCCCCGGCGCGGACCTGCCTCCGCTCCTGTCCTTCAACGGCCGCAACGACGTCAACGTCGGCTGGGCCGAGAAGCCCCGCTTCTGGGCGGCGATGCAGGCCCACCGGCGCGGCGGCTGGTTCTACTGGGACGGGCGCGAGCACGGCGTCGCGGGCGCGTCGTGGATCCCCATGCAGACCCCGGCCGACCTCCTCGCACTGCGCACGGACCGGAGCTTCCCCGCGCTCTCCAACGGGGACGCGGACGGGGACCCGGGCGACGGCTCGCCCGCCAGCGGCGATTCCGTGGGCACCTTGAACGGCCACCTCGAGTGGGACGTGCCCCTGGAGGACGCGGCCGGCTGGAGCGTGACGCTCACGCTGCGCCCGCTCGAACTGCTCGGACGCACGGTCCCGGCGCCGGAGTCGGCGCTCGTGGACGTCACGCCCCGGCGGCTGCAGTCGTTCGCCGTCGCGCCGTCGGAGCCCGTGCCGTACCGGGTCGTGCGCGCCGCCGACGGGGCCGTCCTCGCCCGGGGTTTCGCCGTCGCGGACTCCGCCGGCGCCCTCACAGTGGCGGGCGTGCGCGTTCACCGGGCGGGCACGCGGATCGAGCTCGGGTCGCCCGCGCTCGCCGGCGTCGCGGGGACGGCCGGCGCGGCGGCGCTGCAGCTGGCGTGCGCCACGCCGGTCCGCGGCGGCGCGCTCGCGGCCGCGGTCGTGTGGCCCGCGGCGGAGGAGAGCCGGCTCGAGTTGCTCGACGTGGGCGGGCGCCGCGTCGCCACGCTCTTCGCGGGGCGGCCCTCGCCGGGGCCCGCGCGCTACGGCGCCCGCGGGGCAGCGCTCGCGCCCGGGCTCTACTTCCTGCGCGCCTCGTGCGGCGCCCGGACGCTCGCGCGCCGCGTCGTCGTGCTGCGCTGACGGCTCAGCCGTCCGCCTTCGGCCCGCGCGGCTGGACGAACTGCCAGCCGAAGCGGCCCTTCACGCACAGGTTGCCCTGCGTGATCGGGTTCTCGAGAGGCGAGGTGGCCTTGACCAGGCGGCCGTCCTGTTCGTGCATGCGCAGCGTGCAGCCCACGCCGCAGTAGGGGCAGATCGTGTCGGTCTCGCTCTGGCGCTCGGGATGCCACTCGCCGGCCGCGCGCAGGTCGAACTCGGACTTCGCCATGAGCGCGCCGGTGGGGCAGACGGCGATGCAGTTGCCGCAGTAGACGCACGCGGATTCGGGCAGCGGCACGTCGAGCTCGGTCGAGATGCGCGCGCCGAAGCCGCGCCCGGCGACCGCGATGGCGAACGTGTTCTGGTGGTCCTCGCCGCACGCCTCGACGCACTTGTAGCAGAGCACGCACTTCGCGTAGTCGCGGACGTACAGGTCGTTGTCCACCTTGACGGGCTGCGCGACCGTGGCGGCCACGCCGTCGGCGGGCGGTTCGTGGTGCCCGGCCTGCGCGTGGTCGCGGTCCTCGGGGGGCGCGGGCGGGCCGAAGCGGTCCGGTGCGCAGCCGTACTCGCGCTGGAGCGCCAGCATCTCGGGGGCGGCGGAGAGGTCCACCGAGGAGCCCAGCAGTTCGAGCACCAGCCGCCGCGAGTGGCGCACGCGGGGCGATGCCGTGTGCACCACCATGCCGGGTTCGGCCGCGCGCGAGCAGCTCGGCGCCAGGACGCGCGCGCCCTCGACCTCGACCACACAGAGCCGGCAGGCGTTGGCCTGCGCCAGGGTCTTCAGGTAGCAGAGCGTCGGCACGCGGATGCCGAGCTTCGCGCAGGCGTCGAGCAGGGTGGCGCCCCGCGGCACCTCGACGGCCCGGCCGTCCACGGTCAGGGAGACCACGTCGGCGCGTTCGGGCGCGGGGGCGACGGCGGGCGATCGCACCGGGGCGGGGGCCGCCGACGGCGGCGCGTCGCCGAAGAGCGCGAACTTGCGCAGCGCCGACTCGACCGCCGCGCTCGCCGTCTGGCCGAGCCCGCAGATCGAGGCGTCGCGCATGTGCGAGCCCACCTCGTCGAGCAGCACCAGTTCGTCGCGGAGCGACCCCCGCGGGCGGCCGCCGGCGAGGCGGTGGAGCGCCTCCTCCTGGCGCACCGTGCCGACGCGGCAGGGCACGCACTGGCCGCAGGACTCGTCGCGGAAGAACGCGGCGATGCGCAGCACGACGTCGCGCAGGTCCACCGAGTCGTCGAACACCATGACGACGCCCGATCCGAGCGTCGTGCCCGCGGCGCGCGCGGCCTCGAGCGTGAGCGGCAGGTCGAGTTCGTCGGCGGTGAGGAACGTCCCTGCGGCGCCGCCCAGCAGCACGGCCCGGATCTCCCGGCCTTCGCCGACGTCGCCCGCCATCGCGACCAGTTCGCGCAGCGTGGTGCCCATCGGCACCTCGTAGACGCCCGGGAAGCGCACGCTGCCGCTCAGGCAGAAGAGCCGTGTGCCGGTGGACTGCGCGGTGCCGCGCCGCGCGTAGGCCGCGCCGCCCTCGAGCACGATGCCCGGGACGTTGGCCAGCGTCTCGACGTTGTTGACGACGGTCGGGCGGCCGAACAGGCCGTGTTCGGCCGGGAACGGCGGCTTGCTGCGAGGCTCGCCGCGCCGTCCCTCGATGGACTCGAAGAGCGCGGTCTCCTCGCCGCAGATATAGGCGCCCGAGCCGCGCCGCACCTCGATGTCGAACGAGAACTCCGAGCCGAGGATGCGCTCCCCGAGCAGCCCGGCGGAACGCGCGGCCGACAGGGCGTTCGTCATGCGCTGGAACGCGAACGGGTACTCGGCCCGCACGTAGAGCCAGCCCTTCGTGCACCCGGCCGCGAACGCGGCGATGGTCATGGACTCCACGATCGCGAACGGATCGGCGCACAGCAGCACGCTGTCCTTGAACGTGCCGGGCTCGGATTCGTCGGCGTTGCAGACGAGGTGCTTCGGGCCCGCGGGCTGGGCGCGCACCGCCTGCCACTTGCGCGCGGTCGGGAAGGCGGCGCCGCCGCGGCCGACCAGACCGGCGGCGTCCACCTCGCGGATCACCGCCTCGGCGCCGATCTCGAGCGCGCGCGCGAGCGCCGCGTAGCCGCCCGATGCGCGGTAGGCCTCGAGGCGGGTCGGGTCCACGACGCCGACGCGCCGCAGCAGCACCAGCGTCGGGTCGCCGCGCTGGGGGACGTCCGGGTGGGTCTCGCCGTCGGGCGGCGGCACCGGCCCCGCGAGCATGGTATGCACCGTGTGCGGCGTGACGTGGCCGATCAGGATCTCCTTCGGCTCCGCGCCGGCCTCGGTGAAGAGCGCCACGGGCCCGGCGTCGCAGAGCCCCAGGCAGGGCGAGCGCATCCAGCCCGAGGCCGCGTGGCCGTCGCCGTGCGGCAGCGGCGGACCGGCTTCGCGCTCGATCCGCTCGCACAGGCCGGACGCGCCGCGCGCCCGGCAGCCGATGTCGTCGCACACGTGCACGACGCGCTTCGGGCGCGGCGTGGTGGCGAGCAGCGCGTAGAAACTGGCCACCGACCAGCCTTCCGCCGGCGGCACGCCGAGGCGTTCGCAGACGTAGTTGAGCCCGCCGGCCGTGACCCAGCCCGCGCGAGCCTGCAGCGCCTGCAGCGCGGGCAGCAGGAGCGTGCGGCGCTCGCGCTGTTCGCGCCCGCCGTGCGCGACGCGCGCGTCGCGGTCCGAGCCGCGGGGGCCGCCGTCCCAGGCGGAGCGGGGAGGGCCGAGCAGCGCGTCCACGGCGGCGCGCTCGTCGGGGGTCGGGGCGGCGTCGAGGAGGCGGATGTCCATCAGGGCGTTCCCGTGGCGTTCGCGAGCGCGGGCTCCACGCGCACCGCGCAGGCCTTGAACTCCGCCGTCCCCGACTTCGGGTCGGCGGCGTCGATGGTGAGGAGGTTGGTCGCCACGTCGTCGGGGAAGTGCAGCGTCATGAAGACGAGGCCCGCGCGCAGCCCGGCGTCCACGCGGGCGGGGGCGGTGAGCGACCCGCGCCGCGACGTGACGCGGACGGGGTCGCCGGTCTCGACGCCGAGGCGCGCCGCGTCCTCGGGCGAGAGGTCGAGCGTCTCGCCGAAGTGCAGGGGCGAGGCGTAGCCGCTCGTCTGCACCCCCGTGTTGTACGACTCGAGCCGGCGGCCCGTGGTGAGCAGGAACGGGTATTCCGCGTCCGGCTTCTCCGCGGGGCCCACCCAGCGGACGACCGAGAACGGCGCCGGGCGCCCGCCGAGCGGCTCCTCCCAGAGGCGCCCGTGCAGGAACGGCGTTCCGGGGTGGGACTCGTCGGGGCAGGGCCACTGGATGCCCTGCAGCGCCTCGAGCCGGGCGTAGCTCATGCCGCCCGCGAACTCCGGCGCGACCGCGCGGAACTCGTTCCACAGCTCCTCGGCCGACGGCGAGCCGAGATCGGTCCCGAACCGGCGCGCGAGCTCGGCGAGGATCCACAGTTCGTCGCGCGCGCCCTCGGGCGGCGCGACGGCGCGGCGCACGCGCTGCACGCGGCGCTCGCTGTTCGTGACCGTACCCTCGCCCTCGACCCAGGTGGCCGCCGCGGGCAGCACGACGTGCGCGAACTCGGCGGTCCGGGTCAGGAAGATCTCCTGCACGACCAGGTGCTCCAGCCCGGCGAGAAGCTGCTCGACGTGGCCGGCGTCGGCGTCGGACTGGGCCGGGTTTTCGCCGATCACGAACAGCGAGCGGAGATCCCCGCGGCCCATCGCTCGCAGCATCTCGGTCAGGTTCCAGCCGTATCGCGGCTGGATCGGCACGCCCCAGCGCGCCTCGAAGCGCGCGCGCACCGCCGGGTCGAGGATGTCCTGGAAACCCGGCAGCCGGTTCGGGATCGCGCCCATGTCGCCGCCGCCCTGCACGTTGTTCTGCCCGCGGAGCGGGTTGCAGCCGCTGCCGCGCCGCCCGACGTGGCCGGTGAGCAGCGTGAGGTTGATGAGCGCGAGGACGTTGTCCACCGCGTCGTGGTGCTCGGTGATCCCGAGCGTCCAGCAGATCATGGCCTTGCCGGCCTTCGCGAACGCGTGCGCCGCCTCGCGGATCACGTCGCCCGGCACGCCCGTCACGCGCTCGGCGTACTCGAGCGTGTACGGCTCGACCGCCTCGCGGTAGGCCTCGAACCCGGTCGTGGCGTGCCCGATGAAGCGCCGGTGGTGGAGGCCGGCGGCGATGATCTCGCGCCCCATGGCGTTCGCCAGCGCGATGTCGCTGCCCACGTCGAGCCCCAGCCAGACGTCGGCCCAGCGGGCGGACGACGTCCGCCGCGGGTCCATCACGTACAGCCGCGTGCCGCGGTGCAGCCCCTTCAGCAGGTGGTGGAACCAGATGGGGTGCGCTTCACGCGCGTTCGAGCCCCAGAGGAAGACGACGTCCGTCTCCTCCACCTCCTGGTAGGAGTTCGTCCCGCCACCCGCACCGAAGACCGTCGCCAGACCGACGACGCTGGGCGCGTGTCAGGTACGGTTGCAGCTGTCGATGTTGTTCGTGCCGAACGCGACGCGGGCCAGCTTCTGCGCCAGGAAGTTCACCTCGTTGGTGGACTTCGAGCAGCTGAAGATGCCGAGCGCGTTCGGCCCGTGCGCGTCGCGCACGCGGCGGAACCCCGACGCGGCGCGATCCAGCGCCTCGTCCCAGCTCGCGGGCCTCAGGCGGCCGTTCTCGCGGACGAGGGGCTGCGTCAGGCGGGCGTTGGGGCGGGGGCTGAAGCGAGCGGACATGACCGACCTCCGGGAACGGAACGTGCGAGACGGACGACCGCAGGATGGACGAGGCCCCGCCCCGGTGGCAAGCGCGCGGCGCGACCGCTAGCGCAGGACGAAGACGCGGACGAGCGTGTTGCCGATGCCGACGAGCGCCGCGCCCGCCACGAGGCCCGCGCACACGGGCTCGTGCGAGCCGATCCACAGCCGGTGCCCCGTCGTGCCGGGACGCTTCGCCCAGCGCCGGTTCGCGAGCTCGAAGAACGCGGCGCCGGCGAACATGGCCATCGTGGACTCCGGCGGCACCAGCACGCCGAGCCCGATCGCGAGCGGGCTCAGCCAGAAGCGCCCGCCGGTGACGATGCGCAGCACCTCGAAGGCGACGCCCGCCACGGCGGCCGCGATCATGGACGCGACGATCGAGTCCGTGAGCAGGGTGCCCTGGCCGCCCGCCCCGAAGATGGACGTGACCAGCTCCGAGACGCCCTTCCACTGCACCGCCGAGGGGAAGCTGAACTGGCCGTCCTCCGGGGCCATCGCGGCCTGGACGCTGGCGCCCGGCTTCCAGTCCGAAAGGAACAGGGCGTAGAAGAGCGGCGTCGAGGCGAGCGCGCCGGCGACGATGCCGATCGCGTGCCCGATCGCCTGCTGGCGGGGCTTGGCGCCGAGCATGTAGCCGGGCTTGATGTCCATGAGCAGGTTCGAGGCGTTCGACGCCACCTCGACGCACATGACGCCGGTCATGAGGTTCGTGGGCGGGTGCTTCGGGTCGAGGGCGCCGAACGTGAACTGCGGGATCTTCGAGAGCGCGCCGGTCGGGGTGATGCTGGTCATCGCGGTGCTGCGCGCCGCGATCAGCGTGAGCAGCACGATCATCGGGATGGCCAGCGCGCCCCACAGCGGGTGGACGCCGAACCAGTGCCACGCCATCCACACGCCGACGGCCCCGACCACCGGGATGCCCACGTACGAGACGGGCAGCGGCAGTTCGAGGTGCGCGACCGGGTCCCCGGCGGCGGGCCGGGCCGGCCCGGTCCGCCGGAACCCCTTCACCAGGTCGAGGAACACCTGCGGCTTCGCGAACAGCGAGACGAGCGACGCCGAGACCATGATCGCGATGCCCCACCACAGCGACCAGCCGTTCACCACGTGGACGCGGCCGAAGACCGCGGTGCCGTCGGCGAGCGAGCCCGAGCGCGGCGCGATCTCGCCCGCGTGGATCATCCACGGCACGAGCACCACGAAGTTGACGACCATGCCCACCAGCAGGCTGGTCGCGGTGCGGATGCCCATCAGGCCGCCGGCCCCGAACATCGCCCAGTCGAGCGCGGGCCGCAGCCCGAGCTGGCGGAAGTCGATCCCGGCCACGGTCGGCGCGGCGGCGAGGCCACGGTCCACGAGGCCGTAGTACCACTGGTCCAGCTCGCGCGGCAGGAACCATGCCCTCTCGAGCCCCGCGAGCCGCTCCTGGATCCAGCGCATGTACGACTCGCCGGAGACGAAGGTCACCGTCCCGGCGACGAGCGCGGCGAAGCCGAGGGCCTTGGCCTTGAACACGCCGATCGCCGCGTCGGCGGTGTAGAGCGTGTCGAGCACCACGCCGCAGGCGCGCCCCTGCGGGAACGGCTGCTGCTCGTCGTTGATGAACATCCGCTTCATCGGGAAGGCGACCAGCACCCCGAGCAGCGACAGCACGACGTTGAAGGCCAGCATGGGCAGCCACGGCAGCGGCTCGTTCTGGATCCACATGTAGGCCGCCAGCCCCGAGGTGAGCGGCCCGGTCATGTAGCCCGCCGCGGTCGCCACCGACTGCGTGGCGTTGTTCTCGAGGATGGTCATGTCCTTCGCGCCGAGCGTCGCGAGCAGCCGGTAGAGCGCGAACGACAGGATCACCGAGGTCAGCCCGACGCCGAGCGTCCAGCCCGTCATCGCGCCCACGTAGAGGTTCGTGGCGCTCAGCAGCCCGCCGAGGACGAAGCCCGTGAGCGCGGCGCGGACCGTGAGCTGCGGCATGTCGCCGCGGTAGACCTTTTCCAGCCACCAGCGGTCCTTCTGCTCGCGGCTCCAGTCGCGGACCTGCTGCTCGGTCAGGTGCTCGATCGCCATGCGGCCCTCCGGGTGCGGATCGGGAGCCGGCACCTTAGCGCGCGCGCCGCCCCGCGGGCGAGTGCGCGCCCGCGGTCCTTCAGCTCCGGCGCAGCCGCCCGAGCAGCGAGCCGGCCAGCATGCGCGTCTCGGCCCAGCCGACCGCGGCCAGCGTCGAGCCGGCCAGGCAGAGCGCGCCGCCCGCGACGCCCGCGCCGAGCACCGTGGCGAGCGAGTGGCCGTACCAGGGCTTCGCGAACCACAGGAGCGCCAGGGCCGGCGCGCCGCCCGCCAGAGCGGGCGCGAGCGAGGCGAGCGAGCCGCGGATGGACGGGATCGTGGAGTCGCCGCGGTTGAGGAGCGGCCGCAGCAGCAGGTTCTTGAGCAGCACCGCCGCGGCGTGGCCGAGCGCGAACCCCATGGGCCCCAGGCCCAGCGGCAGGGCCAGCGCGAGGCCGATCGCGGGCTTGGTCACCGCGGCGATCACGTCGCCGGCGGCGATGCGGCCGATCTGGCCGCGCGCCATCATCGCCATCCAGGTGGGCTCGAGCGGCATGCCGACGAGCATCGGCAGCAGCACGGCCATCATGTACTGCTGGCAGTGCGCGTAATCGGGTCCGACCCAGCGGGCGAGGAACACGTCGCCGAGGATGCACGGCACGAGGCAGACGGGCACCGCGATCGCGCTCGTGATGCGCGCCGCGCGATGGACGACCGCCCGCGTGCGCTCGAGGTCGCCGCGCGCCTCCATCTGCGTGAGCAGGGGCGTCAGCGCCGAGACGCCCGCCCAAAGGAAGCCCTGGATCATCGGCGCCCAGCGCGTTCCGAGCGAATACTCCGTCACGCGCGCCGGGCCGTAGAGGCCGCCGATGAGCAGGTTGTCGGTCGCGAGATAAAGGATCGAGGCCACCTGCGAGAGCACGCCGAGGCCGCTGAACGCGAAGAGCGCCCGCCGCACCTCGCGGTCGCCGAACTCGAGCGGCGGGACGATCCGCGGCACGACCCGGCTGCGCGCGGCCACGAACCCCAGCAGCACCGTGCCCGCGATCTCGGCGAGCAGCGCCGCGGCGGCGTAGACCCGCAGGCTCGGCACGAAGAGCAGGAACGCGGGCACCACGAAGCCGACCCGCAGCAGCGCCTGGGCGATGCGCACGAGCGAGATGCGCGAGGTCCGCCCGGTGACGTAGACCGGGACCTCGAGGATCGCGCCCACGTCCATCACCCCGGCGCTGAGGAAGATGAGCACCAGCCCGCCGACCGCGTCGGTGAGCAGGTGCGGCTCGACCTTCATGAACGCGCAGAGCAGCCGCGCGACCGCGATGCCGATGCCGACCACGGCGAGCCGCAGCACGGACGCCCACCAGAACCCGGCGGAGTAGTAGCGCTGCGCGAGGTCGCGCTCGCCGGCGTGCCAGTGCACCGTGACGTAGCGCCGCATGCCCGTGCCGAGCCCGCCGCGCAGCAGCCACAGGTACTCGAGGACCGAGCCGGCGGCGGCGCTGATGCCGTACAGCTCGCGGCCGATGCCGTGCAGGACGAAGGGGGTGAGCACGATGCCCACCACCATGTTCGCGACGCGCGCCGTCAGGCTGGTGGCCGCGTTCAGGGCCGCGGTGGCCGCCATGCCGCGGGCGGGGGGCTTCTCGGCCGGGGCGCTCACGCGGCGTGCACGTCGTGGGGCGCGGGGTCGAACGGCTGGATGGGCGCGTCGGAGTGCAGGAACGTGACGTGCACGTGCGCGGGCGGCAGGCCCGCGAACGCCGGCCACGCGTGCACGGGAGCGTCCACGCCCGCGTGGCGGAAGCGGTTCCGCACCAGCGCCTCGCGCAGCAGCGGGCAGCTCGCGCGCGCGAGGATGCGGCTCGGACGCTCGGGCGCGAACGACAGGCACGCCTCCGAGACCATCCACGCGTAGAGCGGAACGTCGGCGCGCGGCGCGAAGACCTCGACCAGCGAGCCCTGCAGCCCCGTCTTGCCCTGGTAGAGCCGCGTCATCGCCCAGCCGCGCAGCCGTCCGTCGAGCCGGAACGCGAGGTAGCGCCAGCGGCCGCTCCAGCGGCTGGCGGTGAGCCACGCCAGCACCTCGCGATCGGGCTGCTGCACGTAGCCGCACCCGGTGTCCCCCTCGTAGAGCGCCTCGACGCCCTCGGGCGGGACGTCGGACACGCCGACCGAGCCGCTCCCGGGCGCCGGCAGCGGGCGGGGCGCGAAGATCGGCCCCGCGAGGGGGGCGACCGCGACGCGCGCCAGGCCCTGCGGCAGGCTCGTCGCGTGCGCGACGCGTTCGGCGAGCACGTCCGCGCTGAGCGGCAGCTCGAAGGCGTGCGCCTCGCCGAGCGCCTGCCAGCCCATGAGCGGCAGCGTGGCGTGCACGTCCGCCGTGCCGCCGATGGAGATCACGCGCTCGGGCGAGCGCATCATCGCGCGCATGAGCCGGATGCCCGCCCCGGTGCCGCGCAGTTCGGGCAGCGCGTGCCAGTCGAAGACCTCGAGCACGGGCTCCGCCGCGCCCGCGAGCCGCCACGTCTTGCGCAGCGCGAACAGCGTGCCCACGCACTCCCCGCCGCGCAGGGCGACGAACATGCGGCTGATGCCGGCGGGCTCGAGGTAGCGCCAGCGGTAGTAGGCGTCCTCCCGCGGGCGCGTCCAGTAGCGTTCCGAGAAGTCCCGGACCGGGCCGAGGAGCGACGGCTCGAACGGCACCACGCGGATCGCAGTCTCGCTCGCGCTCACGCCGCCGTCCGGGGTCGTGCGGCCGTCGGCCGCGGGGGGAATGGGAAGCGCGCGGAGGGGGCGCCTCCGCGCGCGGGGATCGAAGTCAACGGCGGGCGGGGAGGCCGGCGAGCAGCGCGAGCAGCGCCTCGGCGGCGCGGCGGCGGCCCTCGGCGTTCAGGTGCGAGCCGTCGTCCGTGTAGCCGGGGAACATGGCGTACGCGGTGCGGCCGCCGAGCGCGATGGTCTCGCGGGTGCCGTCGGGCCGCGTCGACTCGATCGCGGCGAGGTCGAAGAGGCGCCCGCTCGCGCCGTATTCGCGCCGCAGCGCCTCGTTGAACTCCTCGCGCTTGAAGTTGGACGCGTAGCGGCCCGGGGCCTGGCCCAGCAGCTTCTTCAGGGCCGCGCGCGGGCCGGCCTGGACGCGCACCAGCGGGGCGGTGACGTGCACGAACGCCACGTCCGGGTGTTCGGCCTCCAGCCGCGCCATGGTCTCGCGGTAGTGGCGCAGGACGGGCTCCACGTCGGTCGTGTCGATGATGTCGGCGTAGCAGTACTTGTGGAACGCGACCCGCACGGGGCCCGCCGCGCCGGCCGCGACGTTGCGGGCGAAGTCGTCGGTCTTGAGCGCCGGGTCGCCGTTGCGGCCGACCAGTCCGTGCACGATCGCACCGACGCTGTCCGCCGGCGCGGCGTCGAGCACGCGCAGGCCCAGCTCCGGACGGGCGTCCGCGATCTCGCGCACGCCGTCCATGACGTTTCCGCCCACCGACTGGTGCCCGAAGTAGATCCGCGTCGCCGCCAGCGCCGCCCACGCCGAGTCCGGCACGTCCTCGAACCGCGCCATCCGCACGACCTCCTGTCCGCCGTCGCCGCCGCCGGGCGAGCATCCGCCGGCGAGCGCCGCCAGCAGGACGACCGCCACCGCCGCCTTCACCGTCCGCTTCATCGGGGCCTCCCGTCCGGGCCGCGCATCGCCGCCGCGGCGCCTCACGACGCCTTGCGCTTGCGCTCGACGAACGCGGCGATGCGCTCGATCGAGTCGAGGTTCTCGGGCACGATCTCGTCGTCCTCGACCGTCACGCCGAAGGTCGTCTCGAGGAACCCCATGATCTCGAGCACGCCGGTCGAGTCCACCACGCCCAGGTCGAGCAGGGAAGCCGTGTCGGTGAGCCCGGCGGCATCCTGCACGAAAAAGTTCCCCGTCACGAACTCGCGCACCCGCTTTCTCGTGTCCATGGATTCCGTCACTTGAGTTCCGATTTCCTGACCTTCCCGCCGCTCGTGCGCGGGAGGTCGGCCACGAACGCCACGTACTTCGGCACCATGAACGACTCGAGCCGCTTCTCGCACTCGAGCCGCACCGTCTTCTCGCTCAGTTCGGCGCCCTCGCGGCGGACGATGAACGCCTTGACCGCCTGCCCGAGGATCTCGTCCGGCACGCCGACGACCGCCACCTCGCCCACCCCGGGAATGGCGGCGATCGCGCTTTCGACCTCGCGGGGCGAGACCTTTTCCCCGCGGCTCTTGATGATATCGTCCATCCGGCTCACGAAATAGAGGTAGCCTTCCTCGTCCATCCGGCAGAGGTCGCCCGTGTGCAGCACCCATTCGCCGGGCACCGGGCCGGGCTTGAGCCGCTCCGCCGTGGCCTCCGGCCGCCGCCAGTAGCCGCGCATGACGTGCGCGCCGCGCACCACGAGCTCGCCCACCTGGTTCGCCGGCGCCCGGCGGCCCTGCTCGTCCTGGATCCAGAACTCGGTGTTCGGGATCGGGACGCCGATGCTCGCCGGCTTGCGGTCGAGATCCTCCGGGGGCAGGTACGAGATGCGGGCGCACTCCGTCTGCCCGTACATCGAGAAGAAGCGCACGTGCGGCAGCCGCTCGCGGATGCCCTGCAGGTGGGGCACGGGCAGCGCCGCGGCGGCGTTCGTCAGGTAGCGCAGTCGCGAGAGGTCGTAGTCCGCGAGGTTTCTCGTCTGCAGGAGGACCGCGTAGATCATCGGCACGCCGGCGAAGCCCGTGACGCCCTCGGCGACCATGCGCGCGAGCACCTGCGCGGGGTAGGCGAACGACCGCTCGAGCACGAGCCGCGCGCCGGTGCGGAAGGCGACCAGCATCTGGTAGACGCCGTAGGTGAGGGAGAGCGGCAGCACGCTCAGCACCACGTCGTCCTCGCCGTTCCCGAGGTAGGCCGCGATCGAGGCGGATGCGGCGAGCATGTTGCGGTGCGAGAGCATGATCGCCTTGGGCTCCCCGGTCGTGCCGGAGGAGTAGATGATCGAGGCGAGGTCCTGGTCGAGGTTGAGCCGCGGGGGCGGGCCTGCGCCTTCGGCGGCCAGCGCCTCGTCCCAGGCGAGGAACCCGCTCAGGCGCCCCGCGAGGGCGGGCTCCACCTCGCCCGAGACCACGACGGTGCGCAGGTCGCCCGCCGCCGCGGCGGGGTCCGCGAACGTCGCCGCGTGGCGCCGGTCGGTGACGAGCGCCGCGGCGCCGCTGTCGGAGAGCATGCGCGACAGCTTCTCGGCCCGGGTCTGCGAGTTGATGACGCACGCCACGGCGCTGGCCTTGAGCGTCGCCCAGTAGGCGACCACGGCCTGGACCGTGTTGTCGGCGAAGATCACCACCCGGTCCCCGCGCTGCAGTCCCCGCCCGGCGAGGGCGCGGGCGAGCGCGTCGGTGCGGGCGTCGAGTTCGCGGTACGTGAGCCGCTCGCCATCGCAGACGAGGGCGACCTTGTCCGGGAGCCGCCGCGCCGAGTCGGCGAGGAAATCCTGCACGAGCGGCGAGGCCGCGGGGTGGCGCTGCACCATGCCGGCCGGGTTCACGGGCGGGACCTCGAGGAACGGTCGATCCGGGTGTCGAGCCGTAGCGGCGCTCCGGGCGCCGGCGCGCGCTCGATCATGTCCCGGGAGAGGAGCTGGGTGGAGAGGATCCCCACCAGTGCCATGTTGTCGGCATTCGAGAACGGACTCTCCAGCGCCCGCTCGCGGCACTTGCGATGGAACCGTGCGGCCAGCTCCGGGTCGAAGATTCCCGCCCGGGCCAGCGCCGGCGGGGCCAGCACCTCGTCCACCCACGCCGGGGCGCCGCCGCCGCTGAACGAAACCGCGTCGGGGGCCCGGTAGGGCTGCTTCTTGCGCTCGAGGACGGCGGGCGGCACGAGGCCGCGGGCCGCGCGCTTGAGCACCGCCTTCTCGTCGAGGCCGGCGAGCTTGTAGCGGTCGGGGAGGGAGTTCGCGAGCGCGACCACGTCGCGGTCGAGGAACGGGAAGCGGCCCTCGACCGAGTTCGCCATCAGCATGCGGTCGCCCTGCGAGGAGAGGAGGTAGGCCGACAGCAGCGTGCGCACTTCGAGGTACTGGTCGCCGGCGAGCGGCGTCCAGCGCCCGAACGCCTCGGGCAGCCGCGCCAGCAGCGCGCCCGCCGGATCGCTCCCGGCGAGCGCCTCGCGCACGTCGCGGGCGAGCAGGCGCTGCAGCGCGGCCGCTCCCCGCCAGCGCGGCGCGTGGCCGAAGCCGGGCGCGCGCCACCCCTCCAGGTCCTGCCCGAAGAACCGCCGCGCCATCGCGCCCCGCGCGACCGGCGAGCGCTCGAGCCACGGGTAGATCCGCTCGAGCAGCCGCGGACGCGCCTCCGATCGCGGCTGCCGCGCCCAGAAGCGGCGGATGCGCGCCTCGCGGAACAGGTCGTAGCCCGCGAACATCTCGTCGGCGCCTTCGCCCGTGAGCACGACCTTGATGCCCGTCTCGCGGACGAGCCGCGAGAGGAGGAAGAGCGGGGCGGGGGCGGCGCGGAGCAGCGGCCGCTCCGTGTGCGCGATCACGTCCGGGAAGACGCGCGCGATGTCCGCGCGCGAGACCACGACTTCGTGGTGCGTGCTGCCCAGCTCGCCGGCGACCAGGCGCTGGTAGGCCGTTTCGTCGTACTCGGCGTCCTCGAAGCGCAGGGAGAACGTCTGGAAGCTCCCTCCGGCGGCCCTTCGCCCGAGCGCCGCGACGAGCGAGCTGTCGAGCCCGCCCGAGAGGTAGCTGCCGACCGGCACGTCCGAGCGCAGCATGCGCAGGCGCGACGCCCGTTCGAGCGCGGCGAGCACCGCCCCGGCCGCGTCTTCGAACGAGCCCGCGAACTCCCCGCGGCCGGCCTCCGGGTAGCTCGGCGCCCACCATTCGCGGTCCTCGGCCCGGCCGCCCTCGTACACGCGCAGGTGGCCCGGCTCCAGTTCGCGCACGCCCGCGAACACGGTCCGCGGCGGCACGGTGGACCAGAACGTGAAGATCTCCGCGAGGCCGTGCGGGTCGAGCGCGCGCGGCAGGTCCGGGGCGCCGGCGAAGAGCGCCTTCACCTCGCTCGCGAACCACACCCGCCCGCCGTGCTCGGCGTAGTACAGCGGCCGCACGCCGAGCGCGTCCCGCGCGAGCACCAGCCGCCCGGCCCGCTCGTCCCACAGGGCCACCGCCCACTGGCCGTTGAAGCGGCGGAACGCGTCGTCGCCCCACGCCTCCCAGGCGTGGACGATGACCTCGGTGTCGCTGCGCGTGCGGAACGCGTGCCCGAGCGCCTCGAGCTCGGCGCGCAGCTCGACGTAGTTGAAGATCTCGCCGTTGAACGCGATCCAGAGGGTCGCGTCCTCGTTCGCGAGCGGTTGCTGGCCGGTGGACAGGTCGATGATCGAGAGCCGGGCGTGCGCGAGCCCCGCGCGGTCCTCGCGGTAGGCGCCCGCCTCGTCCGGTCCGCGATGGCGCAGCGCCGCCGCCATGCGCTCCAGCGTCCCGAAGGCGACCGGTTCGTGCGCCCCGCCGACCGTCACGACGCCGGCGATGCCGCACATCAGTGGCTCACCTCGGGGACCTCGTGGACGAGCAGCGGGTGGAGCTGGAGGTAGCGCGTGGCGCGGCGCTTCTGGTCGATGTCGCGGTAGACCCGCTCGACCTGCTCCGCCGAGAGCCCGACCGCCGGGGCGACATCGGCCGCCGGCACGCCGTGGTTGCGGCCGTACAGGCACAGGTCCATGCGGTCGTGAGGGAGGGCGAAGTAGAACTCCTCCTGCGTCTGCGGGAGCGGGAACGTGTCCGTCGTCGGGGTTCGCAGCCGGATCGCCTCGGGCACGCCGAGGTGCCCGGCGAGCTGGAAGACCTGGGTCTTGTAGAGGTGGGCGATCGGCTTGAAGTCGGCGGCCCCGTCGCCCTGCTTCACGAAGAAACCCTGGTCGTACTCGAGCCGGTTGGGCGTTCCTGCGACGGCGTAGTGCATCCGGTCGGCGTGGTAGTACTCCATCATCTTCCGGATGCGCTGCTTGAAGTTGGTCGCGGCGATGAGCTGCAGGTAGGGCTTGAGCGGCATGCGCGCCGTGCGCCGCTCGCCGCCGGGAGTCTCGACCGTCAACTCGGAGACGTTCAGCCGCTCGCCTTCGAGGATCGAGGGCAGCGTGACCTTGAAGCGCCAGCCCGGCTCGTAGTCGGGGAAGACCATGCGGATGGCCTCGTCCTGGCGCTCGTAGCACCGGGCCGCCGCCACGACGGGCGCGATGTCCTCGACGAGCGTCGGGATGCCGAACGCCTCCCCGAGCGCCCGGCCGAGCGCCAGCGATTCGCCCGAGGAGTCGCGCTCGGGCATGAGGAGTGCGAGGACGCGCTCGCCGCCGAGGGCGCGCGCGCACAGCGCCGCGGTGACCGAACTGTCGATGCCGCCCGAGACCCCGACCACGACGCCGCGGCGCTTGAGCGTCCCCAGCACCTGCCCGCGGATCGCCTCCGCGATCTCCGCCACCGCCGCCGGCGCGTCCAGCCGGAGCACGTCCCTGTCGAGCATCCCCGAGCACCCCTTTCGTTTGCGCGCACCTTAGCACGCACCCCGGACACCCGCCGCCGTCCTGCCGTTTTGGGAATGGGCCGTGCCACGGTGGCAGGTTCGTTCCCCCCGGGCGTTGAGGCCGGATGGGGATTTCCTTCAGGGCGCGGGCGCAACCTTCGTATTTTCAACCCCGGGCGTTATCGGCGGGGCGGCCGCCCGGCTTTGGCCTGCGGGATGCAGCGGGCGGGGGGTAGCGCATCGCAATCCGCGCGAGCGTGCGTTCCGGTGCCGGCCCCGCGTGCGGGTGAGGCTGGGCGGCGGATCCGTCCGAACGGCTCGCGGCGGCCGCTCGATGCTCGAGAGGACCCGCCATGACCGCGCCGAGAAAGCTCCGCACCCTCGTGATGGGGGCCGCGGGACGCGACTTCCACGACTTCAACGTCTGGTGGAAGCGCCAGCGCGACGTCGAAGTCGTCGCGTTCACCGCCGCGCAGATCCCGGACATCGCCGGCCGCACCTACCCGGCCGAGCTCGCCGGGCCGGCCTACCCGAACGGCATCCCGATCCACCCCGAGGACCAGCTCGAGTCGCTGATCCGCGACCTCGCCGTGGACCAGGTGGCGTTCGCTTACTCCGACGTCTCGCACGAGCACGTGATGCACATGGCCTCGCGCGTGCATGCCGCCGGGGCCGAGTTCCGCCTGCTCGGGCCGCGCCAGACCATGCTGCACAGCACCAAGCCGGTCATCGCGGTCGGCGCGGTGCGCACCGGCTGCGGCAAGAGCCAGACGTCGCGCCGGGTGGCGAAGATCCTCTCGGGCCTCGGGCTGAAGGTCGCGGTCATCCGCCACCCGATGCCGTACGGCGACCTGCGCCGGCAGGTGTGCCAGCGCTTCGCCACCATGGCGGACATGGACGCCCACCAGTGCACCATCGAGGAGCGCGAGGAGTACGAGCCGCACGTCGCGGCCGGCAGCCTCGTCTTCGCCGGAGTGGACTACGAGGTCATCCTGCACGCGGCCGAGCGCGAGGCCGACGTGATCCTGTGGGACGGCGGCAACAACGACCTGCCGTTCTACCGCCCGGACCTGGACATCGTCGTCACCGACCCGCACCGCGCGGGGCACGAGATGCGCTACTTCCCGGGCGAGGCGAACCTGCGCATGGCCGACCTCGTGATCGTGAACAAGGTGGACACCGCCGACGCGGCCAGCGTCGAGGCCGTCGAGGCGAACATCCGCCGGCTGAACCCGAAGGCGGTGGTCCTGCGGGCGAACTCGCCGGTCACCGTGCGCGACCCGTCCCTCGTCGCCGGCAAGCGCGTGCTCGTGGTCGAGGACGGCCCGACGCTGACCCACGGCGAGATGCGCTACGGCGCCGGCTTCGTGGCCGCCCGCACGCACGGGGCCGCCGCCATCGTGGACCCGCGCCCGTACGCGGTCGGTTCGCTGAAGGGCGTCTTCGAGAAGTACGGACACCTCTCGCAGGTGCTGCCCGCGATGGGCTACGGCGAGCGCCAGGTCGAGGAACTGCGCGCCACCATCGCCGCGGTGCCCTGCGACAGCGTGCTCGTCGCCACCCCGATCGACCTCGCGCGCGTGGTGAAGATCGACAAGCCCGCGACGCGCGCGCTCTACGAACTCGACGAAGCGGACCACACGGTGCTGCCGCGCGCCATCGAGCAGGCGCTCGAGCGGCATGCGCGTTCGACCGAGGCGTCCCAGGAGGAACGTCATGCCGGCCACTGATCCCCGCCCGGCCGCGGCGGCCGTGGATTCCGAGACCGCCCGCCACATCGCCCTCGTCCAGTACTACAGCGCCCGCAACTACGCGCCGCTGCCCGTCGTGCTCGCACGCGGCCAGGGCGCGTGGGTGGAGGACGTCGAAGGCCACCGCTACCTCGACATGCTGAGCGCCTACTCGGCGGTCAACTTCGGGCACTGCCATCCCGAGCTGGTCGAGACCTTCACGCGCCAGGCGGAAACGCTCACGCTCACGTCCCGGGCCTTCCACAACGACCAGTTCGGCCCGTTCTGCGAGGAGATCACCGAGCTCACCGGGCAGGAGCTGGTGCTGCCGATGAACACCGGCGCGGAGGCGGTGGAGACCGCGCTCAAGACCGCCCGCAAGTGGGGCTACAAGGTCAAGGGCGTGCCCGAGGGCAAGGCCGAGATCGTCACCTGCCTCGGCAACTTCCACGGCCGGACGATCACGATCGTCGGCTTCTCGGACGACGCGCAGTACCGCGACGGATTCGGGCCGTTCACGCCCGGGTTCAAGCTGATCCCGTACGGCGACGTCGCCGCGCTCGAGAAGGCGATCGGGCCCAACACGGTCGGCTTCCTCGTCGAGCCCATCCAGGGCGAGGGCGGCATCGTCGTGCCGCCGCCCGGGTACCTGAAGGCCGCGGCCGAGCTGTGCCGCAGGCACCGCGTGCTGTTCATGGCCGACGAGATCCAGACCGGGCTCGCCCGCACGGGCCGGCTTCTCGCGTGCGACCACGAGGACGTGAAGCCCGACGTGCTCATGCTGGGCAAGGCGCTCGGAGGCGGCATGATGCCGGTCTCGGCCGTGCTGGCCTCGCGCGAGGTGCTCGGCGTGTTCGAGCCCGGCGACCACGGCAGCACGTTCGGGGGCAACCCGCTCGCCTGCGCGGTGGCCCGCACGGCCATGAAGATCCTGAAACGGGACCGCCTGGCGGAGCGCGCCGAAAGCCTGGGCCGCACGTTCGCCGACGACCTGCGCCGTCGCGGGCTGTCCGTGGTGAAGGAGATCCGCGGCAAGGGCCTGCTCATCGGCATCGAGCTCAAGCCCGAGGCGGGCCCGGCCAAGGAGTACGCCAAGCGCCTCAAGGCCGAGGGACTGCTGTGCAAGGACACCGTCGAGAGCGTCCTGCGGCTCGCGCCGCCGCTCGTCATCGACCCGGCCGATCTGGAGTGGGCCAGCGAGCGCATCGCGCGCGTGCTGGCCTGAGCGACCCCCTGCGGCCGCCGGGCGGGGCCCGGCGGCCGGTCGGCGCCGGGCACGGCCCGGGCCGCGAGGACCATCCATGGCGACCATGCTGAAACCCGAGCCGCGCTCCCCGAAGACCGGGCTGCGCCACTACGTCTCGGTGAAGGACCTGAACGCCGACGAGACCCTCGGCGTGCTGCACCTCGCCGAGACCCTCAAGCGCGACCAGAAGCAGGGCCGCCCGCACCCGCGGCTGGCGGGCAAGACGCTCGCGATGATCTTCCAGAAGCCCTCGCTGCGGACCCGCGTGTCGTTCGAGGCGGGCATGACCCAGCTCGGCGGCCACGCGATCTACCTCGGGCCGGACGACATCAAGCTCGGCCAGCGCGAGACCACCGAGGACATCGCCATCGTGCTCTCGCGCATGGCCGACGTGATCATGGCCCGCGTGTTCGCGCACGTCATCGTCGAGGAGCTGGCCCGCTACTCGAGCGCGCCGGTCATCAACGGGCTCTCCGACCACGAGCACCCGTGCCAGGCCCTCGGCGACCTGCTCACGATCCAGGAGCGCAAGAAGCGCCTCAAGGGCCTCAAGGCCGTGTTCGTCGGCGACGGGAACAACGTCGCGAACTCCCTGCTCTACGGCGCGGCCCTGACCGGCATGCACTGCGTGGTGGCGGGCCCCGAGGAGTTCGCCGTCTCGGGCGAGGTGCTCGAGGACGCGCGGCGGCTCGCGCGCGGCAGCGGCGCCGAGCTGTCGGCGACCGCCGACCTCGCGGCCGCGGCGAAGGACGCCGACGTGATCTACACGGACGTCTGGACCAGCATGGGGCAGGAGGCCGAGATGAAGCACCGCAAGCAGGCCTTCAAGCACTACCAGGTCAACGCCTCGGTGATGGGCCTGGCGCGCAAGGACGCGATCCTGCTGCACTGCCTGCCGGCGCACTACGGCGAGGAACTCGACTACGAGACCTCGCGCAGCCCGAACTCGGCGATCTTCGACCAGGCGGAGAACCGCCTGCACGCCCAGAAGGCGCTCATGGTCACGCTGGCCGGCTGACGGGGCTGGCGCTTCCGGGCGCGGCCCTTCCGCGGGGAGCGGAGGGGCCGCGCTTTCGCTTGTGGGGCCCCGCGGCCGGTCGCTACATTGCCGCATTCTCGCGCCGCCCATCCTCCAACCCCGCGGGCCCATGAACTTCGTCCACGAGTGGCTGAACCTCGTCCTGCGCTGGGCCCACGTGATCGCCGCCATCATGTGGATCGGCGACTCGTTCCTCTTCATGTGGATGGACGCCTCGCTGCGCCGGCCGGCCCGGACGCGCGAGGGCGACGTCGCGGGCGAGTTGTGGATGACGCATTCGGGGGGCTTCTACGAGGTCGTCAAGCACCGCACGCTGGGCGGGCTGCCGGAGCGGCTCCACTGGTTCAAGTGGCAGAGCTACTGGACCTGGATCACGGGCGTGCTGCTCCTGCTGGTCGTCTACGGCCTCGGCGGGCGCGCGATGCTCCTGCCCGCCGAATCGGGCCTCGCCCACGGGGCCGCGGTGGCGATCGCCCTCGGGGTGCTCGCCGCTTCGGTGGCCCTCTACGAAGGCCTGTGCCGCGTGCCCGGCCTGCGCGGCGCGGCGTTCGCGCTCGCCGGGCTCGCGCTCGTCACCGCGCTCGCGTGGGCGCTCGGCCGGGTGTACTCGCCGCGCGCCGCGTTCCTGCTCACCGGGGCGGCCGTCGGCACGGTCATGACCGCGAACGTCTTCCTCGTGATCATCCCGGGCCAGACCCGCATGCTGGCCGCGACCCGCGAAGGCCTCCCGCCGGACGCCTCGCACGGCGCGAAGGCCAAGGCGCGCTCGACCCACAACCACTACCTGACGCTGCCGGTGCTGCTCGTCATGCTCTCGAACCACTTCCCGTCGCTCTGGAGCGCGGAGCACGCGTGGGCGGTGCTCGCGGCGCTCTTCGTGTTCGGGGCGGGCGTCAAGCGCCTCATGAACGGCCCGCGCACCGCGCCATGGCCGGTGGCCGCGGGCACGCTCGCCGCACTCGCGGCCGCGGTGGCGCTCACGCTGCCCCCGGGCCCGGGCCCCGAGGCGCGCGCGCTGGCGGACGCGCCGGCCGTGGACGACGCCACCGCGCGGGCCATCGTCCAGGCCCGGTGCACGAGCTGCCACGCCACGCGCCCCGGTAACGAGGCTTTCGCGGCCCCGCCCGCGGGCGTGGTGCTGGAAAGCGTCGAGCAGATGCGCGCGTACGCCGACCGCATCGTCTTCCGCGTGGTCGAGACGAAGACCATGCCGCTCGGCAACCTCACGGGCATGACCGAGGAGGAGCGCCGCACGCTCGGCGCCTGGGCGTGGCGGCAGTCGCGCGCGGGACGGGCGGCGCCGTGAGCGGCGCCGGCTTCGTGCTGCGCGGCGGCCGCGTGCTCGCCGGGGGCCCGCCGCGACCCGCCGACGTGGTCGTGCGCGCGGGCCGCGTCGCCGCCGTCGCCCCGCACGGCTCCACCGGCGCGGGCCTGCCCGTGCACGACGCGGAGGACCTGCTCGTCATGCCCGGGGTCGTGGACGCGCACGTGCACGTCAACGAGCCCGGCCGCACGGAGTGGGAGGGCTGGGAGAGCGCGGGGCTGGCGGCCGCCGCCGGCGGCACCACGACCGTGGTCGAGATGCCCCTGAACGGCATCCCGCCGACCACCGGTCCGGAGGGCGTACGCGCCCGGGCCTCGGCGCTGTCCGGGAAGTGCCGGGTGGACGTCGCGCTCTGGGGCGGCATCGTCTCGGCGGATCCCGCCCCGCTGCGCGAACTGGCCGCGCTCGGCGTCGCCGGCTTCAAGTGCTTCCTGAGCCCTTCGGGGGTCCCCGAGTTCCCGCACGTGGGCGAGGCCGAACTCGACGTGGTGCTGCCGGTGGCGCGGGAACTCGGGCTGCCCGTCCTCGCGCACGCGGAGTGGCCCGCGGCGCTCGATCGCGCCAGGGCCACCCTGCCCGCGGGTGCCGATCCGCGCGCCCATGCCACCTGGCTCGCGTCGCGGCCGGTGGAGGCCGAGACCGACGCCATCGGGCGGCTCGTCTCGCTCGCGCGCCGCCACGGCGCGCGCCTCCACGTCGTCCACGTCTCGAGCCGCGAGGGCGCGGCGCTCGTGGCGCGCGCGCGCGCCGAGGGCCTGCCGCTCTCGGGCGAGACCTGCCCGCACTACCTCGCGTTCGAGGCGGCCGAGGTGCCGGACCGGGCGACGCACTACAAGTGCGCGCCCCCCATCCGCGAGGCCGCGCACCGCGAAGCCCTGTGGAGCGCCCTCGCGGACGGCGGACTCTCGCTGGTGGCGAGCGACCACTCGCCCTGCCCGCAGGGGATGAAGTCGCTCGAGCGCGGCGACTTCATGGCCGCCTGGGGCGGCATCGCCTCGCTGCAGCTCCTGCTGGCCGCGACCTGGACCGGCGCCGCCGAGCGCGGCCACGACCCCGAACGGCTCGCGGACTGGCTCTGCGCGGCGCCCGCCGCGCTCGCCGGGCTCTCCGGACGCAAGGGCGCGATCGTCCCGGGCGCCGACGCGGACTTCGTGGCCTGGGACGAGACCGCCACGTTCCGGGTGGACGTGGACCGCCTGCACCACCGTCACCCGCTGACGCCCTGGCGGGGCCGTACGCTGCGCGGCGTCGTCCACGAGACGTGGCTCCGCGGCCGTCTCGTCTATCATCGCGACCGGGGTTTCCCGGGCCCGCCCGGCGGAGCCCTGCTCGAGGTCCGGCGCCCCGCCGGCCCATCCGCGGCGAACTGAAGAAAGGAGTTCCGTGTCCCGGTCCTGTCCGCCTCCCGAGGCGTTCGCGCACCTGACCGAGCTTTCGCTCGAGTGCACCGGATCGTTCGTGCTGTTCGCGACCGACGACTACTTCGCACCGGCCGACGCGCTGCTCCGGCCCCACGCGCCCGAGTGGCGCGAGGGCGCCTACACCGAGCGCGGGAAGTGGATGGACGGGTGGGAGTCGCAGCGCCGACGCACGCCCGGGCACGACTGGGCGGTCGTGCGCCTCGGTACGCCCGGGGCGATCGACGGGGTGGTGTGCGACACCACGCACTTCAAGGGCAACGCCCCGCAGGAGGTTTCGCTCGAAGCCGTGGACGCGGCCCCGGGCACTCCGGCCGAGGACCTGCTCGCGCTGCCGGTGGCCGCGAACGCCGCCGAGGCCGCCGCGCTCGGCGGCCGCGCCTGGGTCGAGATCGTCCCGCGCACCGCGGTCGCCCCGGACTCGGTCAACGTGCTCGCGGTCGCCGTCGCGCTGGCGCGCGCGAGCCACGTGCGGCTGCGCATCCACCCGGACGGCGGCGTGGCGCGCCTGCGGATCTTCGGCCGCGTGCGCCCCGACCCCGACGTCTTCCTCGGCGCCGGTTCCGTGGACCTCGCCGCGATCGAGAACGGCGGGACGATCGCGCTCGCCAGCGACGCCTTCTTCGGCCCCCCCGCGAACCTGCTCCTGCCGGGGCGCGGCGCGGACATGGGCGAGGGCTGGGAGACGCGCCGCCGCCGCACGCCGGGTTCGGACTGGTGCGTCGTCCGTCTCGGCCGCCGGGGCCACGTGCAGCACCTCGAGCTCGACACCCACTTCTTCAAGGGCAACGCGCCGCAGGCCGTGCGCATCGACGGGCTCGACGCGGACGGGATCGCCGAGTCGGACCTCGACGCCCGCCTCGCGGCGCCCGGGGGCTGGAGCACGGTGATCGAGCGCACGGCGCTCTCGCCTCACCGGCGCCACCGGCTGGTTCCCGTGCGGCCCGCGCTCGTGACACACCTGCGCGTGCACATCTTCCCGCACGGCGGCGTCAACCGCCTGCGCGCCTTCGGCGAAGCCGTGGACACGGCCGCCGAGGCCCGCGCGCTCGCCGCGCTGCACGCGCTCGCGCCGGGGGAGCGCCGCGAGGCGTTGCGCGCGTTCGGCGCCTCGGACGCGTTCGCCGCGGCGCTCGAGGCGCGTCTCCCCGCGCCGTCGGTGCGCGCGCTGCTCGCCGCGGCGATGGACGTCCTCGGCTCGCTCGCGCCCGCGCAGCTCGTCGAGGCCTTCGCCGCGCACCCGGAACTCGGGACGCCGCCGCCGGCCTCGGACGCCTCGGCGCACGCGGCGTGGTCGCGCGCCGAGCAGTCCGCGCTCGGCTCGGGCGCCGTCTCGGCGCTCGAGCGGCTCCGCGCGGGCAGCGCCGCGTACCGCGAACGCTTCGGGTTCCCGTTCATCGCCTGCGCCTCGGGCCGCGGGGCCGGGGAGCTGGCGGACGCCCTCGAGGAGCGCCTCGCGAACGATCGCGAGGCCGAGATCGGCCACGCCGCGCGCGAACTGGCGCGCATCACCCGGCTGCGGATCGGCCGCTGGCTCGCCGCGCACGGCGCGGACTGAGCCGGAAGAGGAGGACACGTGGGCATCAGCACGCACATCCTGGACACGGTCCGCGGCCGCCCGGCGGCGGGCATTCCCGTGACGCTCGAGGAGCGCCGCGGTCCCGACTGGCTGCCGGTGGGAGCCGCCGAGAGCGACGCCGACGGGCGCGTGGCGGCGCTGCTGGCGGAGGGACAAGCGCTCACCCCGGGCACGCACCGCCTGCGCTTCGACCTCGAGGAGTACTGCGCGGCGCAGGGTCGCGCCGCGTTCTTCCCGAGCGTCGAGATCGTCTTCCGCGTCGAGGAGCCGGGCGAGCACTACCACGTGCCGCTGCTCCTCAGCGCGTTCGGCTACTCGACGTACCGCGGCTCGTGAGCGTCCGCCGCGTCACCCCGGAGCCGCTCGACGCCGCCGCGTTCGCGCCGTTCGGCCAGGTCGTGGCCGCGCCGGCCGAGGCGGGCCGTCGGGTGAACCTCGGCACGGCGGGGCGCAGCGACCGCGTCGTCGCTCCCGAGAACACCCGCGCCGCGGCGGAGCCCAACGTGGCCGTCTTCCGCTGCGATCCCCAGGAGCTGCCGTTTCGCGTCACGCTGTTCGAGCGTCACCCGCACTCGAGCCAGCTCTTCGCGTCGCTGCGCGGCGGCGACTGGCTGGTCGTGGTCGCGCCCGCGGCGCCCGGCGGAGGTCCCGACGCGGCCGGCGCGCGCGCGTTCCTCTGCGGGCCGGGGCGGGGGGTGAACCTCGCGCGCGGCGTCTGGCACCACCCCGTGGTCGCGCTCGGCGCGCCCGCGGAGCTGCTCATGCTCGCCTGGGAGGACGGCGGCCCCGGCGACTGCGAAGAGCACGTCCTCGCGGCGCCCTTCGAGGTCGGGCCAGGGGCGTGAAGAAGCCCGCCCCCGCGCGGGCGGGGACGGGCTCCGGTGAGGCGGTCTTCCGGGCCGGCGCTACCCGGCCGTCTTGTACTCGCGCTTTGTCGCGCCCGTGTACACCTGCCGCGGGCGGCAGATCTTGAAGTCCGGGTCGCGGCGCATCTCGAGCCACTGCGCGATCCAGCCGGGCATGCGGCCCATGGCGAACATCACCGTGAACATGTTCACCGGGATGCCGAGCGCCTTGTAGATGACGCCCGAGTAGAAGTCGACGTTCGGGTAGAGCTTGCGCGACACGAAGTAGTCGTCGTGCAGCGCGATCTCCTCGAGCTTCATCGCGATCTCGAGCAGGCGGCTGGACATGCCCACGCGCTTGATGACCTCCTCGCAGTGCTTCTTGAGGATCGCGGCGCGCGGGTCGTAGTTCTTGTAGACGCGGTGCCCGAAGCCCATGAGGCGCGTCGTGTCGTTCTTGTCCTTCGCCTTGAACAGGAACTTCTCGGCGCTGCCCTCCTCGGCCTCGATGCGCTCCAGCATCTCGATGACCTCCTGGTTGGCGCCGCCGTGCAACGGGCCCCAGAGGGCGCTGATGCCGGCCGAGATGCTCGCGTACAGGTTCGCGCGCGAGCTGCCGACCATGCGGACCGTGCTGGTCGAGCAGTTCTGCTCGTGGTCCGCGTGCAGGATGAGCAGCATGTCGAGCGTGCGCGCCAGCACCGGGTCGGGCTGGTAGTCCTCGCACGGCGTCGCGAACATCATGTGCAGGAAGTTCGAGGCGTAGTCGAGATTGTTCTTCGGGTACATCGACGGCTGCCCGATCGAGTGCTTGTACGCGTAGGCCGCGATGGTCGGGATCTTGGCGATGAGCCGGACCACGGAGTCGCTGACGTTCGCGTCCGTCTCGGGCGCCTGGTAGAAGGTCGTCAGCGCGGCGACCGACGAGGCGCACACCGCCATGGGGTGGGCGTCCTTCGGGAACGCCTCGAAGAAGCGGCGGAAGTTCTCGTGCAGCAGCGTGTGGTGCGTGACCGAGTTGCGGAAGTCCTCGAGCTGCTTCGGCGTCGGCAACTCGCCGTAGATCAGCAGCCACGCGACCTCGAGGAACGAGGCCTTCTCCGCCAGCTCGTCGATGGGGTAGCCGCGGTAGCGAAGGATGCCCTTGTCGCCGTCGATGAACGTGATGGAGCTCCGGCAGGAGCCCGTGTTTCCGTAGCCCGGGTCCAGCGTGATGAGGCCGGTCTGCGCCCGCAGCTTCTCGATGTTGATGGCGGTTTCGCCCTCGCTGCCCTGGATGACGGGAAGCGGGATCGTCTTGCCGCCGAACGAAATCGTCGCTTCGTTCTGGGGCACGGTCTGGGTCGGCATTGGGAACCCCTCCGCGGAGCGGACCGCGTGGTACGTCATGGCCCCCGGGCGATGCTCCGCTCCTCGATCGCCGGGACCTCGATTGGTCGGCTTTGCTCGCCGTCCCGACGCGCGGGCGGCGATGCGGCGCGCAGTGTAGCAGGACTCGCGCGCCG
>CAZUEM010000004.1:54467-61675 GCA_964619155.1 uncultured bacterium
CGCGCCGCCCGGATCCCCCCGGGTTCCGGGCCTCCCGGACCTACTTCGCCGCCGGGGGAGAGGGATTGATCTTCGCCATCGGGGCCTCGACCATCGCGTGCACGCCCCGCTCGTGCACGAGCCTGCCGCCCGCGTCCGCGGTGCGGGCCAGCGCGCCCACCGACGCGACGTAACCGGCCAGGAACAGCACGTGCACGCCGATGCGCAGGGCCTGCGGGAGCGGCCGCTTGAGCCAGGCCGGCAGCATCACCAGCACGGCCCAGAGCACGGTCAGGAGCGTGAACAGGTTGCGGGCGCTCGTGCCCAGCGCCTCGTGCCGCAGGATCGCCTGCTCGAGGTCCCGCGTCTTGTCCACGAGCTGCCCGGCGGCGTGCCCGCTGCTCACCGCGAACCAGGCCAGCACGGTCCCGAGCACCATCAAAAAGAGCGCCGCTGCCGCCCACGTCCGCCACGCGCCGCCGGCGAAGAAGCTCGCGAGGACCAGCAGCGGCGCGGCGAGCAGCAGCGCCACCGGGAACATGACCAGCGCCGGGTGGATGCCGTCCCACCCGGGCACCGTGGGAAACGCGAACATGTGCGCCTCACTTTCCGGCCGGCCTCACGCCGGCCTCAGGAACCGTGACGCGGGCGTGTAGCAGCCCGGGCACTTGCGGAAGTCCAGGGTGTCCGTGGTCCGCCCGCAGTAGGGGCAGACGTGGATCGCGGCCGCCGCCGGACGCTCGCCGAGGTGCGCGAGGCCCTGCTCGAGGATGCGGACGTGCTCGCGCTCGGTGGCCAGCGCCAGCGTCAGGCTCCGCACCGCCATGGGCTGGCGGTCCTTGCGTGCCCGCTCGATGTAGGCCGGGTAGACGACCTCCGCCTCGAACTTCTCGTCCGCGATCGCCCGCGTGAGGTTCTCAACCGTGGTGCCGACCTCGATGCGGTCGAGCAGCGCCCGCGCGGGCACGCGGTGGACCGCGATCGCCTGCACGGTGCGGCGCGCGTGGATCGACTCCGCGACCGCGAGTGCCCGGAAGATGCGCCCGATCGCCGGGTAGCCTTCCTCCTCGGCCCGCCGCGCGGACGCGATGTAGCGTTCGCGCGCGTTCATCTCGTCGCTGAAGGCCCGCTGCAGGTTGGCCGGGGTGTCGAGCACCTCCGGGGCGTCCCGCGTGATGGTCCACGTCGGCTCCGCCGGGGGAGGCGCCTTGTGCTTGCGCGCCCCCTCTCCGGTCCCCGCGACGCCGAGCAGAAGGCCCAGGGCGAAGCAAACCCCCATGGCGGCCGGAAGCCCGCGGGCCAGGCGGCCCTTGCGAACCGGTCTCATTGCCGCTCGCCTCCTTTCCGCGTGAGGCGGTAAGGCGCGGTGCGCTCGGAGGCTCAACGGCGGCCGGGCGCCGCGCTCTGCCTCACGGCCGGAACGCTAGCACCGGTCCCCGAATCGGGCCCGTCCGTCGTTTCCCGGCGCGAGCACGCCGGCTGCCCGGGACGGCTCGTGTATCGTGCGGCGCGCATCACCCCCGACGCCTCCCGACTTCCCCGAGGTCCGCCATGAAGCCTGCCCTCCGCGCGCTCGCGCTGGCCGCATTCGCCGCGGCCGCACTGCTGGCCCCGCCGCTCTCCGCCCACCCCGAGGACGAGGAGGGCGATCCCGGTCCGCGCGCCCTCGGGGCCGCCTCGGGCGGCAACGCCCCCACCGTCGCGCAGGACGGCGCCTGGAAGGTGGACGCGCCTCCCGGGGCGCTGCGAGACGTGCCGCTCGACGTCACGACCGGCACCTGGATGTCGGTGGACGTGAGCCCCGACGGGAGCGAGATCGTGTTCGACCTGATGGGCGATCTCTACCGGTTGCCGATCGGCGGGGGCGAGGCGAAGGCGCTGACCTCCGGCCTCGCGTGGGACGAGCAGCCGCGCTTCTGCCCCGACGGGAAGCGCATCGCGTTCACGAGCGACCGGGGCGGCGGCGACAACCTGTGGGTGATGGACCGCGACGGCAGCCGCCCTCGCGCGGTCACGAAGGAGAGCTTCCGGCTGCTCAACAGCCCCGCGTGGACGCCGGACGGCCAGTACCTCGCGGCGCGCAAGCACTTCACCTCGACGCGCTCCGCGGGCGCCGGGGAGATCTGGCTCTACCACTGGACGGGCGGCGAGGGCGTGCAGATGACGAAGCGCCGTACGGAACAGAAGGACGAGGGCGAGCCCGCGTTCTCTCCCGACGGCCGCTACCTCTACTGGAGCATGGACGTCACGCCCGGCGCGCGCTTCGAGTACAACAAGAACTCGAACACCGGCCTGTACGCGATCCAGCGCCTGGACCGTGCGAGCGGCGAAGTCACCACGTTCGCCGGAGGCCCCGGCGGCGCCATCCGCCCGACGCCCTCGCCCGACGGCCGCAGCGTGGCGTTCATCCGCCGCGTGCGCGGCGAGAGCGTCCTGTTCCTCGCCGACGTCGCGACCGGCGCGGAGCGCCCGATGTACGCGCCCATGGAGCGCGACCTGCAGGAGTCGTGGGCCGTGCACGGCGTCTACCCGGGCATGGCGTGGACGCCCGACTCGCGCTCGATCGTGTTCTGGGCGAAGGGCCGGATCCGCCGCGTGGACGTCGCGACCGGGGCGGCGCGCGAGATCCCGTTCCGCGTCCGGGACACGCGCGCGCTCGCGGAGACCATCCGCTTCCCGGTCGCGGTCGCGCCCGAGTCGCTGCACACGCGCATGCTGCGCTGGGTCACGGTCTCGCCCGCGGGCGACCGCGTCGCGTACTCGGTGCTCGGGCGCATCTGGGTCCGCGACCTGCCGAACGGCCGGCCCCGGCGGCTCACCTCGCAGACCGACCACTGGGAGTTCCACCCGGCCTGGTCGCGCGACGGCCGCAGCCTCGTGTACGTCACGTGGGACGACGAGCGCCTCGGTTCGGTGCGGATCGCGAACGCCGCGACCGGCGCGGGCCGCGCCGTGACGCGCGAGCCCGGCCGCTACCTCGAGCCGGCGCTCTCGCCCGACGGAAGGACCGTCGTGTACCGAGTGGCGGGCGGCGGCGGCCTCTTCTCGCCGGCGGGCACGCGCGACCGCGGCCTCTACCGCGTGGCGGCGGCCGGCGGAACGCCGAGGAAGCTCCGCGGCGGCGGCTACATGCCCCACTTCGGGGCCGCGAACGACCGGGTCTACCTCGTGGACGTCGCGGGCGAGGACCAGGACTCGCGCACGCTCGTCAGCGTGGACCTCGACGGCGCGAACGAGCACACGCACCTGAAGGGCGTCTACCTCACCGAGGCGCGCCTGTCGCCCGACGAGAAGTGGATCGCCTTCCGCGAGAAGTACCGGCTGTGGGTCGCGCCGTTCACGCGCGCGGGGCGCCCCTACGAGGTCGGGCCGTCCATGCGGGACCTGCCCGTGCGGCTGCTGTCGCGCGACGCGGGCGACTGGATCGGCTGGTCGGGCGACTCGCGCTCGCTGTCGTGGGCGCTGGGGCCGCGGCTGTTCACGCGCGACCTGGCCGACGTGTTCGCGTTCGCGCCCGGGGCGCGGGACTCGTTCGCCGACCGCCCGGCCCGCGAGCGCGACATCGGCTTCGACGTCGCGCTGGACCGCCCCGAAGGGAGCATCGTGCTGACCGGCGCCACCGTGCTCACGATGCGCGACCGCGCCGAGGTGCTGCGCGACGCGACCGTCGTCGTGCGCGGCAACCGCATCGCCGCGGTCGGACCGCGGGCGTCCGTGAAGGTCCCGGCCGGCGCCCGCGTCTTCGACGTCGCCGGCCGGACCGTCCTGCCGGGGTTCGTGGACACGCACTGGCACGGCTCGATGGGGGACGACCAGATCCTGCCCGAGGCCTCGTGGGTGAACTACGCCTCCCTGGCGTTCGGCGTGACGACGCTGCACGACCCTTCGAACGACTCCGGGGAGATCTTCACGCAGGGCGAACTGCAGCGCGCCGGACTGATCGTCGCGCCGCGCATCTTCTCGACCGGCACCATCCTCTACGGCGCCAAGGGCGACTTCCGCGCCGACGTGGACAGCCTCGGCGACGCCCTGATGCACCTGCGTCGCATGCAGGCCTACGGCGCGACCAGCGTCAAGTCCTACAACCAGCCGCGCCGCGACCAGCGGCAGCAGGTGCTCGAGGCCGCGCGCCGGCTGGGCATGAACGTCTATCCGGAGGGCGGGGCGCTCTATCCGCACAACATGACGATGGTGATCGACGGCCACACGAGCCTCGAGCACTCGCTGCCCATCGAGCGCGTGTACGACGACGTCGTGCAGCTGTGGGGGCAGGCGGGCACCGGCTACGTGCCGACCTTCAACGTCGCGTACGGCGGCCTCGACGGCGAGCACTACTGGTACGCCCGGACCGACGTCTGGGCGAACGAGCAACTCCAGCGCTTCGTGCCGCGGCGCGTGCTCGACGCGCGGGCCCGGCGGCCGGAGCGGGCCCCGGACGAGGAGTGGAACCACATCGCCGTCGCCGAGGAGGCCGCGAAGCTCCACCGCGCCGGCGTGCCCGTGCTGGTGGGCGCGCACGGGCAGCGCGAGGGGCTGGGGACCCACTGGGACATCTGGAGCATGGTGCAGGGCGGCATGACGCCGCACGAGGCGCTCTGGTGCGCGACGAAGGGCGGCGCCGACCACCTCGGCTACGGCGCGGAGATCGGCTCGATCGAGCCCGGCAAGCTCGCCGACCTCGTGGTGCTGGACCGCGACCCGCTCGCGAACATCCGCGACAGCGAGTCGATCCGCTACGTGATGGCGAACGGCCGGCTGTACGACGGCCCCACCATGAACGAGATCGCGCCGCGCGCGAAGGCCCGCCCGCCCTTCTGGTGGGAGGCGCAGCAGAAGGACGAGAAGGCGGTGCTCGGCGGGCGCCGGTAGGAGGGCGGGGGCGCGCGCACTCGGCGCTGGCCGCGCCGCGCGCGCCCCCCTATGCTGCGCGCCATGCTCAACTGGATCTGGGCCGCCTTCTTCCTCGTCGCCTTCGCCGTCGCGCTCTTCCAGGCCTTCGCCGGCGGGCGTCCTGAGGCGATGGGCGCCGTGGTCGCCTCGCTCTTCGATTCGTCGAAGACGGGCTTCGAGATCGCGCTCGGCCTGACCGGCGTGATGAGCCTGTGGCTGGGGCTCATGAAGATCGCCGAAAAGGGCGGCGTCACCGACCTCATCGCCCGCGTCGTCGGGCCGCTCTTCCGGCGGCTCTTCCCGGGCATTCCGGGCGGCCACCCGGCGGCCGGGGCGATCGTGATGAACCGGTCGGCCAACATGCTCGGGCTCGACAACGCCGCGACGCCGCTCGGGCTCAAGGCGATGAAGGAGCTGCAGGGGCTGAACCCGACGCCGGACACCGCGTCCAACGACATGGTCCTGTTCGTGGTGATGAACGCCTCGTCGGTGACGCTGGTGCCCATCTCGATCATGACCTTCCGCGCCCAGCTCGGGGCGGCGAACCCGGCCGACGTGTTCGTGCCGATCCTGATCGCGACGTACATCGCCGACGTGTTCGGCCTGCTGCTCGTGGCCTCGATCCAGCGCCTGAACATCTGGAACGGGGTGGTCCTCGGCTGGCTGGGGGCGCTGACGGTGGTCATGGGCGGCCTGGTCGCGTACTTCTCGCGCCTCGACGCCGTGGCGGTCGCGGCCCAGTCCACGCTCCTCGCCAACGTGATCCTCATCGGGCTCGTGGCCGCGTTCCTCGTGGCGGGCGCGGCGCGCCGCGTCCCGCTCTACGAGACCTTCATCGAGGGCGCGAAGGAGGGCTTCCAGGTCGCGGTCGGGATCGTGCCCTACCTCGTGGCGATCCTCGTCGCGGTGGGCGCGCTGCGCGCGAGCGGCGCGCTCGAGGCCTTCCTCGCCTGGATCCGGTCCGGCGTCGCGGACCTCGCGCTCGACACCCGCTGGGTGGACGCGCTGCCCACCGCGCTCATCAAGCCGCTGTCCGGCGGCGGTGCGCGGGGCATGATGGTCGAGACCATGAAGACGTACGGCGCGGATTCGTTCGCCGGCCGGCTCTCGTGCGTCATCCAGGGCAGCACCGAGACGACGTTCTACGTGCTCGCCGTCTACTTCGGCGCGGTGGGCGTGAAGAAGACCCGGCACGCGCTCGGCTGCGCGCTCGCCGCCGAGGCCGCCGGCGTGCTCGCGGCGGTCTTCGTCGCCTACCTCTTCTTCGGCTGATCGCGCGCGTGACGGCCGGTCCGGACTGGGACGGCGAGGAGTCCTTCCTCGAGCGCGACGAGCCGACCGGCGCGTGGATCGCCATCGCGATCCACTCCACGCGCCTCGGACCCGCGGTGGGCGGCACGCGGATGCGCGAGTACCCCGACGGGCAGGCCGCGCTGGCCGACGCCCGCGTGCTGGCCGCCGCGATGACCCTCAAGTTCGCGCTTCCCGGCCTGCCCTGGGGCGGGGGCAAGGGCGTGATCGCCGTGCCGCCCGGGCTGGACCCGGAGGCTCGGCGCGGCCTGCTTCGCCGCTATGGCGGCCGCCTCGCGGAACTCGGCGGCCGCTTCCGCACCGGCCCCGACGTGGGCACCGGGCCCGCCGACATGGACGTCATCGCCGGAACCGGCGCACCGTGGGTCTTCGGGCGCACCCCGGCTGCGGGTGGCGCGGGCTCTTCCGGCCCCGCGACGGCGATCGGCGTGTATGCCGCCATCGGCGCCGCCTGCGAGGAGGCGTTCGGCGACGCCTCGCCCGCGGGACGCACGGTGCTCGTTCAGGGCGTGGGCAGCGTGGGCGGACCGCTCGCGGCCGCGCTCGCGAGCGCCGGCGCCGAGGTGCTCGTGGCCGACCCGGCCGCGGCGGCGCTGCAGGGCGCCGTCGCGGCCGGCGCCCGGCCGGTGGAGGCGGAGGCGGCCCTGACCACGCCGTGCGACGTGTTCTCGCCGTGCGCGCTCGGGGGCGTGATCGGACCCGGCGAGGCGGCGGCCCTGCGCTGCCGCGCGGTCGCCGGCGGGGCCAACAACCCGCTCACGGGCCCGGAGGTCGCGGCGATGCTCGCCCGGAGGGGGATCGTGTACGCCCCCGACTTCGTCGCGAGCGCGGGCGGAGCGATGGCCGGCGTGCGCATGGAGGCCGACGGCTGGGACCGCGCCCGCGCCGAGGCCGAGGTCGCCCATCGCGTCGGCGCCACGCTCCGCGAGGTCTTCGCGCTCGCGCGCCGGACCGGCGCCGACGCGGACGCGGCGGCGCGACGCCTCGCGCGCGAGCGCCTCGAGGCCGCGCCGCCGCCGGGACGCTAG